>CAIOHJ010000081.1 GCA_903858085.1 uncultured Chloroflexota bacterium
CTTCCAGAGCTGGCTGCGTCTGAGTGGGCAGACCACCCCCTGCAACCCGCCCACCTGGATTGGAGCGGCCAGCATCTGGGAAGCCCAAATTGGCTTTTCGGTCTTTTACCCCAACCACCGCTATCAGCCCTATCCAGAGCTCTCCGACCTGACCGCCGATCTGCCCCGTATTGCTGCGCTGGGCTTCAACGTGATTCAACTGATGCCCCGCCAGCCTTATCCCAGCTACAATGTACACGACTACTGGGACATTGCCACCTCTTTTGGCGACCTCGAGCAGATGAAGGGGCTGGTGGCGGAGTGCCACCGCCTGGGCATCCGCATCATCTTGGATGTGTTGCTGCACGGGGTATTGGACCAAGAGTCCATCGGCGTTGCCGCCGACGGGGTGCGTTCGGGGCCTTATGCCCAGCTGGTGGGCGCGCAAACCTCGGACAGCTTTTCTGCCGATGTGGGAGAATGGAGCAACTATCTGATCGCCTGGTCTCGCCACATCCTGGATTTTGAACCGTACTGGAAGGGGGGAAGTCCTGCGGTTTCGCCTTTGGTTGCCGAGCACCCCGACTGGTTTTTTCGCGATTCGTATGGCCGGGTGGCAGGAATTTACACCAAGGCTTTTGATGCCCGCAACCCTGAATGGCAGGCCTACTTCATCGAGGCCATGCAATTTTTGCTTTCGGAGTTGCAGATTGATGGCTTTCGTTTTGATGCCCCTACCTACAACGATTTTCCCAACTGGGCTGAGTGGGCCCGCCATCGTGCTGGCATGTCGGCGCTGGCCTGTGTACCTCTGTTCGAGCAGTTGCGCCCGGCTCTGAAATCGCTCAACCCTGAATCGTTGCTGTACACCGAGCCCTCGGGGATTTTGCTGCGCCGTTCGATGGATTTGAACTACAACTACGACGAGCAGTGGTTGGTCACCGCCATCATGCACCCCAGCGAAGCCAGGCCCTGGGGGGTCAAAAGCGCCAGAGGTGTGGCGCGCTGGATCCAAGATCGAGACGCCTTCCTGCCGCGAGGTGCGATGACCGCCCACCACATCGACTCGCACGACACCTTTTGGTGGCCCAGCTGGGGGAGCAAGTGGCGGCGCGAACAATTCGCGCTGGAAGAGGTGCGTCTGCTGACTGTAATGTTTATGTCTATGCCTGGGCCATACATGATGTTTGTGGGCGGCGAAGAAGGGATCGAAGAGATCCTGCAGGGGATCAACGCGCTGAAGCGGCAGATCCCTGGTTGGGCTGCCCTCGAGGTATTTTGGCTGACCGACGCCACTGTTCCTGAGAGCGTGTTTGGCATCCTGCGTCGGGGCAAGGAGCATGTGGTGGTGACCTTGGTCAACCTGGGCGAAGCTGCTGTGCTTTGTGTGGACACACAGCTGGAGGGGGCTGTGGTGGAACGGGCGCTCGAGGTGGGAGAAAGAGCGCTTCTTCGTGCTGAAGGGGGCAAGATCACCGTCGATTTAGGGGCGAAATCGGCGCTGATCTTGCGAGTCGGCGGGTGAGGTCTTCTCCTCATTTTGCAGCCAGGCCGTCGAACGGCGCTTGATCGTCGAATCACCTTTCCAGAAGTACGAAGAGAGGTTGGCGCAAAGCAGGTGGTGGGTATGTAGAGCGATTTGAAGATCGCTCTACATACTGCGTCACAATTGCCGAGTGACGTACGTCTGGCGCTTTTGTAGAGCAATTTGAAGATCGCGCTACGGGTTTGGGGCGGGCTACCAGACCCGGATGCCGCGCGACCAGAATTCGGCGTCGCGGATCAGCTGGTAGAGCATGGGGCCATAGGAAAGGAGCACCAGGGCGATGGCGCCGTTGAGCCAAGGCCACCAGGTATCCAGCCACTGGGGGGCTGGTTTGGGGTCAAGCGGCTGGGCGACGGGCATGTCGACGGGCTTGTCGAGTTTGCGCGGGAGGAGCAGCGTAAAGAGCATGATGGCGAAAAAGAGGGTGGCGCTGACGGTCAGGAGGGAGATGCCGAGCACCGACTCGATCATTTGCGGGTTCCACTGGCTGTCGTAGTAGGGGGCACTGCCCAGGGCCGTGCGCCGCGGCACGCTGAAGAGCAGGCCGAGTGTGTGGTAGGCGTTGCTGAAGAAGAGCATGCCAAAAAACCAGGTCCAGGCCTGGATCCGGGCCAGCAGCGGCGTAAAGAGCTTGTGGCCGGTCAGACGGGGCACCATCCAGTAGAGGATGCCGAAAAAGGTCAGCGTGCTGGCTGAGCCGACGGTCAGATGAAAATGGCCCGGCACCCAGGTGGTGTTGTGGACTGCCAGATTGACGTTGTAGGAGGCGTTGATCATGCCGCCGATGCCGCCAAAGATAAAGAGGATCATGGCCAGGTTCTGGGCTGCATAGGAAGGATCTCCCCAGTTGAGCCGGCCGATCCAGGCGAGATAGCCTTTGCCGCCGCGGGCGCGGGCCCCGATCTCGAGCGAGGCGACCACGGTGAAGGCGGTCAACAGGCTTGGGAAGCCGACGCCAAAGGTGAAGATCATGTGGATATACTTCCAGATCTCTGGGATGCCAGGGTCGGCGTACTGGTGGTGAAAGCCGACCGGGGTGCTGAAGAGCAGGAAGAGCCAGAAGACAAGGCGGGCCAGCGGTTCGCTGAACATTTTGCCGTGGGTCTGGGCGGGCAGCATGGCGTACCAGGAGATATAGGCGGGCAGCAGCCAGAAGTAGACCAGCGGGTGGCCGAACCACCAGAAGAGGGTGCGGTTGAGCAGTGGGTCGAGACCAGGGGCTGGGAAGCCCAGCACCGGGGCCAGGGCGTTGGGCAGCAGTTGAAAGAGAATTTCGCCGGCGACGCCCAGGGTGGCGATCTGCCAGAGCACCATCGTGATGGTGGCAGCCAGGGCAATGAAAGGGGCGCGGCGGTCAGGGTTCTCTTTGCGCCAGGCGTAGTAGGTGAAGTACATGCTGTAGCCGACGATCCAGGAGCCGATCACCAACAGTGTGAGCCCGGCATAAAAGGCCCAGTCAGCCAGCATGGGGGGGTAAAAGGTATAGAGGACGGTGGCGTTGTTCATCAGCATTGGCACGGCCGCGGTGAGCAGCCCGACCAGCATGACGACGAAGGCGATCACATTCAACTTCGGGTAGAGATAGGGGCGGTTGAGGCTGCGCACAAAGGCGAAGGTGAAAAAGCCGCAGATAAAGAAGGTGGTCCAGACCACGGCGTTGAGGGCACCGTGCAGGGTCAGCCCCTGGTAGTAGGTCTTGATGACTGGCTGCAGCCAGGGGTAGATGTCGAGCACTTTGGCATGTTCGAGTCCCTGGAAGACGCCGAAGAGGGCGCCGATCGACAGGGCAAGCACGCCGACGGCGATGTTCCAGCCGGCCACACGGTCTGCCAGGTGGAGGTGCTGCGCAGTCAGCGGCGGGGAGACAGGGCGGGCCGGTGCGACTGACCCGGTGAACGTTTGTACAGACATCGCTTGCTTCCTCTCTGGGTTACTCGGTCAGAGCCTGGGCTGTTTCGGGCGCATCGGCCACTACCAGCTGGCCATACATGGTGTGGTGGCCGATCGGCGCGCCGGCGACGTAGCCGCAGTACTCGTGGCAGATGTAGTTGTAGACACCGGGTTTTGTAAAGGTCGCCTTGAGTGTGGAGACCTGGCCAGGCAGTGCCATCATGTTGACATTGGTCCCGGCGATCTTGATGCCGTGCACCACATCGCGGGCGGTCACGTAGAAGGTCACCTCGGCGCCGACCGGCACTTCGAGGCGGTCAGGCAGAAAGTTCCAGGTCTGGGCCACCATATAGACCTCATACTTGCCTGGGGCCAGCTCGCGCAGCCCCGGGGTGGCGAAGGGATTTTCCGGATCGTTGAGCGCAGCTGGGGAGATGCGGGCGGTGACGCCGGGCACCGAGATGCCGAAGGAGAGCGCAGCGACCGTAATGGCGAGGATGAAGACAGCCGTCATTCCGAGGGCAATCCGGATCCAGATCCCTTCCCATTTTTCGACGTGCAGCGTCTCAGCCTGTTCTGTCTCCTGCGGGCTGTGGGTCTCCCCTGCAGGGCTCAGTTCGCTCCTCTGTTCGCTCATCAGTTCGCTCCTCTGGACAACACGATCAGGTAGGTGTTAAACCACAAGGCAACGGTCAAGATCAAAAAGATCGAAATCAGCACCACCGTGCCCTGGGGGGTATCGGGTTCTTTGCGCATTCAAGTCTCCTTTCACGGTTCAAACTCGGTATCTTCAGCGATTCTCTATCGATACCGGTTGCATCGTAGCGGTGAACCGGTCGATTGCGGTGGGCTCTGGTGGTCAGCGCATTGCTGCCGCCAGGTCGTCGGCGATCTGCTCGCCGCTGACCCCATAGGGAAACAGGAGCAGGGGGCGGTGCTGCGGGTCGAGCAGCACAATGACACTGCTGTGGTCGATCAGGTACTCTGTGGCGCTGCCGCGGGCAGGCTGCTTTTGATAGACCACCCCAAACTGGCTGGCCACGTTTGCGGTGACAGCAGGGGGGCCAGCCAGCCCGATCCACCCAGGGCCAAAGTAGGCCAGGTAGTCGCGCAGCCGCTCCACCGTATCGCGTTCGGGGTCGACGGTGACAAAGACCATCTGCAGCTTTTGGGCCTGTTCTCCCAGCAGCTTCTGTGCCTGGCTCAGGTCGGCCAGCGTGGTCGGGCAGATGTCTGGGCAGGTCGTGTAGCCAAAGTAAAAGAGCGTGTAGTGCTCGCCCAACTGGCTCAACGACAGTGGGTGGCCCAGGGTCGAGTCGAGCTTGAACTCGGCGATCGGCTGGCGGGTGTTGAGGACAACCGCGTGCTGGGGTGCGGGCTGCAGC
The DNA here is from genome assembly GCA_903858085.1 of uncultured Chloroflexota bacterium. GTDB lineage: Bacteria > Chloroflexota > Anaerolineae > Caldilineales > Caldilineaceae > Caldilinea. The sequence continues at coordinate 4,801 of CAIOHJ010000081.1, forward strand.
CAGGGCCAGGCTGCCCACCCCCCTGCCAGGAGCCCGCCCAGCAGGAGCCCGCCCAGCAGGAGCTTTTTGCGGCTGGGCGGTGTGGGCATGTCGATCGGCCGTGTACGCATCTGTGGGCTCAGTAGCTTGCATAGCAGGCAAACAGGTGGGCAGCTTCGTAGACAAGCCCGCTGGCGCCGCTGCTGTTGCGCACTTCTGCGGCGATCAAGCCGAGATCCCGTTCGACAAAGGCCAGATCGGGCAGGGTCCGTTTGTACTGGGCGCGCAGGATGCCGTTGCCGTCGACCAGCACGGTCAGCGGGGCAAAGGTCACCTCTCCGGCAGCGGTTGCTGTGTAGTAGAGGCCAAAGCCACCGCCTACCCCTTGTTTGAGCGAGTCGGCCGGGGCTGTGACAAACTGCCAGCGTTCTGGGTCGGCCTTCCACCGGGCCGCGTAGGCGCGCAGCAGGGCGGGGTCGCTTTCTGTGCCGTCGAGCAGGACGGTGACCAGGGTGACCGGCAGGCCGCCGGTGTCGAGTGTGGCGATCCGGTCTTGCAGCTGCTGCATGGTTGCCGAGCCATCCAGACAGGGGGCGGTGCAGGTGACGCTGGTAAAGTTGTAGATGACCAGCTTGCCCCGCAGCAGTTCGCTGCTGAATGTCTGGCCGTTCAGGTCGCTCCAGAGGAAGCCGGGGGCCAGCCCGATGCGGGGAAGGACCTGAACCGGCTGCAGCACGGCAAAAAGCCCCACTGCCAGCAGGGGGATGGCCAGCAGGGCCAGCCACAGGCCAATCAGGCGGCGGTGGCCCCAGGTTTCGTGTGCTGGTGGGCTGCTCACTTCTCTGTGGGATGGAGCGGGCTGGCTGGATGAAACGCTCATGGTGTCAGATGGATTCTCAATGTCTGGAATCTGTAATTTATAATCCAATTTCGGGGGCTTTGCAAATCGGGTGGGGGGCGCGATCTGTTTTGACCTGGCAGGTGGCGAGCCAGCGGGTGGCCAGCGCCGGGGCTGTTTGCAGGGCCTGGCGGGCGTTTTCGCTCAATCCTTCGCCGTGGCCGAACTCCTGGCCAGGGGTTTGCAGCAGCCAGCCGGCTGGCTGGAGGGCATAGAGGCGCTGCAGGAGGGTGAGCAGGCCGGCTGGGGTCAGGCCGTGGCTGCTGTCGGCGACGGTTCCGGGGAGGAGGGGGGTGCACTGGGGGCTGGTGACGGCGGCGCTGGCGTCGACGAAGAGGATCTGGGCAGGCTGCAGCTCGACGGCTTCGGCGGCCAGCTCGGGGAGAAGCTGGTGCTGGAGGGTCAGGTGGACGGGGCAGCCGGCCTCTGTCAGGGTAGCTGCCACTGCCTGGGCCAGCAGCCACCCTGCGCCGTCGTCGCGGCGCAGGGTGTTGCCGATCCCGATCACCCAGACTGGGGTTGCGGGCAGGGTGGGCTCCATTCAGTTGCGTGCCATGCGGTCGACCAGGCGGCCAGCCGAGTCAAAGATTTCGACCTGCAAGGGCATCTGCCCGACCGCGTGGGTAGAACAGCTGAGGCAGGGGTCATAGAGGCGGATGCCGTGCTCGATGCGGTTGAGGATGCCCTCGGTCACCTTCCCTCCCTGGATGTGGTGTTGGGCGATCTGTTTGACGGTGCGGTTCATGGCCAGGTTGTTCTGGCCGGTGGCGATGATCAGGTTTACCCGCTGTAAAATCCCGTTGCTGTCGACCTGGTACTCGTGAAAGAGGGTACCGCGCGGGGCCTCGCTGACGCCGACGCCGACCAGGTGGTTGACTTCAGCGTGGGCGCGGATGCGTGGGTCGGTGATGGCGGGGTCGTCGAGCGTTTCGGCGATGCGTTCCAGCGAGTAGAGGATCTCGATCAGGCGGGCGTAGTGGGAATGGAAGCTGTTGGAGACCGGGCGGCCGCGCGGGGCGAGTCGGCGGAACTCGCGCAGCTCGGCTTCGGCGCGTGCGGTGCCGGCGAAATCGCAGACATTGAGCCGGGCCAGCGGGCCGACGCGGTACATGCCGGCGGCATACTGGGTTTCGGCGGCCCCCCCGTGGGCGGCGCGTGTGGCTGCGGGCCGGTAGAAAGGGAACTTGAGGTAGCTCCAGGGTTCGACGGCTTCGCCGATAATTTCACGGTAGCGGGAGAGGGGGAGCCCGGGTTCCAGGACAGTGCCGTCGCTGTCTATGACGCGCAGCAGCCCGTCGTAATGTTCCAGCCCCCCTTCTGGGGTGACCAGGCCCAGGTAGAGGCTGGGGAAGTTGCCGTACAGGGCTTCTTCGTCGCGGTAGGTGTCTGCTGTGCTGCGCAGCAGATCCAGCGCCTGTTCGGTGATCGCCAGGGCTTCGGGCAGCATCTGCTGGATCTGGCTGCGGCTCTCTTGGCTGAGGGGGTCGCGCACCCCGCCTGGGACGGTCCAGGCAGGGTGCACGCTGCGTCCGCCGAGCAGTTCGATGACCTTCTGGCCAAAACTGCGCAGACGGATGCCGTTGCGTGCTACGTCGGGGTAGCGGTCGATCAGCCCCATGAGGTTGCGTCTGGCCGGGTCGCTTTCCATGCCCAGCAGCAGATCGGGGGCACTGAGGTGGAAAAAGCTGAGGGCATGGCTCTGGACGAGCTGGGCCCAGTTCATCACTCGGCGCAGACGGGCGGCGGTGGGGGGGATGGCGACACCCAAGATGGCATCGCCGGCTTTGGCGGAGGCCATCAGGTGGCTGACTGGGCAGATGCCGCAGATACGGGCGGTGATGCCGGGCATTTCCCAGAAGCTGCGCCCTTCGCAGAATTTTTCGAAGCCGCGGAATTCGGTGACATGGAAGCGGGCGTCCTCGACCTGGCCCTGGTCGTCCAGGTGGAGGGTGATCTTGGCATGGCCTTCGATGCGGGTGACAGGGTCGATCACAATCGTTTTGGACATCATGCAGCTCCGATCAACCAAAAGTTCGTCTGGCGGGTTCGAGGAGGATGGGTTCGTCTGCCAGCAGGGCGCTGACGGCGGCCCAGATCCGTTCGGCGTCGGGGGGGCAGCCGGGCAGGAAGGCATCGACCTGGATCACCTGGTGGAGGGGGAGCACCTTGGGCAGCAGGCGGGGCAGAATCTCTCCGCCGCCGGCGGGGTGGCGGCCTGGTCCTTCCTGGTAGACTGCGGTGAGCAGGTCGTCGACCCCGAGGGTGTTGCGCAGGCTGGGCACATTGCCGGTGACAGCGCAGTCGCCGAAACTGACCACCCGTCGGCTGCGGGCGCGAATCTGCTGGGCCAGGCGGAGGTTGTCCAGGTTGGCCACAGCCCCTTCCACCAGGGTGACGTCGACCCCTTCGGGGAACTCTTTGACGTCGGCGATCGGGCTGTAGACGAGCTCAATTTTATTGGCCAGCTCGAGCAGCTTTTCGTCCAGATCCAGAAAGCTCATGTGGCAGCCTGAGCAGCCGCCGAGCCAGGCAGTTGCAAATTTGATTTTGTTCATTGTGGCCTACTTCCCATTTTTTTCATAGGACCAGACTTTCTTCTCGCGGCCGTCGAGGATCCAACGCAGGAAATTGTGTTGTTTTTCCATCTCGGCGACGGTCGAGCCTTTGGTGAAGAGGGCGCCAGTTGGGCAGACCTGGACACATTTGCCGCATGAGGTGCAGCTTTGGCTGGAGCCCCAGGGTTGGTTGAGGTCGATGATCACACGGCTGTTGGTCCCGCGCCCCATCACATCCCAGACATGGGCGCCTTCGATCTCGTCGCAGACCCGCACACAGCGGCTGCAGAGGATGCAGCGGTTGTGGTCGAGGGCGAAGCGGTCGTGGCTGGCGTCCAGGCTGAGCTCTGGGTGGAGATACTCATAGCGCACGTGGTCCACCCCCAGTTTGGCAGCTTCCCACTGCAGCTCGCAGTTGCCGTTCATCACACAGACGGCGCAGACATGGTTGCGTTCGGAGAAGAGCAGCTCCAGGATCATCTTGCGGTACTTGACCAGCCGTTCGCTGTGGGTATGGACGGCCATCCCTTCCTGGACCTGGGTGACACAGGCGGCTTGCAGCTTTGGGCTGCCGGCGAGCTCGACCATGCAGAGTCGGCAGCCGCCCCGCTCGCTGAGCCCGTCGAGGTGACAGAGGGTGGGGATATCCACTCCGCGTTCGC
>CAIOHJ010000082.1 GCA_903858085.1 uncultured Chloroflexota bacterium
CTGCACGTGTGCTGAATTCGAGGGCAGGAATGACCTGGAGGCCGAGAGGGGCTGCAGCAGCGATTGCGGCGTCGATGCCTTGCACACTGTCGTGGTCGGTCAGCGCAATCACCTGCAGCTGCAGTCGGGCGCAGAGTGCGACCAGGGCTGCCGGTCTGTCGGTTCCATCCGAAGCGGTGCTGTGCAGTTGAAGGTCGACCGGGTAGCGGGGAGGGCTGGAAAAGGCGGTGAAAAGATCCATATTGGGGTCAAATTATACTACAGGAGGAGCAGTCTGCTGCAAGTAGGCTGCGGACCTTATGCAACCGCACACTTTTCTGGCACAATGGAGGGATATCGCTGATCCATCGGCTGAAAAGATGAGAAGAGGAACGTATGACAACAAAATATATTTTTGTGACAGGGGGGGTCGTTTCTGGGCTGGGCAAAGGGGTGACGGTCGCCTCGCTGGGAACGATTATCAAAGCGCGTGGAATACGCGTCGCCACGATGAAACTGGATCCATATTTGAATGTCGATCCAGGCACGATGTCCCCCTATCAGCATGGCGAGGTCTTTGTCACCGAGGATGGTGCCGAGACTGACCTGGACCTGGGCCATTATGAGCGCTTTGTCGACGTCAATCTCTCCAAAGTCAGCAACATCACAAGTGGGCAGATCTATACGTCGGTGTTGAGCCAGGAACGGCGCGGCGACTATCTGGGCGGGACGATCCAGGTGATCCCACATGTCACCAATGAGATCAAACGCCGGATCGGGTTGGCTGCGCGTGTGGCCCAGGCCGATGTGTTGATCGTCGAGATCGGAGGGACGGTCGGCGATATCGAAGGGTTGCCGTTTCTGGAGGCGATCCGCCAGATGCGCAAGGATGTGGGGCGGGCCAACACCATCTATGCCCATGTGACCTGGCTCCCTTATCTGGCGGCGAGCAAGGAGCTCAAGACCAAACCGACGCAGCACAGTGTGCGCGAGCTGCGCGGCATTGGGATTTCGCCGGATGTGGTGGTGTTGCGCAGCGATCACCCGGTCGAAGACGATCTGCGTGTGAAGACTGCGCTTTTTTGCGACGTCGACCGGGAGGCGGTGGTGCCTCTGGTCACCAGCGACACCATCTATGCGGTTCCGCTGAGCTTGGAGGAGCAGGGGTTGGGGGCGTGGATTTCCCGGCGATTGGGTTTGGTGGAGACGCAGCCGTCGCAGGCCGGGCTGGTCAGCTGGCGACAGTTTGTGGCGGACCTGCGGCGTCCCAAACCGACCTTGCAGATTGTTTTGGCTGGCAAATATGTCGAGCTGCAAGATTCCTATCTGAGCGTCAAAGAAGCGTTGATCCATGCCGGGCTGGCTGCAGGGTGGGACATCGAGATTGACTGGGTCAACTCGGAGGATCTGGAAAAAGGGAGGGAGCAGGGCCGCCTGCTGGCTGCGGACGGGGTTGTGGTGCCCGGTGGCTTTGGCTACCGTGGGATCGAAGGAAAGATTCTGGCAGCGCGTCTGGCGCGCGAGCACCGGGTGCCCTATCTGGGCCTCTGTCTGGGAATGCAGGTGATGTGTATCGAATTTGCCCGCCATCTCTACCAGACCGATGAACCCAACAGCACCGAGTTTGATCTCAGCACTGAATACCCGATCATCGATCTGATGCCCGACCAGCGGGACATTGCGGATTTGGGGGGAACGATGCGGCTGGGGGTGTACGAGTGTCGGCTCGAGCCGGGCACGCACGCCTATGCCGCCTATGCGGCAGCGGGCTATGGGGAGGTTGTGCAGGAACGACACCGCCATCGTTTTGAATTCAACAACTCCTACCGAAGCGCGCTGACGGCCCAGGGGATGGTCTTCAGCGGTCTTTCGCCGGATGGCCGTTTGATCGAGATTGCGGAGCTGCGCGACCATCCTTTTATGGTCGGCAGCCAGTTTCATCCTGAATTCAAGAGCCGTCCCAATCGACCCCATCCGTTGTTTTCTGCTTTCATCCGGGCGGCTGTGCAGCACCGTCGGCAGCGGGAGGGGGGCTCCAGCTGATCGTTGCCCCGTTTTGGGTTGTCGAAGTCGGCGCGTTGTGCCATACTGTAGAGGAGCAAATTTGCAAAAAGCCGACCAGTTGGAGGAAAAACGGCGACGGAGAAAGGCCGCTGGCTGTCGGCAGATGGAAAAAGAGAGGAAACTGCGATGTCGGGTCATTCCAAATGGTCGACGATCAAACGAAAAAAAGGTGCCGCTGACGCCGCACGCGGCAAACTCTTTACGCGTCTGGCGCGCGAAATCCAGATTGCTGCCCGCCAGGGGGGGGATCCTGCCAGCAACTTCACCTTGCGTCTGGCGATCGAGCGGGCACGCGGCGAGAACATGCCCAAAGAAAACATTGACCGGGCAGTTCGCCGGGGGGCTGGTCTGGAAAAAGATGGCGTCGAAATCGAAACGATCGTGTACGAGGGGTATGGCCCCCACGGAATTGCAATGCTGGTCGAGTGTCTGACCGACAACCGCAACCGTACGATCTCTGAAGTCCGCCGCGCCTTCACCAAGGCCAATGGGGCGCTTGGCGAGCCAGGGTCGGTGGCATGGCAGTTTACCGAAAAAGGCTATCTTGCTTTCAACCGTGTGGACGAGAACGGTGCTGTGCTGGACCTCGACCCCGATGCGCTGTTTCTGGCTGCGATCGAGAGTGGTGCTGCCGACGTGGAGCTCTCTGCGGAGGTGGTGGAAATTTACACCGATCGAACCGACTTTGCCCAGGTCAGCCAGGCGTTAGAGGGGCAGGGCTTTGCGGCTGCCCAGGCCGAGTTGGCGATGCAGCCAAACACGACGATCGAGCTGGGGGTGGAGGAGGCTGCCGCAGTGCTGGAGCTGATCGAGGCGTTGGAAGAGCTGGACGATGTCAGCAAGGTCTACCACAATCTGGAATTGACCGAGGATGTGGTTGCACAGTTTGCCTGAGCGGGGGGCTGGCGGGAGGGCGATCTCCTGCAGCGGCAACCGATGGCTGGGTTGATGGAGGGCCAGCGACAACGTACGGTGCTGGGGGTCGATCCTGGCACGGCCATCACCGGCTATGGGGTCGTAGCCGAGCGTGTGGGGGGCGATTTTGAACTGTTGGCCTGCGGTGTCATCCGGACTGAGGCCGGTGCCCCGATGCATCTGCGGCTGCTGGAAATTTTTCAAGATTTGCAGCGGTTGTTGGCCGAATTTGCGCCCGATGAAGTGGCGGTCGAGAAGCTGTTTTTTGGGCGCAACGTCACGACCGCGTTGTCTGTCGGGCAGGCACGGGGGGCTGTGCTGCTGGGAGCCGCGCTGGCTGGGCTGCCTGTTGCCGAATATACCCCGGCCGAGGTGAAACAGGCGATCGCCGGCTACGGCAACGCCGACAAAGCCCAGGTGCAACAGATGGTGATGCACCTGCTGCACCTGGCCCTGCCCCCCAGCCCGGACGATGCTGCCGACGGGGTGGCGATCGCCATCTGTCATCTGCAGACGATTCAATACAACCGGCTGCTCTGAGCCTGCTGGCGGCGGGGCTGCTGGCACAACCAGTCGAAACGAGCACTCTTGATGATTCGGATCGTGCGTGGACAAGTTGCCATCTGGCAGAAGGATTGGTTGGTCGTCGATGTAGGGGGGGAGAGCGGCGGAATCGCGTTCAAGGTGTTTGTGACGGAACCGACAGCTGTGCGCCACCAGCAGGGAAGTGCAGCTACCCTCCACACCCATCTGCAGGTGCGCGAAGATGCGTTCTCCCTCTACGGATTTGAGAGCGAAGAAGAGCTGTCGATCTTTGAATTGCTGCTGACGGTGAGCGGTGTGGGCCCCAAAGTGGCGCTTAGCACGTTGAGCTCGCTGGCCCCCGATGCACTGCGTCTGGCTCTGGCCAACGGGGAGGCCAGCCTGATAGCGCGGGTCCCAGGGATCGGCAAGCGAACCGCTGAGAAGATTGTGCTGGAGTTGAAAGACAAGGTCAAAGCCCCCTCTACCGGCGTCGAGAGGCTGGCCCAGCTCAGCGCGGTCGACGCCGAGGTGATCGACGCGCTGGTGGCGCTGGGGTACAGCCTGGTTGAGGCACAGCGTGCCATCCAGGGGCTGCCGCGCGAGGCGACGACGGTCGAAGAGCGGCTGCGGCTGGCGCTCAGTGCTTTTGGCAGATAAGAGTGTTTGCCATCGTTTTGCCAGCACCACTATAATGCTGGAACGACGCGAAGGCTGGACCAACAACGAACGAGGCAAGGACCTATATGGCGGAAGTACAGACGCTGCGCAAAGGGGATATTTACGAAGAAGAGAACCATCTCTGGCGTGTCCTGGAATACCAGCACATCAAAGTGGCTCGGGGGGGAGCGACGATCCGTCTGAAGGTGCGCAACGTGCGCACGGGTTCGACGGTCGAGAAGACCTACAACAACGGCACGCGTCTCAACGATGTCGAGCTTGACAAAGACAACGTCCAATACCTTTACCGGGATGGAGAGGTCTACCACTTTATGAACACGGAGACCTTCGAACAGCTGGAGCTGGGCCCGGAGTTGATGGACGACATCAAAGGCTATCTGCTCGAGAACGCCGTGGTCAGCATCGAAAGCTATGCAGGGGAGCCGCTGTCGATCAAACTGCCGACAGCAGTGGATCTGCGTGTGGTCTGGGCCGAGGCGGCGGTGCAAGGGGACACAGCCAATGCCCCGACCAAGACAGTCGAGTTGGAGACAGGGCTGCGTACGCAGGTGCCGATGTTTGTCCAGGAAGGAGATGTGGTACGTGTGGACACCACACGGGAGGGCGCGTACGTGACGCGGGTCAAACAATAGGAAATGCCCCTGGCAGGGCCCTGTATTTGCTGAATTAGGACCCTGCCTGTATACTTTTCAGGGTCAAAATTGCCGTTGTAGCTCAGCTGGTAGAGCGGCGCACTCGTAATGCGCAGGTCAAGGGTTCGAGTCCCTTCAACGGCTTTCACCCAAAAGCGTGCCTCTTTTTACCCCACGGGAGGGAGCCCAGCAGCAGCGCTGTGCAGCTGCACAGAAAAATTCTCCCAAATCGCTGTCAGGCGTGGATAGACTTCAGCTGGAAGAGGCCCTTTGTGGATGGCAAGGGCCGCTGCTTCAAGCTGTTCAAGGGTGGAAATCCCAAGCACGGTCGAGGAGACCGCAGGCAGGCTGCTGGCAAACCGCAGCGCAGCTTCGGCAAGAGTTTCTGTGTACCCTTCTTTCACCAAAAAACGAAACTGTTGCGCCAGCAGCAGATCTTCGTCGAAGCTGCTGCCAGAGGCAATCGGCTCGATCGGCACCGCTGCATTGGCAGGCCTGTCTGCCAGATCGCCGAGGGCCCCGCCTGCCAGAACCCGGATGGCCAGCACACCGACCTGTTCCTGGGCTGCACGAACCATCAGCTGCTGGTAATTCTCAAAGGGAAAATGGGGAGGGACGGGAAGGCCTGCGGTTGGGTTGAGCAGGTTGAAACAGAACTGGGCAGTGTAGATCTCTGTAGACAGAAGCTGCCGGATCGTGGCTGGATCTCCCAGACCGTTGATGCCCCAGAAGCGAATCCGCCCCTGTGCACGCAGCGTTTTGAACACATCGACTGTCCGGGCGATCTGTTCTGCATTCAACCACTCTTGGGAAGCTGTGTCTGTTTCTCCTGCATAGTTGTGGAGTTGGAGAAGATCGATCGCCTCACGGCGCAGACGTCTCAAACTGGACTCTACCGACCGTGTGATGGCTGTTTCCAGATTGTCAAGATCGGCCAATCGCAGCCGCACTTTGGTGCCGACGATCACCTCTTGGCCCAGGCTTTCGAGTACAATGCCGAGATTGGTCTCAGAGGCACGCTCTCCATACAGCGGGGCAGTATCAAAATAATTGACGCCGAGCTCGCACGCACGTGCGACTGCCCGCAGCATTTCCTGCCGGCTGCCTTTGACCAAAATTCCGCCGACCGCACCGCAGCCAAAGCCGAGGGCAGAAACTTTCAACTGGGTTTTGCCCAGTACACGATACTCCATTGCCGTCCTCTTGGTCTTCTCTGTCCAAAATAAGTCTATTCTGCCGTTTTCCAACCGGGCGAATCGGCACGAAAGACCAGCACGCCGCCGTAGGGGATGAGGAGGGGGGTAGGGCCGTCGGCAGGGAATCTGGCAGCCCATTGCTGTGGATCGTAGGTTCTGCGGACAAAACATGCATAATGTGCCGGCACGGCTGCCTGCAGCTTCAGTTTCACAGCCATCTCGACCGAGCCATCCAACAAAGGAAACTCCCCTTCTGTGGGATGGGTCGTCAACAGGCCCAGCTGCGGCTGGTGTGCGCGAACTGGGGCCAGCAGGAATTCATGTTGGCTGAACGATTGGACAGGGTCGCCGCTGATATAGACGCGGGTGCCCTGGCAATCCAGGACAAACCCCAGATGTTCCACATCTGGCGGTGCAATCCCCTCGGCGGGCAGCCCGGCCGGCGGTTTGGCATAGACAGTGTGCAGCTGAACTCCCTTCAGCCAGCGTGTCTCTCCGGCAGAGACTGTTTGGAGCAGGCTGGCTGGGATCCCCTGCCTGCGCAACAGATCGGTACATTCCGCTGGTCCCAAAAATTGGGTCGCCGGGAAAGCGTTGTGGATCCTGAAAATGGACTCCAGACAGGTGTGGTCCCCGTGTACGTGGGTGAGCAGGACAAAATCGGTGGGCAGCGTAGCCTCGTCCAGCGGCGATTCTGGGTGGATAAACTCGTCTGCGGGCCGCGTGCGTGGGCCATAGGGGTCGACCTGCAGCACGGTCCCTTGCGCGTCTTTGAAAGCAAACCAGCTTTGTCCAAACCATTGAATCCCGACCGCACCAGAGGGGATCTCCAGCGTTGTCAGACGATTCATACGTGGGCTCCCTGGCGGGCATTGGCATGGGCGATCTGCAATTGGGGCAGCACCTCTTCGGTAAAGAGGCGAATGCCTCGTTGTTCGGGGAAGTCGTCGAAGCGCAAGAAGAAGATGTCCACCCCGAGATCGATGTACTGTTTCAGGCGGGCCGCCACCCGATCTGGCGTGCCCACCACGCGCCCGCGGCGCCGGTAGGGGGAGGCTTCGAAGATCCGTTGGGCTTCGGCGTCGCTTTCGGCAACCGTAATTTGGATTCCATCCCAGGTCTTGACGATCTCATCGAAGGGGCGCCCGATCTCCAGACAGTGCTGGCGCAAAATTTCCAGCTTTTGGCCGAAGACTTCGGGGGTGTCGCAGTAGTTCCACCAGTCGGCGTGTTTTGCCACAATCCGCAGCGTTACCTTTTCGCCCCCGCCTCCGATCAACAGGGGCGGCATCGGATGGGGGGTAGGTTCGCAGTACGCGTTGTGAATCTGGTAGTATCTGCCCGAATAGGATGCAGCTCCTCCAGCCCACATGGCTTTGATAATTTCGATCGATTCGGCCAGCTGGGTGAGTCTGACTCCGGCGGCTGGAAAGTCAAAGCCGTAGGCCTGGTATTCGTCTTCGCGCCAGCCTGCGCCGAGCCCCATGACAAAGCGTCCGCCGGTCAACAGCTGAAGGGTCGCACCCATTTTGGCGACGACGGCGGGGTGGCGGTAGGACTGGCAGAGGACCAGCGCTCCAAACGCCAGCTTGGGGAAAGAGGCGGCCCAGTAGGTGATCGCCGTCCAGCACTCCAGGGTGTCTACCGCATTGGAGAGAAACTCCCGCCCGCCCGGGTGGTCGATCGCGGCCCAGGGGAAAAAGTGATCGTCGAGAAACGCCCCTTCCAGCCGTCCAGAAATAAAGTCCAGGGTTTCTGCGATCTGGTCGATAAAAAGGGTTCTCCGGCTCTCATCGGTTGGATTTGCCGGGATTCGCCACATAATTTTGAGATCAGCCATCGATGGTTCCTTGTCGATTCTGTTTTTTCAAGGCAGGTCAGGCCGAGAGGGCCTGCGCTGTCGGGTTCAGAAGGGCTGCAGAAAGTGACAGCCTGGGATGAAGTGGTCAGGCTGCGTCAAACAGCGCGCGCATGCGTGTTCCATTCTCTTTGGCCCAGTTGTAGATCGTCGTGACATCGGTGCCGAGGCAGAAATGTTTGACGCCGAGGGCCAGATAGTCTTCGGCCTCGTTGGGGTGGTTGATCTCGGCGCGCGGATGGACGCCGAGCCGGAGTGCCCGTTCGATCATGAAGCGCTGTGCCTCCAGCACCTCTGGGTCGCGTTTTGCACCGGGCTTCCCGATGCTCATCGCGTAGTCTGCGGGTCCAAACTGCACCATATCCACCCCTTTGAGGGCCAGGATCGTATCGAGATTCTCGATCGCGCTCTTTTTTTCGATCATCAGAGCGACGACAGAGGCTTCCAGCGCCTGAACGAAGGCGGCAGAGCCTGCTTCGAGCATCACGCCGACATCCCGGCCGTGGCGGGCACCGTGGAGGCCGCCGGTCTGGGGGGTTTCGGCGCGCACAGCCCGGACACATTCCTCGGCGTCGGCGGGCGTGCGGATGTCGCTGAAGAGCACGTTCTGGATGCCAGCGCTCAACGCCCGGACAGCCAGGTGTTGGCGAGATTCTTGTTCTATCTTGATCATTCCGGCCATCTGTTCAAACAGATCGATGGCGCGCCCCATATTTTCCAGCGAGAAGAGGGTGTAGGGGGCATATTCGGCGACGATTTCGACATAGTCGAACAGTCTGGTGTGGCCGATGATCTCGACCATGGTCGGCCACTGGGACTGCAGCCTGGTTCCTAAAGAGGGTTGATCGTTGTCGAGCAGCTGGCGGAGTCGATTGGCCCGCATGGCAGTTCCTTTCTGACGGTTAAAAGCCCAATAGTTTGTCGACGAGGTTTTGCAGCGGCTGCTGTGCGAGGTAACGGGCCAGATTCTCCGCAAAGATCTGTGTGGCCGCGGCGGTTGTGTTGGTCGATTTGCCGGCGATATGGGGGGTCAGCAACAGATTGGGGGTGTTCCAAAGCGGGCTGTCGGCTGGCGGGGGTTCTTGTTCGGTGACATCCAGGGCGGCCCCAGCCAGGTGTCCATCCCGCAGCAACGCGCAGAGCGCTGTTTCGTCGACGATGCCGCCGCGCGAGACAACGATGAGAATGGCATCCCGGCGCAGCTCGCCAAGCCGGTCGGCGTCGAGCAGGTGGGCTGTTGCAGGGGTGCCCGGCACGGCGACCACGACCACATCGGAGCTCTGAAGCAGGCTGGAGAGATGCTCCAGCTGTCCAAGCTGGTCGACATAGCTCGGTTTTTCCATCTCCAGCAGATCGACGGCGATCACCTTCATCTCAAAGGCCTGCGCCCGCACTGCAATTGCCCGGCCAATTTTGCCCAGGCCGATCACGCCGAGTGTGCGCCCTTGCAGGGCAATCGGGTGAGCCCCGATTTTGGCAGACCATTCTGTCCAGGGGACCCAGCTTTTTTGCTGTTGCGCTGCCTGGAGTTGTGGAAACCGGCGGGCCAGGCTGATCAGCAATCCAAAAAAGTGTTCTGCAATGGTGGGGGCGTGTGCCCCTTTGGTGCTGGTGATCTGGACCGAGCTGGCCAGCAATTCGGGAATTGCAACCAATTTGTTGACTCCTGCACCATGGCACTGCACCCAGCGCAGCTCTTTTGCAGCGAGAAACGCCTCGCGCGAAAAGTCTCCGAAGACGACTTCGGCGTCTACAATTTCAGCGAGCACTGCTGCGGCAGTCGTTGCGCTGCAAAAAATGACCTGGGGGAACTGCGCTTTCACCTGCTGCAGCTGTTCTGGATCCCATGGTACTGTGACAAGCAGTTTCACCCCAAACTCCTTTCTGTTGGCGAGCGCTTTTACCGTCCGGTCAGCCCTGTCATCTGAATTCCTTGCACAAACTGGCGCTGGAAGAGGACAAACAGGACAAGAATGGGCAACGTCATCATAATGCTGGCCGCCATGACATAGGGCCAATAATTGCCGTACGTGCCGGAGAGGGAGTGCAGCCCGATCGAGAGGGTAAATTTGTCGGAGGTCGTCAGGTACATGGCTGGTCCCAGCAGATCGTTGTACCGCTCCAGGAAGGCAAAGATGACCACCGCAGCCACAACCGATTTGGAGAGCGGGAGAACAATCTGTGTGTAAATTCGCAGATTGCTGGCCCCGTCGATGCGCGCAGCTTCGTCCAAAGCGATCGGAATTCCCAGCATGAACTGGCGCATCAGGAAGATATAAAAGGCGTTGACCCCGAACCAGCTGGGCACCGTCATCGGGAAATAGGTGTCCAGCCAACCCAGATTTTTCATCAAGACAAAGGTGGGCACCAGGGTCACCACAGAGGGGAGCATCATGGTGCCGAGTACGGCAAGAAAGATCAGCTCCCGGCCTGGCCAACGGAGACGGGAGAGCGAAAATGCGACCAGCGAGCTGGAAAGCACCGCACCGGTGGTGGCACTGACGGCTACGAGGACGCTGTTCATCGCATAGCGGGCAAAAGGGACCAGTTGAAAGACATCTCGATAGTTGTGCCACTGGATAGGATCCGGTATCCACTGGATTGGAATGGAAAAGACCTGCGCCGGATACTTGAGAGAGCTGGAGAGCACCCAGAGCAGGGGCACGACAAACAGCAGGGCCAGCGCGGCAAGAAAAAGATAAATGGCGGCAAGGCGAAGAGTGTGGAGCAGCGTGCGTCTCTGGCGTGTCGCCTGGGCAGCGCTCCACTCTTTTGGGAAGGTTGGGTGGGTTGACATGGGTGTGCCCATTTCACTCGGAGGCTTCATAGTGGACCCAGCTGCGGGACAAGCGGAATTGGATGAGCGTAAAGAGCATGATGATCAGGAACAGAACCCATGCGACGGTGGCTGCATACCCCATGCGGAAAAATTTGAAACCGAGGGTGTAAAGATAGAGCACGGTGAAAAGAGTGGCATTCATGGGGCCCCCATTGGTCATGACGAGCGCCGTGGTGAAGACCTGGAAGCTGTTGATGAGGCCGATGATCAACAAAAAGAAGAGGACAGGGGACAAAAGGGGCAGGGTAATGTAGACAAAGTGCTGCCAGGTGTCTGCGCCGTCCACTTTTGCGGCATCTTGGAGCTCTTCTGGAATGTTTTGCAGCCCTGCCAGGCAGATGATCAGCTGTGTGCCGATGCCCCAGAGGCTCATCACAATCAAAGCTGGAACAGCCAGGTTGGGATCCTGGAGCCAACGATAGTTCAGCCCCAGATAATAGTTGAGCAATCCGCCGGTCGGGTGAAAGATCTGGATCCACCCCAGCGCTGCGGCGACGGCTGGCACGACTGCCGGCAAGAAAAATATCGTGCGAAAGAAGGTGCGCAGGTGTGTCGTCGCATGCAGGGCCAGGGCCAGGGTCAACGCGAACGCCAGCTGCAGCGGCACCCCGACGAAGGTGTAGTAGGCGGTGACGGTCAGCGATTTGCCCAGCAGGTCGTCTTCCAGAAGGCTGAAGAGATTGGCGAGCCCGACAAAACGGGGGGCTGAGAGCAGGTTCCAATCTTGGGTGACCAGGTAGAGCGAATAGAGCATCGGGCCCAGCCACCAAAGCAGAAACCCAACCAAAAAAGGAGAGGCAAACAGCCAACCGTCACGCCATTCGGACAGTTGGAGGCGTGAGACTCTGGGTGTGCGCGACAGCACCATTGGAGATGATTTCATAGCATCCTTTGGAGTTGAACCCAGCCGGAACCTCGCTGGTTGCACCAATGTAGACGTTTGCGTCGGAGACCCTGCATGTTGATGCCTTCTCCGACGCAAACGTGTCGATCCGTTGCGGCAGCGTGACTAAGCGTTCTTTTTGGCCCAGTAGGCGTCCAGCAACTCCTGGCATTGCGGGTTGGCAAGTTCCAGCGCTTCACGTGCCGAAACCTGCCCGCTGATCATGCCATCCCAGGCTGCACCCAGCGGTGTTCCGGTCAGCATCATGGCGAACAAATCAGCCCCTTCCCCGCCGATAATGGGATTGCGACCTGTATTCATGGCATTGGCAAAGGCCTGGCCATTGGTAAAATTGTACTGCTCCTGGGCCAATGGCACCCAAATGTTGTTGATGCTTTCGGGCAGATGGCACATACGCCCACCTTTGGCGACGTGTGTCTGGGCAGCATCGGTGGTGTTGAACTTGATCCACTCCCAGCCGGCGTCGTGGAGTTTGCTGGCGCTGTTGAGCGCGAAGCCGGCGATTTCGGCGACAGTTTCGTCGCGCCCCGATTGGCCGTAGGGCATGTGGATGACGTCGAAATTGACTCCCCCCTCGCTCTGTGCCTTGGGCCCGCTCATGTTGGGGAGATACCAGGGGCCTTCGTAGGTCATCCCAACCTGGCCAGAGGCGATGGTGAGCCCGCCCCCTGCCAACCCGCTCGGGGCGGGTGTCCAGCCATTGTTGGTTGCATCGACGATGGTCCACTGCAGAGCGTCGATGATCGCGTCCTGGACGAACTGGGCCTTCTTGGGCTCGACAATGGTGTCCCATTCTTGGACACCGTCTTTGCGAATCCAGTGCAAGGCGCGGGCATAGATGCCGGACCAGCCACCAGCGTTGGCAAAGCCGAAATACTGCTTGCCATCTTTTTCGCCGCTCAAGGCAATGGTGGCCGCTTGGAAATCTTCGTAGGTCCACCCTTCCTGGGGATAGGCCACACCAAAGAGATCGAAGACATCTTTGTTGTAATACATGATGACGGCGCCGGTGTTGACCGGGGTCAGGTAGGTCTTGCCTCCCCACTGACAGTTGTCTTTGTAATTGGCGATGTCAGGGAATGCTGTGCGAAAATCGTCGCGCTCGATCAGGTCGTCGATCGGGGTGATCAGATTGTTGTCGGCGTACGGCCCCCAGATAAAGCCCTGCATGTACCAGACATCTGGCGCTGTTCCGGCGGCGACGCCTATCTTGATCTTGTCGTAGTAGCTGCCGGTCCCTTCCTGCTCGACGTACTGCTCCGGGATCACTTGGATCGCCCCTTGTGATGCGTTGAAGTCGTTGGCGATGCCTTCCCAGATCTGTTTGTCGTTGATGTCTCCCCAAATGGTGGTGCGAACACTGATCACTTCTTGGGCGGGGCTGCTGGCCTGCTCTCCGGCGGGCGCGGTGGCTGTTGGGGCAACACAGGCAGCCAGAAGCCCGCCAGCTGCGGTCAACGAAGAGATGCGTAGAAAATCACGCCGGGACAAACCTTGCTTCGCAATCATTTTTGACTCCTTCTCCTCAAGATAGAATGGTACATCCACAAAGCAGACAAAAGAACGGGAACGATGCCCGGGTCAGAGCGAATTGGCGTCGCTGTCCTGTCTGAAGAGCTCTGGCGGTGGGGAGACGGCCGGTGGGGTGGGCTCGACAAAAGGCCACAGACGCTGTGCGGTTCCACCCAAAATCCAGCTCAGATCCTCGGTGGAAAAGAGATCGGCTTCGGTGCGTAAGTAGGCGATGGACTGGGCGTAGGAGCCATGTTGCAGGCAAAAAGGCCAGTCACTCCCCCACATGAGGCGATTGGCCCCAAAGTGTTCACAGATATAGTGCAGCAGAGAAAATTGGTCGCGCCAGGGATACCCTGCGGTGGAATTGGCCCACACATGGCCCGTTTTCATAAAGACACGGGGATGTCGAGCCAGGGCCCTCAGCAGTTCGCGATGGGTGAACTCGTGCAGAACACAGTCGGCCAGGTGGTCGACGACGATATCGACGTCGGGCACCTCTGCCAGGAGATGGAGCAGGCGGGGGAGACGCTGCGGCTGGGTCAAGACCAGGATGGGGACTTTGAGATCGGCTGCTCGCTGGAACAGAGGGCGCATGAGGGGGCCCTGGAACCAATCCCCACGTGCGTCGGCGTGTGGGCTGATCCGCACGCCGTGAAAGCCATGTAGTTCGGTCCAGAGGCTCAACTGGTCGGGGGCTGTCGGGTCGGTCGGGTTGACTCGACAGACGCCCATAAATTGATCTGGGTACATCTTGAGGACGCTGGCCACGAAGCTGTTGTCCCAGAGATAGCCGATGTACTGGACAAGCACAGTGGCGTGGATGGCTTCCTGATCCATCAAGGCGAGCAAGCCTTCCGGATCTGCGGCGAGGGGGGGGATGGCCGACGCGTCAGCCGCCCAGGTGTAGGCAGGATCTCGGGTCCAGATATGCACGTGAGAATCGATCGTAAGCATAGTGCTGTTGTGTTCTGGGCAGGCCTCGCTGAAAGGGCTCTGCTGGCATCAGGTCGAGATGGCGGGCAGCCGTTCAACAGCAGGCTACCTGGTTGTGATACGACGTCAGACCAAATGGTACAAAAAACTGCCGACACCCTGCCTGTGAGGAGCCAGACCGGGCACCAGAATTTACCAGCCTGACCACGGGTGGGGTCTGCCGCCGTTGGTCAGAGCCAACGCCACGACAATTTCATCTGCTTTGGGTGCACCGGGAATGTAAAGTTCGATGCAGTCGAAGTGGGTGGCCAGGCCAGCGTTGTCTCGGAAGGAGAGCGGGATGTCGATGGTCGCGCCGGGGCCGGCCACTTTTTTGGTGGAGGGAATTCCGGCCTTGCCGCCGCCGATCACTTCGCGTACGGATCTGCCGAATTCTTTGTGGATGAGAATGGCGGCCTGCTCAAGTTCGCCGTCTACGCCGACAATACAGCCTTTTCCGTAGCTTTCCACCTTGTCGCTCCCGCCCAAGGGGCGGATGGCTTCTTTGGCCAGGAGTTCGCCCAAGTCATACCCCAGCCGTGAAAACCGTTCGAGCGACTGCCCAAAATCTTCGCGCGGGGCGGGGTTTTTGATCACAGCGGCTGCGACCACGCGGCGGACAGGCTTTGCAGCGGGGCGTCCCGCCTCGACAAGAACATCCTCGGCGATTGTTATGACGCGACGAATCTCCATGACAACAGGCTCCTCTGGGTTTGGGTCGAGAATAAAAAAGAGACGATGGGCTGGACAGCGCTTTTGGTATGATGTCAGACCACTTAAGCGATAATAACATGGATTGGAGCCCCTGTCAACCCCTTTTTTCTACGGCTGCAGGCCCGGAATGTGCAGAGGGGGCAGCCCCTGCGCGTACGACCGGGCTGCCGCCGCCAGCAGCGGCCCCCCAGAGGTGTGGTCGGCCATGGCTACCCGTGCCGCCGCCGCATCCCCAGCCAGAATCGCCGCATAGATCTCCTGGTGCAGTGCCATCGAGGCAGTCGTGTCTTTGGATTCTTTGTAGGTGGTTTCCATCCACACCCGCAATACCTGCTGAAACATCACCAGGACATTGGCCAGCATGTCGTTGTGGGCCGCATGGGCAATGCTCAGATGAAAGGCGAGATCACTCTCGACATACTGCATCCGATCGTTTTGATGTTTTTCCAACTCTGCCAGCAGCCGCCCGATCTCATTTTTTTCTTCTTCTGTGGCCCGCTCGGCTGCCCAGCCTGCCAACGCCACTTCAATGACGCTGCGTGCCTCAATCACTTGGCGGGTGCTTGTCTGGTTCAGAAAAAGGCCCCAGGAGAGCGGTTTGGTGAGCATGGAGGTGTCGCCATAGCCGACGAAGGTGCCTGTCCCCCGTTTGACTTCGAGGACGCCGAGCGCACAGAGCGTCTTGATGGCCTCGCGCAGCGAGGAGCGTCCAACCTCCAGACGCGCCATCAGCTCACGTTCCGGGATCA
>CAIOHJ010000083.1 GCA_903858085.1 uncultured Chloroflexota bacterium
GAACGCATCAGCGAAGCCGATGTGCTGGCCTACCTCGCACAGCAAAAAATCCCGCCGACGCAGAGAACAGAGACGGTCGACATCGCCGACCTGGTCGACCAGCGCTATCCTGTCAACCGAATTCAACGCCTGTTGATCCTGGGCGGGGGCAACGGTGCGGTCCAAATTTTGGACCTGCTCGCCCAGGGGTGCCGCCAGCGTGCAGTCGCCGTCATGGACGACAACAGGGCCCTGCACGGCCGCCAGCTCGCCGGGGTGCCAGTGGTGGGGGGGATTGACAGCGGACGGGCTACGGCCATGCTGGCCAGCGGTGAAATCGACGCTGCCGTGATCTCAGTCAGCACCAGCATTGCCGTACGCGAGCGGCTCTTCGACAGCTGGCGGGCACAGGAGCTCCCCTTTGCCAATGTGATCCACCCCAGCGCAGTCCTTGGGATGAATATAACGATGGGAACGGGCAACGTCGTCATGGCCTTCTGCCATTTCGGGGCCTGCGCCACGGTAGGCGACAACAATTTCCTCAGCGCCTACTGCAGCATCGAACACCACTCCGTGCTGGGCAGCCACTGCAGCTTCGGGCCGGGTGTGGTCACCTCCAGCCGGGTACAGATCGAGGATCGCGTACGATTTGGCACCGGCATCTTCGTCGAGCCTGGGGTGCGCATCGGCGCAGAGAGCGTGATCGCATCCGGGCTGTCCATCACCCAGCCGATTCCCGCCCAGTCAACGGTCAAGGCCCGGGTCACGTACACGATCCGAAAACGGGGATAAGTCAAACACACCGCCCGAAGCGTTCCTGGACAGCCTGAGCTCGGCGCCGCGCTTACGCGGCCGCCCCCCGACGCCGAAGGCGTGCCCGGTCGATCTGGATGCGCTCATCCTGGCTCCCTGCTGTGGAGCTCAGGACGCTGGGGTACAGTGTAGACAGTGTAGGATACAGGGCGGGGTACAGTGCCTGCCCGCTCTCTTCCAGATCGATCACACTGTTGTGGCTGCCGTACTGGTTGTCGGTAAACCCGTCAGCATGGTCGTCCGTCTGCCAGCGACCATCGATCAAATACCGAAATTCATAGCGTTGGCCAGCAGCCAGATCGACGGTCGCCCGCCAGACCCCATCGCGGCCCTGGACCAAAGGGATCCCCCGCTCGTCCCACTGGTTGAAGCTCCCGCTGACGGAGATTCGATCTGCCCAGACACAAGAGGGCAGTTCAAAAGTCACACAGACCGATCCTGGATGGACCGATGGTTTTTTATAAAGCATCGTGCACCGCTACCTTTCTTGTCCTCCAAGGGGAGTCCATTCCGCGTAGACGCTTTTTCCATTGTTGCCCTCGATCAGGGTTTACAAGCTTTCCAGCCCCGGGCGGATCCACAACCCTGCCACGCCAATTGCCGGTCGGGAGGAACCATTGCAGCATCCAAACGTTTATTTTCGCAAGCTATCTCCAATGTACCATGAGATTCAGAACAGAGGATTAAAGAACTATTAAAACTTTATAAAAAGCGGCTACCTCGTGGCGAGGCAGCCGCTCTGTTTTGGGGAGGCTTTTGGCTCGGGTCCGTGCCTGCGAAGGCTGCGCGGTCGTCGGGCCGTTCGGGGTCAGAGGAGAAGGTTGACCAGTTTGTCGGGCACGACGATCACCTTCTGCGGCGAGCGACCGTTCAGATATTTGTCGACATTGGGCAGCAGCAAAGCTGCCCGCTCGAGCTCGGCAGCGGCAGTACCAGGTGCAACCTGGAGTTTATCGCGCACCTTGCCGCCAATCTGCACAACAACTGTGATCTGCTCTTCGCGCGCCTTGTCCGGGTCTCCGTCTGGCCAGCGTTGCAGATGGACGCTCGAGGTATTGCCTTGACGGTGCCAGAGTTCGTCGGCGATGTGCGGAAAAATCGGCGCCATCATGAGCAGCAGGTTGCGCAGGGTCTGGTTCCAGGCTGTGCTGTTGGCGACTGCACTCTCGCGCACTTTATAAAGAGCGTTGTTGAGTTCCATCAGGGCAGCGATGGCGGTGTTGAAGCGAAAGTGTTGGAGATCGTCGGTCACTTTGAGAATGGTCTGATGCAGCTTGCGTTCCAAGGCACGTTCCTGGGCGGGGTCTGGCCTGTGGGCCGCGTCGAGCTGTGGCTGGCGCAACTGGGGATCTTCGACCACGACCGTCCAAACCCGCTGCAAGAAACGGTGAACCCCCTCGATCGCCTGGGGATCCCAGGGGCCACCCTGGTCCCAGGGGCCGATGAACATCAGATAGCCGCGCACAGTATCTGCGCCGTAGCGTCCGACCACATCGTCGGGGTTGATGACATTGCCGCGGCTTTTGGACATCTTTTCTCCGTCTGGCCCCAGGATCATTCCCTGGTTGAACAGGCGCAGCATCGGCTCGTCGAAATCAACCACCCCCAGGTCGCGCAGGGCCTTGGTGAAAAAACGGGTATAGAGCAGGTGCATGGTGGCGTGTTCGATTCCACCAGTGTACTGGTCGACCGGCAGCCAGTAGGCGCCGGCGGCTGTGTCCCAGGGATGATCTTCTGCGCGCAGCGGCTCCCCACGTTTCCAGTAAGGCGAAAGATAGGCATACTGGTACCAGCTCGAACACATGAAGGTATCCATGGTGTCTGTCTCTCGCTCGGCGGGTCCGCCACATTCAGGGCAGGTTGCGTTGCGAAAACTGGCGTGCGATCGGAGCGGGCTTTCGCCGGTCGGTTTGAATTCAGCGTCGTCGGGCAGCAGCACGGGCAGCTCCGCGTACGGCACAGGGAGCACACCACAGCTTGGACAGTAAAGAATCGGGATCGGCGCCCCCCACATGCGTTGGCGGCTGATCAGCCAGTCGCGCAGGCGGTAGTTGACAGCGCCACGCCCCAGTTCGTTGGCCTCCAACCACTCGATCACCCGTTCCACCGCCCCACGCACCGGCGTGCCGTCGAAGGGGCCCGACTGGATCAGTTCGCCCTCCTCCTTGGCGTCGTAGGCAGCTTCGAGCGGACCGCGGGCGCCGTCGGGCCCGGTGATCACCCGACGAATCTCCAGCCCATAGCGGCTGGCGAAGGCAAAGTCACGGGCATCGTGGGCAGGCACCGCCATGATGGCACCTGTGCCATAGCCCATCATGACATAGTCGGCGATCCAGATCGGAATCCGTTCGCCGTTGACCGGGTTGATCGCATAGCCGCCGGTGAAGACGCCGCTCTTCTCCTTGTCGGCGGCCCCGCGCTGGATCTCGTCCATGCGTGCCGCCTGTTCCTGGTAGGCGGCGACTGCAGCCTGTTGCGCCGCAGAGGTGATCGACGCCACCAGCGGGTGTTCGGGGGCCACCACCATGAAAGTCGCTCCCCACAGGGTGTCGGGGCGGGTGGTAAAGATCTCCAACACGTCCCCACTCTCGGTGCGGAAGAGAACCTCGGCCCCAGCACTGCGCCCGATCCAGTGGGTCTGCATGGTTTTGACCCGCTCAGGCCACTCAATCTGGGCGAGCCCGTCGAGCAGCTCGTCGGCGTACCGCGTGATGCGAAATTTCCACTGTTCCAGATCTTTTTTGATGACTGGAGTCCCACAACGTTCACAGTGACGATCGTCTCCCCAGACCTGTTCGCGCGCCAGCGTCGTGTTGCAGGTCGGACAGAAATCCACCGGAGCGTACTCTCGGTAGGCCAGGCCAGCATCGTAAAATTTGCGAAAGAACCACTGCGACCATTTGTAGTACTCGGGGTCACAGCTGACCGCCTCCTGTTCCCACGCCCACATCGCCCCCATGCGACGCAGCTGGCCACGCATTCGTTCGATATTGGCAAACGTCCAGCGCGCTGGATGGGCACCATGTTTGATGGCAGCATTCTCGGCGGGCAGACCAAAAGCGTCGAAGCCGATCGGGAAAAAAACATTGTAGCCGTTCATCCGCCGGAAACGGGCAGCAGCGTCGCTGGGGGTATAGGCGTACCAGTGGCCGGTGTGCAGATCCCCCGACGGATACGGGAGCATGGTGAGCGCATACCATTTGGGCTGCTCTGGGTTCACGGAGCTCTGATACAGCCGCTCTTCTTCCCAGATCTGCTGCCATTTGGGCTCAATTTCGGCTGGGTTGTATCTGTTTGCTGACATCAAATTCCTCGCGTCTGAATTCTTCAGGAAAGTAGCGCCGTTTGGCCGGGGATCGCAGCAGCTTTTTCTGCCGCACATGTACGATTGGAAACAAAACGTGGGGTTACGCCCGCGTGACAACCGACGCGGGCCGGCGAAGAGCGAGAGGACCGCCCGTGTTGCGCCCGACCGGTACAAACAGTTTGATCCAATCTGACCCGAACCAAGGCTGCTGTTGCATACGAGCCAGTATACCACAGGCAAGCCTGCAACAGGGCAACTGGTCAGGCCTCAAATCGACGGCCCAGGGCGATGGCGTGAGGAACCATCGACGGTCTGCCTGCGTTTTTTGAAGAGCGATGCAAACCTGTATCCTCCAGCAAAATTGACAAAGGGAAGGGGGCAGGCTAGACTTTACAGAAAGTGGTGTACTGGCACAGCACGAGGGTACCAGCAGCCCAGGGAAGACAAACTTTGCCCGCTCGGCCAAACGTAGCGGCGGTGGATTGTATACAAAAAATGCCGACAGCCAATACAGCCAATTTTAGAAAAACAACCAGTTCAGAAACACCGATGAGAGTCGAATGGGGACGGCAGAGCCGTTCAAACGCCCAGGTCACTGGCCCGCAGATCGGGCCAATTCTGCGTGAGCGCCGCGAGGCCATGGGGGTGACCCTGGCCGAAGCCGAGGTAGCCACCCGGATTCGGCAGAAGTACCTGGCCGCGCTCGAATCTGACGAGTGGAACCTGCTGCCTGGGGAGGTTGTCGGCCGCGGTTTTTTGCGCAACTACTCGACCTACCTGGGCCTCGAACCAACCGAAATGATCGAACGCCGTCGTGCACTGGCCGATGAGACGCTCTCTGTGGCGCTGGCCAACACAAGCGCAGCTTCAGCCCTGCCCCCAGAACGGCAGGTCGATTACCGTCCAAAAGATGTCGCGCTTCACGAAGATGATGCCCAGCTGGAGTCGACAACACCGATCAACCTGCTGCCGATCGGCGTTGCCTTCGGCGCGCTTTTGTTGGTGGCCCTGCTCTGGTGGGGCATCACCCAGTATGGAGCGCTCCTGGCCGGCGGGCTGGCGGCTGTCCAGAACCAGATCGCCGGGTGGCAGCAGACAGCGGCCGGCCCCCCCCCTACGGCCGCCCTCCCTGAAAACCTGCTCGCCCCTGCTGAGGCTGTCCCTGCTGAGGCTGTCCCTGCTGAGGCTGCCCCTGCTGAGGCGCTCCCTGCTGAGGCTCTCCCTGCTGAGGCGCTCCCTGCTGAGGCGCTCCCTGCTGAGGCTCTCCCTGCTGAGGCTCTCCCTGCTGAGGCTCTCCCATCCGCGCCGGGTACACCCAACAACAGCCCTGTCAGCGCGGCAGAGCCCGCTGAGACGCCAGAAGTCAGCCCAGTCAGCCTGACGGCCCTGCTGCCGACACCGACC
>CAIOHJ010000084.1 GCA_903858085.1 uncultured Chloroflexota bacterium
CGCCAAACCTGCCAGCCAGCTCAGCCTGGCCGAGTGTGCGCTGCTGGCCGGGCTGGTCCAATATCCCTCCGGCTACAACCCGCTGCTGGACCCAGAGGCCGCCAAAGGACGCCAGCTCACGGTGCTGCGGCTGATGCAATCACATGGGGCGCTGACCGCAGCCCAGGCCGAAGAAGCGGCCCGCCAGCCACTTCAATATCGCTCCAGCCTGTTTGCAATCGAGGCCCCCCACTTTGTCATGTATGTCCAGGAGCTGCTCGTCCAGCAGTTGGGGCTCGAACGGGTGCGGGCGGGCGGGCTGCGCGTCTACACCACCCTCGACCTTGACCTCCAACGCCAGGCGGAGACAGCGCTGCGGCGGCGGCTGGCCCAGCTCACCTGCCAGGCCGAAACCGCCTGCACCGACCCCGCTGCGCGCAGCCGACAGGTCGACAGCGCTGCCGCCGTCATCCTCGACAGCCAGAGCGGCGACATCCTGACCCTGATCGGCAGCCCGGACTATTTTGCAGCGAACGCCAGCGGCAATGTCAACGCCGCGCTGGCCAGACGCCAGCCCGGCAGCGCGATCAAACCCTTCACCTACGCCGCCGCACTCGACCCGCAGTGGAACAGCGGCTCCCCCCCTCTGACCGCAGCGACCATCCTGCCTGACCTGCCCAAAACCTTCACCGTCCAGAACAGTGACGGGTCGCAGGCCCCCTATCGCCCCCAAAATTACGACCGCAAAGCCCACGGGCCGGTCAGTCTGCGCACAGCCCTCGCCAATAGCTACAACGTGCCGGCGGTCGAGGTGCTGGAGCAGATCGGCGTCGAAACCCTCCGCCAGCTCGCCGCCCAGGCAGGCATTGCCACCTTTACCGAACGCTACGGGCTGGCCTTGACCCTGGGCGGCGGCGAAGTCCGCCTGCTCGACCTGACCGCCGCCTACAGCATCTTCGACGACGGCTACGCACTCGCCCCACGTGCGCTGCAACGTGTCGAATCCTCTGCCCCGGCCACAAGCCAGGCCACCACGCTCTTCCATCTGGCCCCCCCCACCACTTCCCCGCAGGTGCTCTCCCCCCAGGCCGCCTACCTGATCACCGATATCCTCGCCGACGATCTGGCCCGCACCCCCGCTTTCGGACGCAGCTCCGTGCTCGATCTGCCCTTTCCAGCCGCCGTCAAGACCGGCACCACGACCGACTGGCGCGACAACTGGACCGTCGGCTACTCGACCCAGCGCATCGTCGGGGTGTGGATCGGCAACGCCGACAATACACCGATGCAAAATGTCAGCGGGGTCGACGGCGCCGGCCCCCTCTGGCAGGATCTGATGCGGCTCTCCCACCGCCACCCCCCCGCTCACTTCACGCGCCCACCCGGGCTGGTCGAGGTGACTCTCTGCGCGCCGAGCGGCCTGCTGCCCAGCCCCGCCTGCCCACGCCTGCGCCAGGAGCTGTTTCTCGAAGGGACAGAGCCCACTCAAACCGACAGACAGTTTCAACAGATTGCCCTGGACCGCTCTACCGGGCTGCCCGCCGATGCCAGCACCCCAGCCCGCCAACGTGTCGACAAGGTCTACTGGCTGCTGCCCCCCGAATACCATGACTGGATGGCTGCTCAAGGGGTCGCCATCGCACCGCCAGCCGTGGCCAGCGCGCTTGCCCAACGCCTCTCTGCCCCCAACCCGGAAAATCCCCCCACAGGGCCGCGGCTCACCCTGGTCCAGCCCGACACATTTGCAACCTTCCAGCTCCACCCTGGCCTGCCCGCCAGCAGCCAGCAGCTGGCCATCGAAGGCATCGTGGCCGATGGCCAACGCTGGGCCACGCTCCGCCTGGTCGTGGACGGCACCCCCATAGCCGTTGCCCACCAGGCCAACCGGCTGAAAAGCAGGTGGACGCTGCAGCTCGGCTCCCATCGGTTCTGGCTGGAAGGAGAAGCAGCAGCAGGGGCAAAGACCGAATCCTCAGCGCCAGCCACGGTCCAGGTACAGATCTTCCGCCAGGACTCCCTGCCCTGAAACCGATCCTGAGCGAAGGTCAACCGCCCCTGCGGGACGCACGACCCGCCCCTACGGGACGCACGACCCGCCCCTGCGGGACGCACGACCCGCCCCATCGGGACGCACGACCCGCCCCATCGGGACGCACGACCCGCCCCATCGGGATGCACGACCCGCCCCATCGGGGCGGATGAATTTAGAGAGGGCACGCACACACAGGCTCCCTGCCCGACAGCCCTTCCCGCTGCAGCGGGTCAGCGGATCGGGGCGTGGTACTGGGCCACAATCTGCTGACCCGCTGGGCTGAGCACAAAGTCGATGAACAGACGTTCGCGGGCAGCAGGGGGGCCCGCCGTGATCAGATAGAGAGGCTGGATCAAGGCGTACTGCTGTTTTGCAAGGCTCTCGACCGTGGGCAGCCGCCCTTCCAAAGAGAGCACTTTGACAGCAAAAAGCGACGGTTCACCCGGCTGCCCGGCTGGGTCTTCGAGCTGTTCCCGCACATACGAGCGCGAAACATAGGCGACCGCAGCCGGGTTGCGGGAGACATAGGTGACGACTGCCTCACTGCTCGGCATCACAACCGCTGTCAACGAGACCCGCTCCTCCCCCATCACCCGTTCCTCGAACAGGAAACGTGCCCCGCTGCCATCCTCACGGCTGACCAGCACCACATCGCCCGCATCGCCCCCCAAAGCCTGCCAGTTGAGCACCCGACCGCTGTACAGATCGCGCAGCTGCACCAGCGACAGCGCCTTGACCGGGTTGCTGGCATGGACAATCACAGCCAGCCCATCCAGCCCGATCGGCGTGCGCACCAACCGTTCCTCCCCGGCTGGCACCAGCTCGCCCGCTTCTACATCGGGAGGAAAACGGGTGCTTGCCGCCAGCAGAGGCTGGCCCGCCCGCACAGCCTCCTCGGCCAGGGTGCTGCCCCCACCGCGCAGGTCAAACACCACGTTGGGGTGTTGTCGGCTGTACTCGCTCGCCAACTGCTGCAGCACGGGCAACATCGAAGTGGAGCCCAGCACAGTAAGGGTGGTGGGCTCCGGTGTCGCCGCCGCCCCACAGCCAGCCAGCAGCAGCAGCAGCCAACAGAGCGCTGCGCGCTCAACGCACCAGATACCAGACAATTGTCGCTGCCCCCACGACCAGACAATAGCCGCTGAATACATACAGCGTGTGGTTGCGCAGATAGCTCAACAACACGCGGATCGCAACCACCCCAGTCACGGCCGCCACCACAAACCCAACCAGGATCGGAGCTGCCTGTTGGGTCAGCGCGCTGGCATCCTCGCCCGACACCTTGACCAGCTGCAACACCCCAGCCCCTAGAATGGCCGGGGTGCCCAGCAAAAAGCTGAAACGCGCGGCCTGGTCACGCCGGATCCCACGCGCCAGCCCGGCCGCAATCGTGCTTCCACTGCGACTGACACCTGGCAACAGCGCCAGCGCCTGGGCCACCCCGATTGCTGCGGCGTCCAGCCACTGCATCTGGGCCAACGCACGCCCTCCCCCCGACCGCAGCACCAATTGCTCGCTCAACCAGAGCAGCAAGGCCGTCACCAACAAAAAGCAGCCCACCGCCAGCGGGTTGAGAAAAAATGATTCGAGCAGGTCATCCAAGAACAGCCCGGCCGCCACCGCCGGCACCGTGCCCACCACGATAAACCAGGCGGTGCGCGCATCGGGGTCGGCCAACGACCGCCGGACAATACTTTGCACCCAGGCGCTCGCCATCGCCAAAAACTCCCGCCAGAATACAATCAGAACCGCCACCAACGTTCCCCAGTGCAGCAGCGTGTCGAACAACAACGACGGCGCCGGCCACCCCAACAGCCAAGGCACCAAGACCAGATGGCCGCTGCTGCTGACCGGAACAAACTCGGTCGCCCCTTGCACAAACCCCAAAATCATTGCCTGAATCAGATCGATCGACTCGCTCATTTTTGTGCTCGCTTTGACTGCCGCAGCGCACGCTGTGCATGGCGCACGGCCTGGTTGGTCATTTGATAACGCTCCAGAAAACTCTGGCGGAACGAGGCAAAGCCCCCTGCACGGATCGCAGCCCGAATCTGCCGCATCAGCTCCAACATGAAGTGCACATTGTGGATCGTGCCCAGACGGAGCGCACTGATCTCGCCTGCCTTGTACAGATGGCGCAGATAGGCCCGGCTGAAGGTGCGACAGGTGTAACAGCGACACGCCTCCTGAACCGGCCGGGGATCTTCGGCATACTGGGCGTTGCGCAGGTTCATGCGCCCGTCGGGTGTCAGCAGCTGGCCGTTGCGCGCCACCCGCGTCGGCAACACACAGTCGAAGAGATCCACCCCACGGGCAACCGCCTCCACAATGTCCTCCGGCGCCCCCACCCCCATCAGATAGCGCGGTTTGTCCGCTGGCAGCGCCGGCCCAACCACATCCAGCGTCGCATACATCTGCTCTTTGGTCTCACCGACCGCCAACCCCCCGATCGCATAGCCGGGAAACTCCAGCTGGCGCAAAAATTCCACACTGCGCAGCCGCAAATCGGCAAAGACTCCCCCCTGAACAATGCCAAACAAAGCCTGGTCGGCCCGTCGATGGGCGCGGCGACAGCGCTCTGCCCAGCGGTGTGTCCGCTCCAAAGCCTCTTCGTTGTACAGGCGGTCCAGCGGCGGCGGGCATTCGTCCAGTACCATCGCAATGTCAGGCCCGAGCGCCTGCTCGATCTCCATCACCTTTTCCGGCGTAAAGTGGTGGAGCGAACCGTCAAGGTGACTGCGAAAGAGCACGCCGTCGTCGCCCAGTTTGCGGCTGCCTGCCAGACTGAAGACCTGATAGCCCCCTGAATCGGTCAGGATCGGCCCGTCCCACCCCATAAAACGATGCAGCCCCCCCATCCGCTCGATCAGCTGATGGCCTGGCCGCAGATAAAGATGGTAGGTGTTGGACAGGATCAAAGAAGCACCCGCCTCGCAGAGGTCGCGCGGTTCCAGAGTCTTTACATTGGCCTGGGTGCCGACCGGGGCAAAGGCTGGCATCTCGACCGGGCCGTGCGGCGTCGACAAGGTGCTGCACCGTGCCCCCCCATCAACCGCATGCAGCTCGAACTCAAACGCTCTGCTCACACCCTCTCCCTGGTCGCACATTGTCTGTGGATCCTAGCACGCCCCCCTGAAGCTGGCAAAAATGCAAAAACCCTTTGACATTTCTCTCGACCTGGGGTACGCTTTATGTATAAAGACCACCCATCAGCGCCTACGCGAAATGGACTCCATTTGGAAGATAAGAAAGGAAACAGAGTCTCATGGAAGCGCTCAAAGGACTTTGTACGGTCGTGATGCCTGAAGCCCGTCTGCGCGAGTTTGCTTTTCAACACGCAGTCGATTTGAACAGCGACAACGCGCTTTTGGAGGAGCAGCCGCAGCGAATTGCAGCCGCCATGGAAACTCGGCGCCGCTGGCCGGTCGGCATGACATTGCGCGTCCACTTTCTGGCGGGCGAACGCGCTGTGCAGCACCGCGTCGAAGAGATCGTGGCCGAGTGGAGCCAGCACGCCAACGTTCAGTTTGTCTTCGGTGCCGGACCAGAAGCAGAAATTCGCATCTCCTTCAACCCAAACTCGGGCTCCTGGTCCTATATGGGGACCGACTGCAGCCTGTCACAGCTGGCCGGCCGGCCCACCATGAACCTGGGCTGGCTTACGCCGACAACCCCGCTTGTCGAGTACCGGCGGGTCGTGCTGCACGAGTTCGGCCATGCCCTCGGCCTGGTACACGAACACCTTTCCCCTGCCGCCGAAATTCCCTGGGACGAAGCCAAGGTGCTCAACTATTACCGGCAGACCAACGGCTGGGACGAGGCCTACACGCGCTCCAATGTGCTCGCCCGCTCCAAAGCCGACGCCTATACCCGCTTTGACCCACACTCGATCATGCTCTACCCGGTTCCCAGGGAGCTCACGCTGGGAGGGTTTGAAATCCCTTGGAGCAACAGCGAACTCTCGGCGCTGGACAAAGAGTTTATCGGGCAGATCTATCCATTTCCAGCGTAAGGAAGCCAATCCATGCCCGCCGAAGCCCCTCCCCCTGCGCTGCGCCAACAAATCTACCATCTGCAGCTGCGCGCCCGGGTCTTGCAGCAGATGGTGCTTGCTGCCACCGACCCGACTGCACTGGCCCAGGCCCTGGCCGAGGCTGGCGCAGTCGAAGACGAGCTGGCCACCCTCCAGCCAGCCCCCCACAGCGCTGCAGAAGCTGCAGTCTACCCGGAGTCCGCTGCCAGCGTGACCCGCAGCAGCGCAGTCACCCAGCTCAAAGCCACGGTCCGGCTGCGCATGGCCCATGTCCCCACCGGGATCTACCACCTGCTCGACGCGCAAAGCGATCCGCTGGTCGAGGTTGTCGTCGAGAATTTTGCCCCAGGGCGCCAGCGCCGGCTGCGCATCCAGGCCACTCTGGAAGGCTACAGCGCCAACGCGATAGCCACCCTGGAGCTGGCCCCGCGCGGCCGCGCCGAGGCGACGCGCAGCGTGGCCTTGCTGCCAACCCTCTTTCCTGAACACACCCAGGCCGTCCAGGAGCTGACCCGGGCCACCGTCGCCGTGCTGGTAGAAGATCTCGACGACGGCAAGGTCGAAACCCACGAAACCCTGCCCGTCTGGCTGCTCGCCCGCAACGCGGCCCCGCTTGCCGTACACGACCCCACCAACGGCAGTTGGGTCGACCTCAGCCGCTATTTTGGGGCGTTCGTCACCCCCAACCAGCGCGAGGTGATGCACTTTCTGCGCCAGGCCGCCGACCGCCACCCCGACCGCCAGCTGGCTGGCTACCAAAGTGACGTCACCTTGCAGGTGCGCGCCCTCTTCGACGCACTCAAATACACCGCCAACATCACCTACGTCAATTCGCTGGTCATGTTCAACCCGGACCAAGGCGCGCGCGGACAGCGGGTTCGGCTGCCGCGCGAGACGCTGCAGGAAGCACAGGCCAACTGCATCGACGGCACGCTCCTCTTTGCCAGCCTGCTGGAAGCCATCACGCTCAACCCGGCGCTCGTCTTCGTGCCCGGCCACGCCTTTGTCGGCTGGGAAAGCACCCCCAACAGCAACCGATGGGACTATCTCGAAACGACCATGATTGGCACCAATGACTTTCTGGAAGCCAACGCGATCGGACGCCAGAAAGCGCTTTTCTGGGAACAACAGGCCGCCACCCCGGCCAAAGCCCACCTCTTCCGGCGCTGGCCGCTGCAGACGCTGCGCACAGAGTACGGCGTCACACCGCTGGAGTAGAGGGCAATGGGATGCGCTGTGCAGCGCACACCAGGAGCACTCTGATGGCCGCAAAAAACAAGGGCGATGCCCCCTCCTCGCGCCACAAGAAAAAATTGGCCGCCGACCGGCCTGACAAGGTCTCTGCCCAGCCAGCAGAGCTGGCCGCCGCCAGCCCCCTGCTGGCAGAGGTGCCCCTTATCTACACCAACCAGCAGCTGATCAACGCGCTGCACGACGCTGCCCAGGCACTGAACCAGCCAGAGTGGAGCCTCTTCGAACAGGCAGGCCTGACGCTGGAGCAGCTGACCGCCGACCGCCAGGCCCGCTACGGCGGCCCGCCGCTCGAAGCGTTGCCCGGCCTGTCTGCCCCTGCGCTGGCCCAGGCCCGAACCCTGCTGCTCGACCAGCTGAGCACCCTCCCCCTCGGACACGGCAGCGTCAATGCACCCGATGGGCTCAACCTGCGCGCCCAGCCGGCCATCCCCTCCCCCATCCTCTCCACACTGCCCCACGACAGCCCTGTGACGATCCTGGCTGAGCTTGGAGA
>CAIOHJ010000085.1 GCA_903858085.1 uncultured Chloroflexota bacterium
GGCTTGACAAGTTTGTGCTGTCTTAGCAGCTTCTCTGTTCTTTGTCAACCCCCCAAAAAAGGTCCAGGTTGTCTTGCAATTCGGCTGCACAACGGTTTTGTGGTACACTTCCTGGATGAATCGGCTTCTGCGGGCTCCAAGTCTCTCCTTCTGGAATGGCGGCAGAAAGACTGTATTCACACCAAGGTTGGCTTGCTGCTTTGAAGCTGTAAAATCCGGTTTGAGTGGATGGAGGAGTCTGTGGGAAAGACACTTTTTGAAAAAGTCTGGGACGCCCATGTCGTGGCACAGGACGAGGGCGCTCCGGCTGTGCTCTACATCGACGCGCATCTGATCCACGAAGTGACCTCGCCGCAGGCCTTTGGGATGCTGCGCGAGCAAGGGCTCACGGTGCGTCGGCCCGACAAGACCTTTGCAACGATGGACCATGCCATCCCCACGCGCGGGCTGGACATCGCTCTGTGGCCGGCAGATGCGGCGACGCAGGTGCGCACGCTGCGGGAAAACTGCGAAGCGTTTGGGGTGACCCTGTGGGACATCAACGGCCCGATCCAGGGGATCGTCCATGTGGTCGGTCCTGAGATGGGGGTGACGCACCCTGGCATGACGATCGTCTGTGGCGACAGCCACACCAGCACCCATGGGGCCTTCGGCGCCCTGGCCTTTGGGATCGGCACGAGCGAGGTTGGCCATGTGCTGGCGACCCAGTGTCTGCTGCAAAAAAAGCCCCGGACCATGGCGATCACGGTCGACGGCGAACTGGGCACAGGCGTCACCGCCAAGGACATCATTCTGGCCATTATCGCCAAGAATGGGGCGGGCGGCGGGGCGGGCTATGTCTTTGAATACCGTGGCAGCGCGATCCGCACCCTGAGCATGGCCAACCGCATGACGATCTGCAACATGAGCATCGAAGGGGGGGCCCGGGCCGGCATGATTGCGCCGGACGAGACGACCTTTGCGTTTGTGAAAGGACGCCCCTACGCGCCCCAGGGGGAAGCCTGGGAGCGGGCCGTCGCCTTCTGGAAGACGCTGGGCAGCGACGAGGATGCCCACTTTGACCGTGAGCTCCGCCTGGATGCGAGCCAGCTGCAGCCGATGGTGACCTATGGCACCAACCCCGGGCAGGGGGTGCCGGTGACCGGGCGCATCCCGCTCCCCGAAGAGCTGGCAGACCCAGCCGAGCGACGCAGTCTGCTCAGCGCCGTGGAGTACATGGGGTTGAAACCGGGCCAGGCGATGGAAGGCCAGCCGGTCGATATTGTCTTTATTGGCTCGTGCACCAACGGCCGCATCGAGGACTTGCGCGAGGCGGCCAGCATTGTCCAGGGACGACGTGTGGCGAGCCACATCGAAGCGATCGTCGTGCCGGGTTCCAAGGCGGTGAAGGGGCAGGCCGAGGCCGAAGGGCTGGACCGCATCTTCCAGGAGGCTGGGTTTGAATGGCGCGGCGCTGGCTGCAGCATGTGTCTGGCCATGAACGACGACAAAGCGGGTGCCGGCAAGTACGTGGCCAGCACCAGCAACCGCAATTTCCAAGGGCGCCAGGGACCAGGCGCTCGCAGCTTGTTGATGAGCCCGATCATGGCTGCAGCGGCTGCGGTCAACGGCCGGGTGGTCGATGTGCGTGAAATGCTCCGCTGAACAAGCTGCCGAACAAACTGCTGAACAAACTGCCAGGATCGAGGAACGACTGTGATGCAACCCTTTACCGCTTTGTCTGCTGCCGCCGTGCCGCTGCGCATGGAAAATGTGGACACCGACCAGATTATTCCAGCCCGGTACCTGACCGCTGTGACCAAAGATGGGATGGGCGCAGGGCTCTTCTCTTGGATTCGCTACCACCCGGACGGCACGCCCAAGGCCGATTTTGTGCTCAACCAGCCGGAGTATCAGGGCGCTCGGATTTTGATCGCAGGGCGTAATTTTGGCAGCGGCTCCAGCCGCGAACATGCTGTCTGGGCTCTGACCGACTACGGTTTTCGCTGTGTCATTTCGCCGGGCTTCGCCGATATTTTTTACAACAACAGCTTGAAAAATGGCCTGTTGCCGGTCACTTTGGCGGAAGAGGTCGTCGCCATGTTGTGGGATCTGGTCGAAGAAGAGCCTGCCACCACGATTCAGGTCGATCTGCGCAGCCAGACGGTCACCTTGCCGGACGGCCAGCAGCACAGCTTTGCGATCGACCCCTTCCGCAAAATCTGCCTTTTGGAGGGGCTGGACGATCTGGGGTACATCAGCTCGAAAGAGGCTGAGATTGTGGCCTACGAGGCGCGGTCAGCCTACTGACCGCAATGGGCGACGCTGCTCTCTTGCGGCGTGCGACCTCCCTGGGCCTGGTTTTGGGTCAAAAACAAGCCCTTTTTATCCGCCGGTCCGGCTCGCTGTTTTGTCGATCCAGCCTTTCGATCCAGACAGAAAGCCGCTCCCTTGCTCTGGCAAAGGATTGCCTGTGCGAAATTTGTTTTTTTTACAAGCTGCGGTGGCAGTGACCGCGGCGGCGCTGTTGGCTGGCTGTGCGTTGATGCCTGCGACGCGCACCGAACAGAGTGCCGCCGAGCCGACCCCGACGCCGATTCCTACGGCGCAGATCGCGCTCAAGCCGACCTACCAGGTTGGCCGCGGGGATGTCGTCCGCACAACGACCTTTTCCGGGCGGATCTCACCCGAGCGGGAGACCGAGCTCTTTTTTCAGACCGATGGCCGGGTGCGTTCGGTCTTTTTCAAGCGCAACGAGTCTGTCAGCGAGGGGGAGGTGATCGCCGAGTTCGAGATCGACGCGCTCGAACGGGAGCTGGCAGCGGCTGAGCTGGAGCTGGAGCGTGCCCAGGTGACGTTGGACGAAGCCCTGCGCGCCCTCGAGTTTGACCGGCGTGAGGCGCAGGCCCGATTGGAGCGGGCGCAGATTTTGCTGGAAGGGGCCGAGCGTGACCCCAACCTGGCGCGCGCCCAGGTGGCTGTCTATCAAAAAGATGTCGAGCTGGCCCAGATTGCGGTCGAGCGGCTGGGCAGCGGCGTCAGTCCATTGCTCGAAAACGACCGGACCCGTGCCCGCTATGCGGTCGAGAAATTGCGCCAGGAGATTGCCGAGGCGCAGATCATCGCTCCGTTCGACGGGATTTTGCTCTCGCTGTCGCTGACCCCAGGGCAGGCGGTCAACGGCTACCAGCCGGTCGCCTCGGTGGCCGACGCCAGCGTCCTGGAGATCAGCGCAGATCTGCTCAGCAACCAGCTGCAGGAACTGGTGGAGGGGATGCCGGTCACCTTTGTGCTCTCGTCGCGGCCAGGCCAGTCCTTGAACGGCACGATCCGGCGCCTGCCCTATCCGTTTGGCAGCGGTGGCAGCGGTCAGACGATCGAGGAGAAGGACAAAAGCACGCGCATCGCGATCGAGCAGCCAGCCCAGGACGACAGCTACGCGCTCGGCGACCTGGTTCGGGTGACTGCGGAGGTCGAGCGTGCGCAAGCGGTCCTCTGGCTGCCGCCGCAGGCGATCCGCAATTTCAGCGGGCGCCTCTTTGCGGTTGTCCAGGAGGGCGATGTCCAACGGCGGGTCGACGTGCGCATCGGCGTAGAGGCGGCTGACCGGGTGGAAGTTCTGGAAGGGATCGAAGAAGGCCAGGTCATTGTCGGACCATGAACTTTTTACTGCGAAGCTGGTCGACTTTGTGGATTGCACTCCGGCGGATCGCAGCGCAGCGCTGGCTGGCTGCCGCCACCCTGCTGGGGCTGGTAGCGGCCATTACCTTGATCATGAGCATTCCGCTCTACGCCGACGCAGTCTACTATCGCGTGCTGCAAGAGGAGCTGGCCAAGGCGGGGCAGGGGGTCAAAGGAGACCAGCACGCCTTCACCTTTCTGTTTC
Source organism: uncultured Chloroflexota bacterium (assembly GCA_903858085.1). GTDB lineage: Bacteria > Chloroflexota > Anaerolineae > Caldilineales > Caldilineaceae > Caldilinea. The sequence continues at coordinate 3,866 of CAIOHJ010000085.1, forward strand.
GCAACATCGGTTCGATCTATGGGGTCAAAGATTGGGCCGAGATCGAGTCGGTGGACGACTATCTTTCGGGGGCGGCTGTCCAGCAGTTGGGGTTGCCGGTGCAGCGCACGGTGCGCTATGTCAAAACTGACAATTTTCGGTTTTTCCCAGAGGGGACGAGCCAGAGCTATGCCAGCGCCCAGGAGCCGCTGGCCTGGGTCAGTTTCAGCGCGCTGGATGGATTTGAAGAGCATGTGACCTGGTTGGAAGGGGGGATGCCCGCTCCGGCTTCGGCAGACCCGTCAGAAGCCTTTGACGTTGCGGTTACGGAAGCGTTGGCTGCGCTGCTGGGGATCCAGGTTGGAGAGACCTTCATGACCTTTCGGGTGGTGGAGGGCAGTGCCGGGGAACGCACCGTGCAGATCCCGGTGCGGGTGAGCGGAATCTGGGCA
>CAIOHJ010000086.1 GCA_903858085.1 uncultured Chloroflexota bacterium
CAACTCAAGCGATCAGAACAACTACACGGGCCTCTTTTATACGATGTTGATCCTGGGCATCATCGGGGTTGTCGGCTTGCTCGTGGTCGCCAGCAGCGCAGCCACCAGCGGGCTGTAAGGCCGCGCGTTTTTACGCCGTCGCAGTTTACGCCGTCGCAGTTTACGCCGTCGTAGTTTACGTCGTCCGGAGAGGAAATCGGGCGTAGCCCTGTTGTGCGGAACAGGCAACGCCCAATCTGGCCAGGACCGCCAGCACAACAGCTGGCCGGTCCTGGCCAGCCACTGGCTCATTCCCCCTTGATCTCGGTCCAGATCCGATCGTAGATCAGCGCAGCTTCCCCCACATCTTGGAGATAGTGCCCCTTCTTCAGCACATCAGGAGGAGTGTTGGTGATCGGGGATTCGATATAGCTCGTGTAGAGCTCTGGGTGGTTCTGGCGCGCATACTCCAAGGCGGCCAGGTTGGGGTTGGTGTAGGGGAACTCCTCAAACATCTGCCAGAAGAGATCTCCTTGCAACGAATAGTTCAGCCAGGCGTAGGCTGCATCCAGATGAGGGGCTTCTGCTGGGATGGCGTAGTTGTCCTGCCAGAGGATCACACCTTCCGAGGGGTAGATATATTCGATCGAAGGCACCTCGCGCTGGGCAAGGAGCGCCTCTCCAGTCCACACGATCCCCAGATCGACGTCGCCGGCCATCAGCGCGCTTTTGGGGCTGTCGCTGTCAAAGAGCTTGACGCCCTGGGCCAGTTCTGCCAGTTTGGTCTTGGCCTCGGCCAGCTGGGCTGGGTCCTGTGTATAGACGTTGTAGCCCAGCGCCAGCAAGGTGGCTCCGATGATGGCGCGAGAATCGTCGAGCAGCACCAGACGGCCGGCATATTCTGGCTTCCACAGGTCGGCGTATGACTGGGGCAGGTTTTCTACAGCGGCCGTGTTGACGACAATCCCATCGCTGCCAGCCTGGTAGGGAATGGTGTAGCGATTGGCTGGATCAAAGGGGAGATCCAGGTAGTTGGGGTCAAAATTCTTCAGGACTGGCAGCCGGCTTTGGTCCAGTTCCTGCAACAGCCCCTGCCGGATCATCAGAGCCACCATGTAGTCGGTCGGCTGCACCAGATCGTAGCTGGCGCTGCTCACAGAGAGCTTGGCATACAGCTCCTCGCTGCTGGAATACTCTTCTCGGTTGACCCGGATCCCGTAGACTTCTTCAAAACAATCGACCGTTCGTTGTGGGATGTATTCGGTCCAGACAAACAGATTGAGCTCGGTGGAGCTCACTTCCAGACGTGGGTTCGGTGCTGGGCACTCCGAACCGGCGAGGTCGGCGCTGGACGCGTTGTCTCCGCCGCAGGCTGCCAGCAACCAGACCAATGCCACGATCCCTACCTGCCAAAGCTGTTTTTTAACCATTCTTTCCTCTCCATGGTTTACTCGCGCTGTTGGAACCATTGTGAAAGCCCGACGACGGTCAGCACCACCAGAATCCAGAGGGTGGAGAGCGCGTTGAATTCCGGTGTCACGACCCGGCGCAGCAGGCCGTAGACGTAGATCGGCAACGTGGTGGCCCCGGGCCCTGTTGTAAAAAAGGTGATGATGAAATCGTCCAACGACAAGGTGAACGCCAACATCGCCCCGGCCAGCACACCGGGGGCGATCAAGGGCAGGGTAATCCGCAGGAAGGTGGTGAGGGGAGAGGCGCCCAGATCCATTGCGGCTTCTTCCAGCCGGCTGTCAAAGCCATGCAACCGGGCGCGCACCACCAAGGTCACAAAGGGGATGCTGAAGGCGATGTGGGAGACGATCACAGTGCCCAGCCCCAGGGTCAGCCGCAGGCCGGGG
>CAIOHJ010000087.1 GCA_903858085.1 uncultured Chloroflexota bacterium
CGCTGGCAGTTGACGCAGAGGGTGGCGTCTGGCTTGATCTCCAGCCGTTCTGGCTCGATCGGGTTGCTGCAGCGCGTGCAAACCCCATACTCGCCTTTTTCCATCGATTTGAGCGCAGCCTCGATGTCGATCTGGCGCCGTTCGAGGACAGCGATCAGGGCTGCATTTTTTTCGCGTTCGAAGATCTCGCTGTCCCCCTCATCTGGTTCCACATCGACCTCGGCCTGCATCAGGTCGCGCAGGTTGGCCAGCTCTGTGTTGACCTGGGCGAGGTCCTCCAACAATTTTGTCCGTTCTTTGGCAGCCAGTTTGGCTTTTGTGGTCTTCATAGGGCACTTTTGCTTTCACTGTCAGCGCTACAATGGAAAAATAGGTGAATCGGTTATAGCAGGTTTCGGAACAAAGGTCAAAGTTTTGTATGCCTGTTCAGCGCCCATCTGACTCCGCCAGCTTTTTTTCAAGCTGTTCCAACAGCCATTCGGAGACGATCGTGAGCACCCAATAAATGACCGCTGCCAGGAGGAACATCTCCATATATTTGCTGTCTTTGCGTGCAAAGCGGTTGGCGCGGTAGGTGATTTCCCAGACACCCATGACAGAGACGAGCGAGGAGTCTTTCTGCATGGCAATAAACTGGTTGCCAATGGCTGGCACGATCAATTTGATTGCCTGGGGGAGCACAACCAGCCGCAGCGTCTGCAGGGAGCTCATGCCCAGCGCAGAGGCTGCCTGCCGTTGGCCGGGCTGGACCGACTGGATCCCTGCACGAAAAATTTCGGTCATGTAGGCCCCATAGTTGAGGCTGAGCGCCATGACACCGGACTGAAGGGCAGTCAGAATCAGCAGCGTTCCCAGCCAGGGATAGCCCAGCTCTGAGATCCGTTGTCCGATCTGCGGCAGCCCCAGATAGATGATAAAAATCTGAACCAGCAGTGGCGTGCCGCGAAAGAGTGAGACGTAGAAACCGGAGAGCCCGTGCAGCACCGGGTGGGGAGAGAGACGCCCCAGCGCCCCCAGAAGGGCGATCAGGGTTGCCAGGGCAATTGACAGCAGTGAGACCCCCAGGGTGACGCCGAGCCCCAGCAAAATAAAGCTGGCGTTGTCGCCGATGTAGCCGAGATCGAGCTGCAAAAAAGAGAAGGCGATGGCGAGAATGACAAACAAAGCAACCCACACCAGCCCGATGCGCAACTGCTGCAGGCGGCGATGGCGGCGGGCACGTTTCTGTAAAAGGGCTGCAAATGCGTTCTGGTCGGCAGGGTCTGTCAGGTCGTAGGAGGCGGGGTCTTCGGATGGTCTCGGAAAAGTTGCCATTGCTGCACGGTTCTCTCTGGAGATGGGTGGGCTCTGAGCACCCGTGCAAGGTGGTTTGTCCTCCACCACCTTGCACGGGTGCGCTGGCTAGTGGTCGAGCTGGGACAGGTCGAACGTCGCCGCCGCTCCGGTCAGGTCGGTTCCATAGTACTTTTCCGACAACTTTGCGAGCGTCCCCTCTGCGTGCAGGGTCTGGATGGCCTCTGTCACCGCAGCGCGCAGCGTGGCAGTGTCCTGGGGCGCTGATTTGTCGATGGCAGCGGCCAGATACTCGAAGTAGACCGGCTCACCGAGTTGCTTGAGCGGGCCGCCGTCGGCGATATAGCCCAGCCCAGTCGGCAGCGCAGTCAGCACAGCCGCCAGCCGTACCCCATCGCCCAGGGCCAGATCTTCCAGCGCTGGCACATCGGTCTCATAGCCGCTCACCGCAGCGTTGGCGACGACAAAGTCGATCGTTTCCCCAGGGATCGCCAGCGAGCCGTCCAGGTAGGCCTCGTAGGTGCAGCCGGCACAGACGCCGATGGTGGCGCCGGCCAGGTCTGCCGGCTGGGCAAAGGTGCTGTTGTCCTGGTGGACAAAGAAGGCTGCCGGGGTGGTGTAGTAGGGCTGGGTAAACGAAAGGTTCTGCATCCGTTCAGGGGTGATGGTCATCGAGCCTACGCTCAAATCCCAGCGACCTGCCCAGCCGCCTGCCGTGATCAGCGTCCAGTCGGGTGTTACAAAGCAGGCTTCGACGCCCAGTTGGCGGGCAATTTCGGTGGCCGTGTCAATGTCGAAGCCAGTGAACTGGTTGGCCGGCCGCTCGTCGCCGGTACAGCGGGTCTCTGCAGGAGGCTCGACGTTGGCCACCAGCTCTGACTGGGGAGGATAGGCCGGGTCGGTCGAGATGATGAGCTTGCCCCGTTCTCGGATCTGGGCCAGCAGATCGGCTGCGGGCTCGCTCGCAGCAGGCGGGTCGCCGACAGGCGCCGCTGCCGGCACGGTGCAGGCGGCCAACAGGATGGCCAGGAGGGATACAAACAGTTGGATGCGCAGTTTCATCGGATACTTCTCCATGGGTCTGGTTGTTTGGTGCAACAGCCGGCGCCCTGGCTGGACAAAGCGTCCAAAATGGCGGCCAGTGCACGCTGTTGGCTGTCAGATATTGTATCAGAACTGGATACAGGTGCAATCGCACCCCAGAGACTGGGTGCGCTCAGGGGCTGGCCGCAGAAATTCGACGGCCCTGGGCAGCAGCCACCACCCGGGTGACAGGTCCTCCTGCGGGTGCCAGGGCCGCTACAAAACTGGATTCCCCGCCGCGCGGAACGACGTTGTGGTCGGGCTCAACTTTGCGGGTAGCGACCACCCGCCCCAGCGCGTCGTAGGCGGTCAACACGACCCCTACCTGGACCGCCTCCTCGGGGCCGATGTTCCTGACCCGGCCTGTGACTGTGATCGACGCATAGCCTTCGCTGAGAAAGTCAAGCTCGGTCACCTCCAGATCGCGGTAGTAACTGCCGACATAGGCAGGCACTGCACGCAGTGCGTACAGCTGATAACGCGCAAATTTGCCCGGCTGTTCTCCGAAAAGCACAGCAAAAGGGGCTCTTTCGTCGGCGTCGACCAGATCCAGCGCAACAGGCCCTTCTGCCCGGGCGACGTCCTGCCCATTGTCGTCGATCAAGGTCACCCCTACCCGCACCTGTTCCAACGGCTGGCCGGTGTTGTTCCAGACTTCCCCCAACACCGAGAGCCCGCCGATCGTCGTCTCGTTGAAATTGACATTTTCGATCGAAATTGAGAGCGGGGTGGGGGTCGGGGTCAGGGTCGTTGCCTGCGCAGCCCCCAATTCTTCCTGGCGGGGGATGATCAACTCTTGCCCGAGCTGGAGCAGACGCGGGTCCAGAATTCCGTTGGCTTCCTGCAGCGCAGAGACGCTGACGTCGTAGCGGACGGCCACCGACAACAACGTCTCACCCGCCTGGATCAGATGGACAACCGGGGTGGGCGTGACGGTCGAAGTGGGGGTGGGTTCCGGCGTGTAGGGGGCTGGGGTCGAGGTCGGCTGCAAGGTTGCGACGACAATGTCCACCGTCGGCGTCGGCGGCGGTGTCGGCGTCGGGGAGAGCGTGATGATCTGACCGCAGCCAGCCAGCCAAAGGCTGGCCACGATCCCCCAAACCCAGATGAAGAGGCGCTGCGCTCTGCTTGGCATTTGTTGTGCAACCATATAGACTGGAGTATAGCATAGGGCCAAAGAGAGCCACGAAGCGAGGAGACAATGACCAAGATAGCAATTTTTTCGGACAGCCACGACCAGGTGGCCACTTTGCGCGGCGCTCTGGCAGCAGCAAACGCCGCCGGTGCCGCCGTGTTGCTGCACTGCGGGGATCTTTGTGCCCCTTTCATGCTCAGACAGATCGGCGAACAGTTTGCCGGTGCAGTGCACGTGGTGTTCGGCAACAACGACGGAGATGGCCGTCTTCTGCAGAGCGTCGCTGCGCTCTTTCCACAGATCACCCTGCATGGCATTTACGCAGAGCTGGAGATTGCCGGGCGGCAGGTCGCGCTGATCCACTATCCAGAGCCGGCACGGCGGATCGCCCAGTCAGGCCAGCTGGATCTGGTCTGCTACGGCCACGACCACACGCCCCTGCTGGAGGGGGTGGGCAGGGGCTGGCTGCTCAACCCGGGCGAGCTGCTCGGGTTGCAGGGTGCGCCTGCCTGGGCGCTCTATGATACGGTCAGCGGTGCAGTGACACCCATGTCGGTCTGAGTGACGATACACTGGGCGGTCAGGCGCGATCGATCACGGCCAGAGAGCGGTCTACCTCGGCGAGGGTGTTGTAGTGAGCCAGGCCAATGCGGACCATGCCCCCGCTTTGTTCGACCCCCAGCTGGTTGCTGATCGAGACTGCATAGAAATTGCCGTTCCAGACAAAGATGTTCTGGCTGGCCAGCACGCTGGCCAGTTCGCTGGGGGTCAACCCTTCCTTGCGGATGGAGACGGTCGCCATGCGCCGGTGCCAGTCGGCCCGGTCGGTGATCCCATAGATCCGGACTTTGGGGATGGCCTTGAGCCCTGTGATCAGACGGTCGAGCAGCTGGGACTCGTGGGCCCCGATCACCTCCCAGGCGGCAGCCAGCCGGACACGCCGGGGGGCGGTGGGCGAGGCTGTGCCATAGGTGGCACCGAGGCTGGCAAGGTAGTCGATCGCTGCAGCTGTGCCCACGATCCCTTCGTGGTTTTTGGTGCCTGTTTCCCATTTTCCGGGCAGTTCGTCTCCGGCTGGCCGTACCCGGTAGGCGCGCAAGCGCTCGAGATGGGCTCGCTTGCCGTAGAGAAGCCCGACATGAGGGCCAAAAAATTTGTACGCGCTGCAGGCAAGAAAATCACAGTCCAGCGCCTGGACATCGATCAGGCCATGCGGGGCATACTGGACAGCGTCGATGAAAGAGTAGGCGCCTGCTGCTTTGGCCCAGCCGATGATCGTGCGGACATCGTTGAGGGTGCCGACCGCATTGCTGGCGTAGCCGACAGCGACCAGGCGTGTTCGCTCGTTGATCAGCGACTGCAGATGGGCCATGTCCAGCGTGCAGCTCTCCAGATCGACCTCTGCCCAGCGCACGCGGGCCCCGGTGTCTTCGGCCATCATCACCCAAGGCCAGACATTGGCGTCGTGGTCCAGGCGCGTCACGACGATCTCGTCTTCCGGGCCAAACTCGGCGGCCAGCGAACGGCTGAGCATAAAGGTCAGTGAAGTCATGTTGTTGCCGAAGACAATCTCTTCAGCCGTTGCCCCCAGCAGGTCGGCGGCGGCGGCACGCGCCGCGTCAATCCGCGCATCGCTCAGCCGGCTGGTGGCGAAGACACCGTGCGTGTTGGCGTTGCAGCGGGTCAGATAGTCAGCCATGGCTTTGACTACCGATGCATGCACCTGGGTACCGCCAGGATTGTCGAAAAAAACGGCTGGCGCCCCTTCATACCGTTCGGCGAACGCAGGAAATTGCTGGCGTACTGCAGAGAGGTCGAGCATGGCTGGTTTCTCCTTTGCGGATTTGTGCGACCCAATGACAAGAGCAACAGAACGGATTCGGTCTTTGCCGGGTTTCAACCCTGGCTCCGTCTCACAACCCGAGCGTGATGCGAGACGGGGCCAGCAGCCAGAGCTGTTCGCGTTCGAGCAGTCTGACAAGCTCTCCTTCCAAAAGAAAGGTGGCCAGATCGGCGGTTTGCCGACCCAACAGGCCCCCCACCCCCGGCTGCGGCGGCTGCCAGCGGGAAGGAAGGGTGATGGGGATCAGGTCACAGCGGCTGCCGGCAGGCAGCCCGGCTTCCGAGATGGCAACCGCCACTGCCTCTGTGAAATCACCCAGCGCGTCGACCAGCCCATGCTGCAACGCCTGCGCCCCTGTCCAGACCCGCCCCCCGGCCAGCAGCGAGAGCTGGTCGGGGGAGAGCTGTCGGCCGGCAAGCACCCGGGCCTGGAAGGTTGTGTACGTATGATGGACGATCTGTTCGATCCGTTCCAGCAGATCGCCTTCCCAGACAGTGGTGTCGCCGTAAATACCGGCATGGATTCCCCGCTGCACCTCGTCGCGACGGGCACCG
>CAIOHJ010000088.1 GCA_903858085.1 uncultured Chloroflexota bacterium
ACTGCCTCAGCATGGACGCAGTCATTGTCGAAAAAGCGATAAGCCGCTTTCAAGTCTGCCCATTCGGGCATGGCCGCCGGCAGCGACGCGCTGGGTTGCGCCCCCAGCACGGTTGCCAACTGCACCAAGCGCACCGTCCGGCGCACATCGCCCAAGTCGGCCTCCCCGAACTCCTCTTCCGCCCACGACGCATCGTTATGCATCGGTCACCGTCCTTGCTCGCATCTAGTGAACGCACTCCGCCGCCAGCCCCCACCTGCTATCCTATCACAGCTTTTGCCCGCACAAACGTTCTGGGTAAGGAGATGCCGTAAGGGAGGGGTTCTGAGCGGTTGTCCCGGCGCAGCGTCTCCCGCGTCGCCGCCAATTCTTCCGTCAACCGCTGGTTTTCGTCGCGCAGTGCTTCACTCTCTGCTTGTAGATCGTAGCAAATTTGCCCGTGGTTGACAAATGCAACTGGATGGCCGAATGGCTGCTCAGCCCTGAGCAAGTGCTCTAAAAATTGATCAACGTGTAACCCTTGTCAAATCCCACAAGTTCTGCTATATTTTGAGCAGACTCCTGACAGAAGAGATCGCCTTTGCAAAGAATCTGAACCGCTTTGCAAAGAATCTGAACCGTTGTTTTGCAACACAAGCGTATCTGCAACATCTATGGAGCGTGTGGTCTCGCCCGGCCCTCTCTGCGGCCGCAGGCTGTTGTCGCGGCGCGGCGCCGCCCCAAAAATCAGAAGCTGTCCTGAAAAATATCAACAGCTCTGAGGATGCGGCAGGTACAAACGGTGTGCTAGAGTGAAATGGCCCGGCGAAGAGATGGGTCCTCCGCCATCTCTTCGCCGAGGAACCGCTGTCAAGAGATCTCGTCGTTCAGGAGGCCGCCCGGGAGCCGGGCAGGTGGAAGCTCAAAAATTTTTTGATGGAAAACAGTTTCAACGAAAGGAGGAAAGCGGCTTCCTCCACCCGCTACAATGGGTGGTTTTCGCCGCCAAACCGAGTATGAATTCTGAAACATCGATTCTTCCAGATCTGTACCGGTCCGATTGTCTGTTTTTGTTGATCGGCACCAATCCGCTGCCGAATTTTGTGGCAGCCAAACTGCTCCTCCGAGCCGGTGGTCAGCTCTATCTGGTGCATTCGACCGGCACACAACGGATCGCCGAACATCTGGCCCGCTACTGGGTCAATGTCGAAAAGGGGGCACAGCCAAAGTTTCTCTGCGTCGACGAGGCAGATGGGGCCGATGTCCGCCGCAAGCTGGATGACACTTTGCAACCGCTCTCCGCCGGAACGGTGGGCCTGAATTACACCGGCGGCACGAAGAGTATGTCGGTGCACGCGTATCAGACTGTGTGGGAACATCAACGCAACAGCCACCGCCCTGCGCTTTTGAGCTACCTGGATGCCCGCTCGAACAAGATGTACATTGTGCGCGGCAGCGATCCACCGTTTTGCTCGGACCCGCTGCTCTACAGCGTGCAGCCTTCGATTCAGACAATGGTCGACCTGCACGATTTCAAGCTGAACACAAAGATCACGACCGAGCTAATCTTGCCTGATCTGTCGATCACCCTGGCCGAAGCACACCAGTCCGAGGAAGGCAGAAATGGCTGGCGTACATGGTGCGATGAGGAACTGCGCCGGAAAGCGCGAAAAGAAAAGAACAGCTCAAATTGGCGCAGCAACAGCGAGCTTGCCAAAATTACAGTGCCACTCCCTGTGGACAGCTCCTTGCACGGGGTCGTCGCTCAGATGCGCGAGGTGTTTGGCTGCCAGGGCGACTCGCTGAGCCTGGCCGACGCAAGCAGGAACGGATCGCTAAAGAACGAGAAGCTGTGCGAGTGGCTGGACGGCAAATGGCTGGAGCATTATGTGTACTCTTGTCTCTGCCAAATCCGAGCGCAGCAGCCGGCTCTCGGGCTGCATGACCTCGGCATGAACATTTGCCCGAAAAATCCACAGCAGGATTCAGAGCACGAAATCGACATCGGAGCCATGCAGGGGTATCGTCTGTACGCCATCTCCTGCACAACCGAGGACACTCCGGGCATGTGCAAGCTCAAGCTGTTCGAGGCCTATGTCCGGGCGCGCAACCTGGCCGGCGACGAGGCGCGTGTGGGGCTGATGTGTATGGCCAATGAGCCGGAGAAGATCGAGCAGGAGATGGTTCGTTCGTGGGACGTCGAAGGCAAGGTGCGTGTCTGGGGGCATCAACACCTGCCAAAGTTTTCCGAACAGCTGGTGGACTGGTTCGCTGGCACAGGTTCGTAATGAGCAGGAGGCAAGGATGTCGGAATATGTTTTGACAGCCATCGACACGGCCCAAATTCAGAGCTATGTGTTTGGCAGCAACCGCTTGAAAGAAAATATCGGCGCTTCTGAGCTGGTGGAACTGGCGACCCATCAGTGGGTGTATGCAGCCTTGCCCCCCCAACACAATGTGGCCGACGCAGCGACCGGCGAGTTGGACGACCGCCTCACCATTCACAGCCTGGAGGCTGAAGTCCTCTACGCCGGTGGCGGCAACACTGTGATTCTGTTCAGCACTTTGGAACTGGCCCGTGAATTTACAGGCAGGCTCACGCGGCGTGTGCTGAAAGAGGCCCCCGGTCTGGAACTGGTGGTCGCCCATCGCTGTTTTGACTGGGAGAGAGACGCCCTGGCAGAGGTGGTCGGTCAGACGTTGGGGGTCGATCTGGCTCGCAAGAAGCAAAACCGCAACAGCTCGATGCCTTTGTTGGGCTTGAGCGTGACCAGACCCTGCAGCTCGACTCGGATGGTGGCCTCCCAGATTGTCGAGGGCCGTCCTGTATCGCGGGAGATCTATGCCAAGGTAGATGGACGGCTGCAGGGGCAAGCCCGCCTGGAGTCGGTCACGAGCCGGGTCAAACAAGGAAAGTGGCGGATTCCGCCCGATTTCGACGATCTGGGCCGTTTCAAAGGGGACGAGGGGGATATCGCCGTTGTGCACGCCGACGGCAACGGGATGGGAAAACGGGTGGCAGCGATTGCCGCACGCCACCGCACACCCGGCCAGAACCGAGACTACATCGCCGCAATACGCACTTTTTCTCGCTGTCTGGGCGCTGCCGCGACGACAGCGCTGCGGAAAGTTGTGGATTTGATGGCGGACGCCTTGCTTGCCGATGCCGATCTGGCGGACCGGCATCGCCGCAACTTTCCGCTGCGCCCGATTGTTTTCGGCGGCGATGATGTGACCTTTGTCTGCCACGGCCGCTACGGGCTGTCGCTGGCAGTCTGTTACCTGGAGGCCTTCGAGGAGGCGACACAAACAGATCCTGCCTTCGACCACAAGCCCGCACATGCGTGTGCGGGTGTCGCCGTCGTCAAAGCACATTACCCTTTCGCACGCGCCTATCGTTTGAGCGAACAGCTGTGTCGTTCTGCCAAGCAGATGCTTGTTGAACAGAATATAGAGGGCTCGGCGCTGGACTGGCATGTTGCCATGAGCGGCATCACCGGCTCGTTGGGTGAAATCCGAGCGCGCGAGTATACAGTACAGTCAGGTTGTCTTCACATGCGGCCTGTTTTGCTGCGCGGCTCTGCTTCTGTGCCCTGGCGCACATGGCCTGTGTTCAAGGCGATTTTGGACACACTGGTGGAGGAGCAGGGAGCATGGTCTGGCCGGCGCAACAAAGTGAAAGCCCTGCGTGAAGCGCTGCGCGGCGGCAAGGACGCTGTTGTGGAGTTTCTCCATATGTTTCAATTGGAGGCCTTGCCCAAAGCCGACCCTGCAAACGTGGTGGGCTACGAGAAAACTGGCTGGGTTGGCAACCGCTGCGTCTACTTTGATGCCATTGAGATGATGGACTTGTTTGCCGATCTGCCGCAGATTGCAGCCAGCGGGGATGTGGAGGCTGAACATGCCGCTTTATAAACTTCAATTTCAGCTGTGCAGCGCTGCCACCTTCGGGCGCGGCGACGGTGTCGCTGGCCTTGTCGACCAGGAGGTCGAGTACGATGCCAGCGGGCTGCCCTTCCTGCGTGGGCGTACGTTGAAAGGGTTGCTGGCAGAAGAGTGTGCCAACATCCTTTTTGCCCTGGAGGTGCAGGGGCGCACTGCTGGCTGGGATACCGTTGCCCAGCGGCTGTTTGGTTCCCCAGGAAGCACGGACGCCGAGATCGGCCTGCTGCGCGTAGGCGATGGCCGGCTCCCAGAAGCGCTGTTGACGGCTGTCAAAGCTGCGGTGGCCCAAAAAGATCTGCGCGCCGAAGAAGTGTTGGAGTCGCTGACTGCCATCCGCCGTCAAACCTCTATGAACGAGGGGGGCGCACCTGAAAAGGGAAGCCTGCGATCGACCCGTGTCATCCTGCCGGGAACGGTGTTTGAGTCGGCCTTGGAGTTTGGGGAGCCCCCCGATGAGCGAACACTGGGGTTGCTGGCTGCCTGTGTGCTGGCCTGGCGGCGTGCGGGGACTGGCCGCAATCGAGGGCGTGGACGGCTGCAGGCAAATTTGTTGGAGAGCAACGGCACAGAGCTGATTCAACGCTGTTTTCGCGTATTTGCCCGGGAGGTCGCAGCATGAGAGCCATTCCATACCGGGTCACCTTGCAAGAGCCGCTGCTGGCCAAACGAATTGCCGGGGATCCCAACAGCGGGGTCTCTTCTCCGTATGTGCCAGGGAGTGTCGTGCGCGGGGCAGCGGTGTCTGCCTATCGGCAGGCACAGGCGCTCCGCACACTCGACGCCGGCGATGCAGAGATCCAGCGTCTCTTTTTCGACGGACAGACCCGCTACCTGAACGCCTATGCGGTGGATGGTGAAGGGGTCAGAGCCCTGCCAACGCCGCGATCCCTGTTCTACGCCAAGGGCCAGGAGTCGTGGCTCTATGACTTTGCCTTGGAGACGGTGCACAAGGTGGACGAAGAAACTGTCCAGTTCGTCGCTGCTGCGAAAGAATCGCAGCTCTTTTGCCGGATCGAGGGGGATTTGATTGAGTTTGTCTCCCCGCAGCGCCGTGTCAATGTGCACACCCAGCGCGATCGGATGAAAGGGCGTGCGGTGACCGATGCAGGTGCCGTTTTTCAATACGACGCGCTGGAAGAAGGACAGACATTTGCCGGTTGGGTTCTGGTCGATACCGATGCAGACACCGAGCCATTGACCGCGCTGCTGCGGACGATTCGTCACATCGGGGGGTCCAGCAACAGCGGCTATGGCCGTGTCTCGGTCGATGTGGGGGCTGCCATCGACAGCAGCCAGAAAGTCTGGAGCGAAACTTCCGTCTCCTACGACGTTCTCAACCCCGGCGACACCTTGGTGGTGACCCTGCTCAGCGATCTGTTGATCCGTGCCCCTGAGAGTGGGAACTACACCTGGGACATACGGCCGGCGTTGCAAAAAGCGTTGGGGGCGGCGATCGAGTCTGTTCAGGAGATAGGGGAAGCAGCGCAGCGCAGCGTCTGGCGAATGGAAGAGGTCGGCGGTTTCAACCGGACCTGGGGGCTGCCGCTGCCCCAGGCCCAGGCCATTGCCGCCGGCAGTGTCTTTGTGTTTCGGGTTCAGGAGCTGTTGAGCAGGCAGGCACTTGCTGCTGCGCAATGGCGAGGGCTCGGCGAGCGGCGAGCAGAGGGGTTTGGGCGTCTGGCCTTTGGCTGGCAACAGGCGCCAACACTGAAGGTTTCCTGCCGGTCAGAGGATTCAAAACGTAAAACAGCGGATGTTCAGTTCTCTGAGGGGGCTGCCAAAACGCTGGCAATGCAGATGGCTGTGCGGATGCTGCGCCAAGAACTGGCTCACAAACTGCGCAAGACGGTCTACGACCTGAGAATCGAGGGCAAGCCAGCCATTTCCAACGCCCAGCTGTCGCGGCTGCGTGTGATCGTCCGTGCAGTACTGCCGGAGGGGGACCTCGAACGGTTGCAGCGCTATCTGCGCGACAACATCAAAACACGACGAGTGGTTCGAGATCAATTTGAACGCACCCATTTTGACACCGGGCTGGGGCGCAAACGGCTGCTGCACTGGCTGGAAGAGCTTCTGGAGGACCCTGAGACCGTGTGGAACAAGATCGGCGCACAAAACGCCTCCAAGCGAATCGGCGCCAATCTCGAGGTCGCTGCGCGGGGCAACCAGGCGTTGGCGCGTGAGTATACGCTTCGTCTGGTCGATGGGGTGTTGGCAAGAGTGGCCAAAGAGCGACGCAAGGAAGATGGAGGAAGCCGATGAGGACACATCCGCTCATGAGCTCTCGGAAAATCTATGAGCGCTGGATCATCGAGGGGGAGCTGGTGTTGGAAACACCTACGCATCTGGGCAACGGTGACAGCGACGGGGTTGTGGATATGCCGTTGCTGCTCGACGAGGTGACTGGCAGAGCGCTGCTGCCGGGCACCTCGCTGGCCGGGGCACTTCGCAGCTACCTGCGGGAGTGCCGTCATGGGTTTGGCAGCCGTCTGACAGATGCTCTGATCGAGTCGCTTTTCGGGGCAGAAAAGGGCAACGACGCTGGCGGCCAGAGTGCGTTGATCGTCGAAGATGCGCTCGGCGAAAAGCCAACTGTCGAGCTGCGCGACGGTGTCCGCATTGATCCGGCGACGCGCACTGCCAAGATGGATCTCAAAAATGGTACAGCGCGCGGCTACAAATATGATCTGGAACTGCTCGAAGCCGGGCTGACATTTCCACTTCGTTTTGAACTGTTGCTGGGCTCCGACGGCGAGCCGATCACACAGCTGCTGGCTCAGGCGCTCCACGGTCTGGCTTGTGGGGAGATCGCGATTGGGTTGCGCAAGCGCCGTGGCTTTGGGGAATGCCGGGTGATGCGGTGGCGGGTCCAGCGGTACGATCTCCGACAACCGGCGGATCTGATTGCCTGGCTCACGGCAGAGCGCCCTGGCGAGTCCACAGCAGCGGTGCAACCGATGTTGGAGGGGACAGAGATCGCGCCTTTGTTGAAGGTCTCTCTGGAGGGGGTGGCGGACAAGCGCAGCCTCTGCTCCATCCACGCCGAGTGCATTCTGGACAGCTCTCTGTTGATCCGCTCCGGCTTCGGCGAGCAGGATCGTGGGCCCGATGCGGTGCATCTGCACAGTGCTCGAGCGGGAGGGAGACGGGTGCCTGTGCTTTCCGGCACCAGCCTGGCAGGTGCGTTGCGTCATCGGGCTGAACGTATTCTTGACACGCTGGGCAGTGGGGCTCCTGCTTCTGAAATGCTCGACGATCTCTTTGGCCCGGCCCAAATCACCGGCGATCGGCAGAAGGTCAAAGCCAGCCGCCTGGTGGTCAAAGAAACGGTGATCACGAACCCGGTCGATCGGGTGCAGAATCGGATTCGCATCGACCGTCTGACCGGCAGTGTTCATGGCACAGGGCTGTTCAACGAACAGCCGGTCTTTGGCAAAGAGGACACACAGGTCACGGTGGAGCTGCTCTTGCGCGCTCCCAGAGATTCTGAGATCGGGCTGCTGCTTTTGCTGCTCAAAGATCTGTGGACGGGCGACTTGCCGCTGGGAGGGGGCGTGAGTGTCGGCCGTGGACGGTTAAAAGGGGTCCGCGCCGAGATCAAAACACCCCGAGATCCCCTGCTCTCGATTGCGGTCGACCGGGCAGGCAACCGGCTGGCCATCAGCGACCGTGCGGCCTTGGAACGGTATGTCACAGCCTTGTGTGCGGAGGTTGCCCGATCATGAAGCAGCCATCTTATGTGCTTCAACAGCTGCTGGTAGACAACAGTTTTGTGGCTGAGCCAGCAAAATGGCTGGTTGCTCAGGCCAGACAACAGGGGCTGCGTTTTTTGCTCGCCCATGCGGACGACGGGGTCATTTGGGGCCGTATCGACGACGATGGACTGCACACCTCTTACGGGATTGCACCGTCTTCGCCGGTGCTGCGTTCCTCTACCCTTCAGCAGGCCCGCCTGTTTGATACGGCAGGCGAAGTGCTGATCTGGCGGAGCGACGACGGCTGGTGTGCGCGGCTGGCCACCGATGGCTGGGAAGCGGCCGAGGCGATCATCGACGAAGACCAGATTTTGTGGGGGGACACCGCCCAGCCTGCACCCCATGGCTTTACACTGATGCGCGAAGGTGCCCAAGGAATGTGCCATGCGGTGCCGATCGGGGTGACCCCAGAACAGCTGCAAACGCATCCCCTGCGGCTGCGTGTACGCCACTATCTGACCGAAAACGCAGATGGCGAGGCCCTGATTGTCTTGAGCCGCCTTGTTCAGCTGTGGCTGGGAAACCAGGAAGGAGGGAGAGCATGAGCCTGCCAGTTCACAAAAATCCGTCCCGAGAGCTCGCCAAGGCACCGTATAACTTTGTCCCGTTGCCAGAGAAGGTGGTGGTTTTCGACCCGCAGACGCTGCCTGACCAGGGGCGTTTCTATCCGGACCGCCACACCGGTTCCATCGAGTGCACGATCACGACCGAGTCCCCAGTCTATGTGCGGGCGCCGCTGACGCCGGAGGAGTTCGACCGCCAGGAGACAGCACAAGAGGCAGCGGTGCCCTGGCGCCAACAGGTGCGCAACAAAGCAGATTTTTTTGCCACCGACCCCGACAAGACGCCCCGCATTCCCGGCAGCAGCCTGCGCGGCATGTTGCGCCAGCTGGTGGAAATGGTCAGCTACAGCAAAGTGCAGTGGGTTTCTGGGGATTCGCTGGTGTATCGTCTAGTCGGAGAGACGACGACGCAGGGGGACCGATACCGCGACCGTCTGATGGCTCCAAACGTACAAGAGGCGCAGCAGTCTAAGAAAACGGCCAAATTCTACACGCCGAAAATCAAGGCGGGGTACATCGAAGACGAGGGCGGCAAGTATTACATTCGCCCGGCACAGGAGATCAAGGGCACAACCTTTGCCCGTATCCCTATCGCCGACATTCCTGATTCCCTCAAACCGATTCAGGGGTGCCAGAATGCCGAGGAGATCTGGTTTCGACCTGGCCTCTATGAGTACCAAGCTGTGCGCGGCGGGTTTTTGCGCATCAAGCGTGCCAATGTGCTCGACCCTGCAGCGCACCAGGCCTCTGGGTTGATCCAAGGTGCACTGGCACGCAGCGGGGAGATGGGCTCAAAACGCACCGAAGCGGTGGTCTACCCACCCGATCCAAAGGCCCAGCGGCTGCCGATCCAAGATGACCTGGTGGCTGTTTACAAGGAGCAGGTCAGCCAGGAGCAGGAAAAGCTGTTGGGCAAAGAGGGGGTGTTGCGCGACGGACAGCCCATTTTTTATCTTGTCGAAGATGGGCAGCTTGTCTTTTTTGGCCATACGATGATGATGCGGCTGCCCTATCCCTACACGCCGATCGACTTTGTCCCGGAACAGCTGCGTTGTGAGAGCGATCTCGATTTGGCCGAAGCCATTTTTGGCTACACCAAATCGACCGGCGAAGGAAAAGCGCGCGCCTACGCCAGCCGTGTCTTTGTCGGCGACGGTCTTCTGGAAGCGGGGCAATCCGACATCTGGCTGAGCCAGACGCCGATTGTGCCCAAGATTCTGGGCAGCCCCAAGCCGACCACCTTTCAGCACTATTTGACGCAGCAGACCCCTGATCCCAATGCGAAGAATCGCAGAAATCTGTCGGACTACACCGATCTGCAAAAGAGCGTCATTCGGGGGCACAAGCGCTACTGGCATCGTGGCAGGATTGCGGGGGCGGACATTCAGGAGGCGTCGGATCGATTGAAAGATGAACGTGGCCGAGAAAAAGAGCATGACACGCAACACACCCAGATTCGGCCAGTCCGTGCTGGGCTCCGCTTTCGCTGGCGTCTGGATTTTGAGAACCTCTCCGCCGCAGAACTGGGCGCGTTGCTGTGGGCGTTGAGGTTGCCTGGAGCCTTGGACAAACAATACCGTCACAGCCTCGGCATGGGGAAACCGTTCGGGATGGGGGCCGTTCAAATCGACGCTGGCTTGACGTTGGGGGATCGGCAACGTCGCTATCGAGCGCTTTTCGACGGGGAAGAGTGGGGTACGGGCACCGTCGAAGCCAGCGCCCGGATCGATGAGTTTATTGCGGTCTTTGACGAGCTGATTCGGAGGCAGATCGGTGCTGTGAAGCAGGCCAGGCTGAGCGACATTGAACGCATCCAGATGCTGTTGCGTATGTTGGAGTGGCCTGGGCCGGACAAGGAGCTGACCGAATATATGCAGATCGAGCAGACGGACCCGACAGGCGCGCGCAAAAAGAAAAATGACTACAAAGGGCGGCCTGTGCTCCCCGATCCGCTGCACATCGATTTGGGGCGAACGACCGAGCACACGGCTCGCCGATCGTCTGCGGTCAGCCCTGTGCAGGGCGGATCGCGTGCGGGGGCGTCACAGCCTGGGGCGGAGAGGAAATCCACATCTGCGCAGAACCTACCAGCGGCAAAGCCTGCAACCAGGCAAGAACCGGAACTCTGCTATCCAGCGTCGATCGGGGAGATCCAGCCAGGAATGTATCTGGAGGGCAGGGTGGTGCGTGTTGAGAGCAGCCGTGTGGTGGTTGAGATCTGTGGCCAGGAGGCCTCGTTGAGCATAGATCATATTAAACCGCCGAGCCGTGACATGGCCGATCGGGAGGAGCGGTTTCCTGTCGGAAAAATCATCCGTGTTTTTGCGCATTCGGTGAACAAGCAAGGGCGGCTTCAGCTGAAGTATGAGGAGAGTGTGAAAAGGTCATGAGCCCCCTTCTTTGTTGGTTCTCAACTTTTCTCATCTTCTGACCGACGTGCAGTGCGGCCCGATCGAGAGGCTGGCGGGTCAGCCGATCGCCGACCTGGGCTGCGTGCCGGTACGGTTTGACGAACAGCAGCCCTTTGCTGGGTTTGCAGGCGGCACGGGCCAGGGCACGGCGAGTGCGGCCGTGAGCCGGGCGTGTT
The DNA here is from genome assembly GCA_903858085.1 of uncultured Chloroflexota bacterium. GTDB lineage: Bacteria > Chloroflexota > Anaerolineae > Caldilineales > Caldilineaceae > Caldilinea. The sequence goes on from CAIOHJ010000088.1 coordinate 10,830, forward strand.
CGGGCCGTTTGAGGCAGAGCTTTGACATTTTACGTTTGACGACGGGTGGATGGGTCCGGTTGCGGCGTTGGGGAAGCAGGCAGCGGACCCGATCACGCCACAGGCGCTGCGGGAGTTCAACCAGGAGGGGACGTGCTGTCCTCTGGAACTCGGCCGCCGAACGTGGAGCCCCGGAATTCTCCCAGCGATTTGACAGTTCTCCCAGGGTCTGATAAGGTTTTGACGAAGGCAGACATTTGGACTCAACGCCAGTACAGTTCCCCCTCGGGCCTTGCGCATGACGATGCGCTCCCCCCACATTCGCACGAGCCATGTCCGTTTTTCAGACCAACCAACGCAACAGAAACACAAAGAGGAGCCCAAAGATGATCAAAGTCAGTGAATTGCGAGGGATTGAGGCAGAGACGGTTGAAAAACTCACTGCACAAGGCATCAAGGATTCAGAGGAGCTGCTGGCTGCTGCTGGCACTGCAAAAGAGCGGGCCACCCTGGCGGCTGCCCTGGGGATCGAGGCCGCCCGGCTGTTGAAACTCACAAACTTCGCCGATCTGGCGCGCATCAAAGGGATCGGAAGTGTCTACGCCGATCTGCTCGAATATGCTGGTGTGGACACGGTGGTTGAACTGCGCACCCGCAACCCTGAAAATCTTTACAACAAACTGACGCAAGTGGGTGCCGAGCATGGCGTGAAACGCCTGCCCCGGCTTGAAGAAGTTCAAGATTGGATCGAACAGGCCAAGCAGCTTGAACGCAAAGTGCATTATTAAACCAACTGTGCTCGCCTTTGCGATGGAGAATGGGGCTGGGCCGCTGTTTCTGGTTTCGTACGCTTGTCCAATTTCACCGAACTGCTCTGAATCCGGTAAACTAAGAAATGATTTCGATCAGACAATCGAAACCATCTACAGGCAGCTGATCGGCTGCAAACCACGTATCACCGAGATACGCTTGTCAAAAGGAGAATGTGATGGGGCGTGTAAAGGTATTGTTGACCAAAGATGTGGCAGAGCTTGGGCAGGCTGGCAACGTCTACAACGTGGCGGGCGGCTATGCCCGCAACTATCTGATGCCACGCGGCCTGGCTGTGCTCGCCACCCGTGGCGCGCTCAAGCAAGCGGAGGAGATCAAGGCAGTCGCCACACGCCGACGTGCGCGAGAACGGGCCAACGCTGAAGCCCAGGCGCAGATGATTGCCAACCGCAAATTGCTCTTCACAGCCAATGCCGGCGAAAACGATCGCCTGTACGGTTCCGTGACCACCACAGACATCGCTGCAAAATTGAGCGCCTCTGTCGGCTTCGAGGTCGACCGCCGCCGGATCGAGCTCGAACATGGCATCCGAGACCTGGGGATCCACGAGGTCTCCATCCGTCTGATGCCAGAAGTGACAGTCTCCTTCCAGGTCGCTGTCGTCCGTGAAGGAGAAGATTGGGCTGCCGCAGAAGCTCGACGAGCTGCCAAGGCCGCCAGGTAGCAAAAAGAGCGCGTCTGCCGGGTACAGGGTCAGCGTGAAGAAGGGGAGCCCCCCGACCGAATCCACATCCGGCAGTTGTATGTCTCAAAGCCCTGACTGGCAAAAAAACGCAGGGCCCGCTCGTTGAAGGCCCAGACACTGAGGGCCACAGTCCCGATCGCACGTGCATGCGCGTGCGATCGGGCAGCAGCCACCAAGGCAGCGCCAGCACCCCGTCCCTGGTACTCAGCCGCTACAACCAGCTGGTGAATCCAAAGCCGGTCAAGCCGGTAGGTTGTTGTAGTTTCCAGAGCAGGCGCAGTGTCAGCGTACAGATATCCTGCCACCACACCCTCCACCTCAGCCACCCAAATCAATGCGGCCGGGTCAGCCAGCAGCGCCAACAGCGTCTCTGGCGACAAAGTAGGCGCTGACGCTGGTTTGAAAAAATCGGGCAGTCGCTCGGCGTGGCAGGCCTGCAGCAGATCGTGCAGGCGGGTCAGGTCAGCGATGTCTGGTTCGGCGGCCCGACGCACCCGAACCGCAGCGACCGGTTGCTGTGTGGAGTGGCCGAGGGACTGTTCGGCGGCACCCCGCATCCGCGCCACCGGGGCCGGCAGCCCTGTCCACCGCTCAAAAGCCAATGCGCCCTGCCAGATCAACATCCCCAACCCGCCGATCGGCCGTGCCCCTTGCTGCTCCGCCTGTCGCAGCAGTGCCGTCTGTGCCGGGTTGTAGACCAGATCGTAGACCACCTGGTCGGCCCGCAGCGCCAGGGACGCTGGCCAGGGCGAACGCTCCACAGCGGGTGTCATCCCCAACGAAGTGCAGTTGACGATCAGGGTGGCTGTGCTCGCCGGCAAGGCCAGCCCCTCCGGCCAGGAAGCAACCGCCACCTCGGTCTGGCCCAGAAAGGGGGCCAGCTGTGCCACCAGTGCACTGGCCTTTTCCAGGTTGCGGTTGGCCACAGTGATCTGGCGTGCCCCAGCCAGTGCCAGCCCATAGACGACCGCGCGCGCAGATCCCCCAGCCCCCAGGACCAGTGCCCGCTCGCCAGCTGGCTCCACACCGTGCGCGCGCAGGTCTGCAAGCCAGCCCGGCGCGTCTGTGTTGTCGCCCAGCAGGGTGCCATCCGAGCTGACCACGATCGTATTGACTGCCCCCATCGCCTCTGCTGCTGGCTCCAGCCGATCCAAAAAGGGAATCACAGCCTGCTTGTGGGGAACCGTGACGTTGACCCCCACCATGCCCAGAGCGCGGATCCCCCGCACGGCGTCGCCGACTGCACCGGGGCGAACAGGATCGACCGGCAGCGGCACGTAGCACCAGTTCAACCCTCGCTCGGCAAAGGCAGCGTTGTGCATCGCCGGGCTGACGCTGTGGCTCACCGGCCAGCCGATCAGCCCGACCAGGGTCGTCCGCGCCGAAATTGTCGGCTGCAGACTGTTCATGCGGCAACCGACAGATCGGCGCCCAGCGCCTGCAGGGTCACTTCAAAACCAGGAAAACTGTCGCCGGTGACCTCGGCGCCGTAGACGACCGTCTGCCCGCGCGCCACCAGACCGGCCACTGTCATGGCCATGGCCAGGCGGTGATCTCCCTGAGATTCTACCGGCGCCCCGGTCAGCGGTGTCGGACCCTCGATGATGAACCCATCTGCGGTGGGTTCGATGCGTGCCCCCAGTTTGCGCAGTTCGCCGACGGTGGAGGCAATGCGGTCCGTCTCCTTGACACGCAGCTCGTGGGCATCGCGCACCACAGTGCGCCCGGCAGCCTGCGTTGCGGCGACCGCCAGGATTGGCAGCTCGTCGATCATGGTGACGATCTGTTGTCCGCCAAACGTTGCCCCACGCAGCGCCGAGGTTTCTACCACCAGATCGGCGACCGGCTCACCGCCCTCCTCGCGCGGGTTTTCAAAGCGGATCGCCGCCCCCATCTCCAGTAAGGCTTCGACGATCCCGATGCGCGTCGGGTTCACGCCAACCCCCTGCAGGGTGAGCCGGCTGCCCGGTGTGATGGCCCCTGCGACCAACAAGAATGCAGCCGAGGAGAGGTCGCCCGGCACGGTGATGTCCAGCGAGCGGAGCGGGGTCTGCGGACGTTCGCTGGAGATCTTGTTGCCGTACACGCTGATCGGAGCCCCCATCGCTGCCAGCATCCGTTCCGTATGGTCGCGCGCGGGTCCCGGTTCGATCACCACAGTCAGTCCATGCGCGTAAAGACCCGCCAGCAGCAGAGCGCTTTTGACCTGCGCGCTGGCGACTGGCAGCGTGTATTCCAGCCCACGCAGGCGTGCAGGCCGGATTCCGATCGGCGCATATTCGCCGTTTTGCCGACCTAGGATATCAGCGCCCATGCCCCGCAACGGGCGCACGATGCGTCCCATCGGCCGACGGCGAATCTGGGCGGTGCCGTTCAAAAAGGTCGGAAACTGCTGGCCTACCAGCAGCCCGGTGAGCAGGCGGATGGTGGTCCCAGAATTGCCGCAGTCAAGCACATCGGCCGGTTCTTGCAGCCCCTCCACCCCCCGGCCGTGAACGACCAGCTCGGTCGGGGCGATCACGTCGATCGACACCCCCAGCCCGCGCATCACTGCGATGGTCGAACGGCAGTCTCCCCCATCCAGAAAATTGTGGATGACCGTGTCGCCTTCTGCAATGCTGCCAAACATCACGGCTCGATGGCTGATCGATTTATCTCCGGGTACGGTACAGGCGCCGGTCAATGCTCTGCCCGACGCCACTGTGATCTGAGTCATTACGGATTCCTTCTGTTCGTCTTGCTGCACCTGTCAGAGAAGGGCCAGGCGGTAACGGCCTGGCCTGACACTTTGCTCTGCCAGCTTCTGAACAGGCCAGGCAGAAAAAGGTTGTGGGTACAGGATAGCCAGGATCGCCCCTGCCGTCAAACCATCCACCGGATGCATGGCGAGAACGTTTTCTGACTTTTGGGCTGTTGAAAATTGGGAGGGACCCTGCACGCCGGGTATGCTTGATCTATGACTGTTCCACCGTGGCTGCACGAGATCCATCCAATCTGGCTGGCTTTGCTGGCGACCTGTTTCACCTGGGGGGTGACTGCGCTGGGTGCGGCGACGGTCTTTTTCTTTCGCACAATCCACCGCAAAGTGCTGGACAGCCTGCTCGGTTTTGCAGCGGGTGTCATGATTGCGGCGTCGTTCTGGTCCTTGCTGGCACCGGCGATCGAAATGTCCCAACAAAACGGTGGCACGGGCTGGTTTCAAGCTGCGGTCGGATTTCTGGCGGGCGGGGCATTTTTGGCGGCCATCGACAAGGTCTTGCCCCATCTGCATCTTGGGCTTCCCAAAGGCCAGGCAGAAGGCATCAAAACCCAGTGGCAGCGCAGCATCCTGCTGGTGCTGGCAATTACACTGCACAATCTGCCCGAGGGATTGGCGGTCGGCGTCGCCTTCGGCGCCATCGGAACCGAGCAGTCGGTCTCCACATTGGGGGCGGCCATTGCCCTGGCGATTGGGATCGGGCTGCAAAATTTTCCTGAAGGGATGGCTGTCTCGATTCCGCTGCGTCGTGAAGGGTTTCAACGCAGCGAGGCCTTCTGGGCAGGACAGGCTTCCGGCATTGTCGAGCCGATCGGGGGGCTGCTCGGCGCGCTGGCCGTCCAGCTGGTCACCCCGATCCTGCCCTATGCCCTGGCCTTTGCGGCCGGGGCGATGATCTTTGTCGTGATCGAAGAACTGATCCCTGAGTCGCAGCAGGGGCACAACACCGACCTGGCGACCGGTTTCACACTGGTTGGGTTTGTCGTCATGATGGTGATGGATGTTGCTTTGGGGTAACAATCTTTAACAGGGCGTTGACACTCTTTTAATGCCCAGCAGCTATTCTAGAGCTGTCATCAGAAACCGAATGGGGAGCCGGATCTGGTGATAACTTTCCTCTCCTGACGACCTCTGCGGGAACCTCAATCTACCCCCCCGGCGGAATCCAGCCTGTCATTATCAGGACAGGCTGGACTTTCCGTTGTCCGGCACGTTTCTGGCAGGGTCAACGTGGCCAACAGCGGCCCCTCTGGCAGCAAGGGTCGGTTTTGTTTGTCTTCTCTTCAGGTCGGGTGTATAGTGACAGTACAGTTCTGTTGGGGTTCCGCCCAGTTTGTCTGTCTCACCGCCGTCACCAGAAATTGGTCTTTATGAATGCTGCTGCCTTTTCGGAAACGCGCCCGCGGGTGCTGGTTCTCGACCCGCTCCATCCTGACGGTGTTGCGTCTCTGCAGACCCTGGCAGAAGTCGACCTCTACGAGCCCACAGCCACCGCCCCTGTCGACTGGGTGCATCGTCTTGCGCCCTACCAGGCGGTCGTCACACGCGGCCGCATCCCCATCACAGCCCAGATGATCGCAGCAGCGCCTCACCTGCGTGTCATTGCGCGTGCAGGTGCCAGCGCAGACAACATCGACATCCGTGCGGCAGAGGCAGCCGGCATTGAAGTCACTCCGCCGCCCGATGCTGCGGCGATTGCCGCCGCAGAGATGACCCTGGCGCTGCTTTTGGGTGTAGCCCGGCAGATAGCCCAGGCCAACCAGAGCCTCAAAGCGGGGGAGTGGGAACCGCAGCGCTGGGAAGGGGTGGGTCTGGCGGGCAAGACGCTCGGCATCATCGGCCTGGGGCGGGTCGGGCGCGAAGTGGCTCGTCGCGCCCTGGCGCTGGGGCTGCGTGTGATCGTCAACCAGACCCGCGCGACCGCCGAACTGGCAGAAGAATGGCGGGTAGAACAGGTCAATCTGCGCGATTTGCTGCGCCGCGCCGATTTTGTCTCGCTGCACGTGCCGCTGCGCCCTGCCAACCGCCACCTGATCGGCAGGGCTGAGCTGGCGCTGATGAAACCAGGAGCCTATCTGGTCAACACAGCCAACGGGGGGCTGATCGACGAGGCAGCCCTGCTGCAGGCCTTGGATGCCGGCCAGATCGCTGGCGCTGCGCTCGATGTGTTTGTCACAGACCCCCAGCCAGAGCTGCGTCTGCTCGGCCACCCACGCGTGCTGGCCACCCCCCATATCGCTGGCAGCACCGAAGATGCCCGCCGGGCGGCTGCGCTCACCGCGGCAGACCGGGTGCTGGCCGTGCTTGGACGCCAGCGCCGTGCCGAGGCCCTCTCCTTGCGCCTTGTCCCCGCAGAACGGGTCTTTCCCCACGAGCGCTTTCACCCAGCACGCGTCGAACGGCTGAAAGAACGCTTTCAACAGGATGGCCGTCTGGTCAACCCGCCGATTGTCGCTGCCATGAGCGACAATCGCTACGTTGTGCTCGACGGCGCCACCCGCGTGACTGCCTTCCAGCAGCTTGGCATCCCCCACCTCATCGTTCAGGTCGTCGACCTGGAGCGCAGCAATGTCAAAATGAACACCTGGTTCCACATCGCCCACGGCGGCCGCAACGAGAGCCTGATCCAGGTCATCGGCCGGGTCGATGGTCTCCAGCTGACCCCGATGCCGGTCGACCATCTCCCGCATGCCCTGTGGGAGCGCAGCGCGCTCGGCTATCTGGTCACCGCCGACCGCAGCGGCTACCTGCTCGAACTGGCCGACCAGAACCACAGGGATTGGATCGACGTGCTGGTCGAGCTGGTCGACGCGTATGGGGCCTGGGGCGATGTCGGACGCACGCTCGAGACCGATCTGGACGCTCTCTCTGCGCAGTATCCCGACCTGGCCGGTCTGTTCGTCTATCCCCAATTTTCCCCAGACATCGTGGTCCAGGTCGCCGAGCGCAACCGGCTGCTGCCCGCCGGCATCACCCGGTTTCTGATTCCTGGGCGCGTCTTGCGGCTGAATGCCCCGCTGGATCTGTTGACCGCATCCCTGTCGTTGAGTGACAAAGCAGACTGGCTGGACCGGCTGGTCGAAGAAAAATTGGCCCACCGTGGGGTGCGCTACTACGAGGAGCCTGTGATTCTGCTCGACGAATAACCTGCCTGCTGTCGGCCCCGTTCGGTCAACACCAGCCCACCTGCCTGGTACTGCACCAGCCCGTTCGCCTCAGCACGCCGGAGCACCTGGCGGGCGAATTTGGGTTCCCAGCGCAGACGCTCTGGCAACCTGTCGACCAGGTTCGGGGCGCCCTCCTCTTCTGCCGAGCGGAGATGCAGGGCCAGCACCCTCTCTGCAACCTGCCAGCGCTGGCGTGCTTGCCGCCGGAGCAGGGCCAGCAGGCCACGTTCTGGGGCAGCAGCCCAGACCACACAGAACCAGACCCCTGCCATCAGTGCCATCGAGCCAGCAATATTGCTGTCCAGCCAGCGGGCCAGCCAGTAGCCACTCAGCGCGCTGCCTGCGCCGATTCCGGCACTGAGCAGAAGCATACGCTGCAGATCGTCGGTGAGCAGATGCGCAGCCGCCGGCGGGGTGACGATCAAGGCCACCACCAGCACCGCACCGACCGAATCAAAGGCGCCGACGGCGGTGACTGCCACCAGAGCCATCAGCCCATAATGCAGCAGCGCCGGCGCAATGCCCAGCGTTGCCGCCAACACCGGGTCAAAGGTGGAGAGCTTCAACTCTTTGTAAAACAACCCGATAGCGAGCAGATTGAGCAGCAAAATCCCTGTCAGCGTGACCAGCGATTGCGGCAGATCGAGCCCGAAGAGGAGCACCCGCTCAAAAGGCGCCAACGCCAGTTCCCCCATCAACACGACATCGGCATCCAGATGCACGTTGCGCGCGTACAGGCCGATCAACAGGACGGCCAGGCTGAACAAAGCGGGAAAGACCAAGGCGATGGCGGCATCTTCTGCGACCAGGCCACTCCGCTGCAAAGCCTCCACCAGAGCGACCGTGGCTACCCCCATCAGCGCTGCCCCCAACAACAGCCAGGGCGAATGCAGATCCTGCACGACAAAAAAGCTCAAGACAATCCCCAAGAGCACGGTATGGCTGATCGCATCGGCCATCAAAGCCATTCGGCGCAAGACCAGAAAGACCCCGACCAATGCGCAGGCCACGGCGGCTGCCACCGCAATCAACTGAATTTCCAGCGAAGCACCCATTGTCCGCTCCTCTCGATGCCCGGTCCCCCCTTAGCGGAGACGGGCCTGGGCGGCCAGCCGGTCCAGCTGTCGCCAAACAATGCCCCGTCTGGGCGCCCAGAGCAGGGAAACCAATACCAGGATGCTGGCGCAGAGCACGATCAGCGGCCCTGTGGCCAGCCCGGCCCAGAGCGCGCTGAGCAGGGTGCCAGAGACCCCTGCGACAGCGCCCAGGGCGGCGGCCAGCAGCACCATGGCCCCGAGCCCATCCACCCACTGGCGCGCCGCCGCTGCCGGTGCCACCAACAGGGCGCTCATCAGCACCACACCGACCGACTGCAGCCCCAGGACAATCACAGCCACCACCAGCAGCGTGAACCCGATGTCCAGTCGCTGCATCGGCCACCCCAGGCTGGCCCCAAAGGGCCGGTCAAAGCTGAGCAGCTGGAACTCTTTCCAGAAAAGCAGCAGCAGCAAGCCGACCCCCAGCGCCCCTGCTGCCAGGATCGCCACATCGCGGCTCAGCAGCGTCGCTGCCTGGCCGAACAGAAAATGGTTGAGGCCAGCCTGGTAGGCGCCTGGCCGGTTCTGCACCAGATTGAGCAGCAGCACACCGCCTCCCAAAAATGTTGACAAGACGATCCCCAGGGCGCTGTCCTGCTTGACCCGGCTCCAGCGCGTGATGGCCATCCACAGCAGCACCCCGGCGCTGCCGGCCAGTGCCGCCCCCAGCAGCAGCAGCTGTGGTTCGCGTTGGCCGGTCAGCAAAAAAGCCAGAACAACCCCGGGCAGGGTCGCGTGCGCGATCGCGTCGCCGGCCATGCTCTGCCTGCGCAGAAAGACAAAAGCCCCCAACGCGCCGCTCATTCCCCCCAGGAGCGCTGCCCCCAGCGCCACCGTGCGCAACGTGTAATCCAACCAACCGTCGACCATATGACGCCCTCCGTTGTAGGAGCTGCAGCCCCCCTCACCCGACCGCCGGCAACGTGGCTGTGGTCGACACACGGCTGGGCAGGCGTTCGTCGCCGATCCAGGGGGTGTGTCCGCCGAAGGTCTGGCGCAGGAGCGACTCGTTGAAATTCTCTGCAACCGGCCCGCAGGCAAACGAGCGGACATTCAGCAGCGTCACCCAGTCAAAATACTCGGGAACCGTCTGCAAGTCATGGTGTACGACCAGCACACATTTGCCGCGGGTGCGCAGCTCCCTGAACAGACCGACGATGGCCCGTTCGGTCGGCGCATCCACCCCTTGAAAAGGCTCGTCCATCAGGTAAATGTCGGCCTCTTGCATGAGTGCGCGCGCCAGGAAGACGCGCTGCTGCTGTCCGCCGGAGAGCCGGCCGATCTGGCGGTGGGCGTAGTCTGCCATCCCCACCTGTTCCAGCGCCCGCAGGGCAGCTGCCTGTTCAGATTTGCCGGGCCGACGCAGCCATCCCAGCCGCCCATAACAGCCCATCATCACCACATCCAACACACGGGTTGGGAAATCCCAGTCCACGCTGCCGCGCTGCGGCACATAGCCGACCCGCTGGCGCTGTTCTGCGTAGGGGCGGCCGTCGATGCGGATCTGGCCGGCGACGGCTGGCACCAACCCGAGGATCGCCTTGATCAATGTCGTTTTGCCGGCGCCGTTGGGCCCGACCACTGCCATCAGCACCCCGGCTGGCATGTGGAGATCGATATCCCACAACACAGGCTTTTCTCCGTACATCACCGTCAAATCGGACACGGTCAACGCCGCGGGCCGCGTCTCATGGCTCGCCATCTTCCGACTCCTTTCCCTGCAGCGCAGCTGCGATTGTATCGATGTTGTGCCGGATCAGCCCGGCATAGGTTGCCCCGGCGCTGTTGGGGGGACCCAGGGCATCCGAATAGAGTTCGCCGCCCAACGCCACTTGATGGCCGCGGTCGCGCACAGCGGCCTGCACAGCTTCGACGGTGCGGACGGGCACCGAATTTTCCACGAAGATAGCAGGGACCTCTCTTTGCACGATCAGATCGGCCAGCGCGCGCAGGTCGGCGGTTCCCGCCTCTGCCACTGTGCTGGTGCCTTGCAGCCCATGCACCTCAAACCCGTAGGCGCGGCCGAAATAGCGAAAGGCATCGTGGGCCGTCACCAGAATTCGCTGCTGGGCTGGAAGTGCAGCGGTGCGTTCCAGCACATAGGTGTGCAGCGTGGTCAACTCGGCCTGATAGGCGCTGGCGTTGGCGTGGTAGACTGCAGCGTTGGCGGGGTCTGCCGCCGCCAGCTGGGCGGCAATCACCTCGACCACCTGCTGCCACAGCGTCAGGTCGAACCAGATATGGGGGTCGAATTCGCCGTCCACCCCTACGCCGAGCAGCAGGTCGGGGTCCAGCTGTTCGGCGACCGCCACCGCTGGCTTGCGTTCGCCAAGGCGCTGCAGGACACTGGCCAGCTGTGCTTCGAGCAGCAGGCCGTTGTAAAAAATGAGATCTGCCTGCTGGAGCCGAGCGACATCCCCCTCGCTGGCGCTGAAGAGATGCGGGTCCACGCCCGGCCCCATCAGGACATCAAGTTCGACCTGGTCACCCGCCACCTGCCTGACGGCATCGCCGATCAGCCCGGTGGTGGCAACCACCTGCAATTTTCCGGTCTCTGCCTGTCCATCCCCCTGGCAGCCAGCCAACAGCAACAGAGCCAGCAGCGCGCCGCTGATCCAACTCCCTCTCTGTCGACATTTTTTGCTCATATTGCCTCGTGTATTGTTTTGCAAAAATATTATTTTTAGTCAAAACTAAAAATAATATATCAAAATAGAAAAAATTTGTCAAGCCAGGGATTGCTGCTGGGTGGCGGATTGGAATAGAATGGTGGGGGGGAGATTGGCAGCTATTGGCTGTGCAGCTTTGTGAGAGGAAAAAACAGATGAGCGCCTTTGATCCTGTGTCCAGCTTTGGGCCTGAGACTGCTGCACACTACGTCGGTTTTGTGCGGGGGGACGAGGAAGCAGCGGCTGCGTTTCTGGCGCAACTTGCCCGAGGGGGCCCTGCGCTTGAGTTTGCCATAGGGACGGGGCGCATCGCCCTTGTGCTGGCAGCGCAAGGAATCCAGGTCGACGGGATCGAACTGTCTGCCGCGATGATAGAGGGGCTTCGCGCACGGCCGGGGGGCGACCGGATCGGTGTCACAGTCGGCGACATGAGCAGGGTCACGACTGGCGAGCGGTACGGGCTGGTGTATCTGGTTTTCAACACCCTGTTCAACCTTCTCACGGCTGAAGACCAGATTCGCTGTTTTGAGAACGCAGCGCGCCATCTGAACGCAGATGGGCATTTCGTGGTTGAGACTGCGCTGCCACACGCCTGGATTGCCCCGGGCCGCGCAGATTATGTGCATGCCGAGGCTGTAGACCTGGACACTGTTGTGCTGGATGTTGCCCGGTACGACCCGGTCACACAGCTGCTCGAAGAAAATCATCTCCGCCTCACGACAAAGGGCATCACGATGACCCCCATCGTCTGTCGTTTGATTACACCGGGCGAGATGGATCTGATGGCACGGATTGCTGGGCTGCGTCTTGTCGAGCGCTTTGCAAACTGGCAGCGCGCTCCTTTTGACCTGCACAGCCAGGCGCATGTGTCGGTGTACGGCTGGGCTCTCTAAATTCATCCGCCCCGATGGGGCGGGGCGTGCCCTCTCTCAACACTCTTTCCGCAAAACTTTGAATCGCACCTTGCTCCAGGACTTCAACTTGTGTGGCTGCTGTGCTATACTGCTCCCTGCGAGGGATGGAGGTTGACACATCGTGCGCCCCTGAACCTGCCCCAGACAATGTGAATGCTGTGCTCAAAAGTTTTTGTACTGGAACCACCTGCCGAGATGTCTGCCTCTGCATCCTACCTGATTTCAGCTGCCGGCGATCCAGCTGCCAGCGATCCAGCTGCCGACAGGCTGTCTGTTGCTGCCATGCGTTGGAAAAAACGATTTGCAGCGGCAGCTGCGTTGCTGGGCCTTTTGCTCTTCACTGCAGGGTGCAGGTTTTCTGAACTGCTGGTGCCAGCGACCGCAACCCCAGCCCCTACACGGACGTTGTCCCCTACCTTTACGCCGACGCCAGAAGCGCTGCTGCCGCTGGTCGTCGTCACGCCGCCGCGCGATGGAACGCCAGGGGTGATCGTGATTCAGCCAACGATCGACGCTGACCGTGTTGTGATCGCCATTCCCCCGTCCAGCACACCCACCCCGGTGCCGACCGAGACAGCGACGCCAACACCGCCTTCTCTGGAACAGACGGCGACCGCCGTCGCGCTGGCTGCGCAGCTCACAGAAGTTGCCTTGCAGCCCGGTGCGGCCCCTGACCTGCTGTTGCCGACGCTGACCCCGACCCCTCTGCCGACGGAAACGCCGACCCCCGCCCCGACGCCGACCCCCTATATCGTGGTGGAAAGCGGTTTTATTGCACTGCGTACCGGCCCGGGGGTTCAGTATCCGCTTGTGGCCCAGCTCGGCCCGGATATCCCAATCGCAATCGTGGGGCGCAACACAGAAGGGACCTGGTACGAAGTCTGCTGCGTCAACGGCGCCTCGGTGTGGGTGGCAGCGTCGCATGTGAGTGTGGTCAACGACACCCAGCAGGTCGCGCTGGTGGTAGCCCAACTCCCACCGACCTCCACACCGACGTTTACCCCGACCGAGACACCGACGACAACCCCGACCCCGACCGCGACGTTGTACCCCTTTGAACGGGCTATCGGCCCGCAGTTTTTCCCAACCGAGAATACATTTCTGACCATCTGGGCATATTTTTTTGTCGGTATTCTGAACGACGCCAATCGGCCCGAGGAACCGGCAGAAGGATATTTCCTGGAGGTGCGGTTTCGGGGGGTGGACCGCCCCAACACGAACGTTGAGCGGCCCAGCACCTATACCTTTGAGTACAGTGGCACCCCCGGGGCGGGCAATCGGGTCAAGTACAACTACAAATACGAGTTCCGCCCGCCAACTTCGCCAACCCCTGCACCCGGTGAGCTGGCAACCCCTCGCCCCTGCGACCTGCTCGGCCAGGGCCCCTGGCAGGTTTGGGTGCGCGATGGCGCAGGCAACCAGTTGTCCCCTGTCGTCGAATTCATGACCGACTGCAACAACCCCAACCGGGAGATCTACCTGGGGTTTGTGCGGATGCGGTAGAAAGCTGTCTCCTGTCTTGATCTTCACTGCTCTGCCCAACCGTCGTCTGTGGTGGCTGGTAGGCCTTTTGGCTGCAGCTGGGGGAGGGCTGCGGTTGCTGCGCCTCGACTGGCAGCCGCTTTGGTGGGATGAGGGGTACAGCGTCTATTTTGCAACCGAGCCGCTGGCCCGCATGCTGGCGCTGACTGCACGTGACATTCATCCTCCCCTCTATTATCTTTTGCTGCACGGCTGGATTCAGCTCTGGGGCAACGCAGCTCCCGAGACGGGCCGCCTCCTCTCTGTGTGGATAGGGGGGGCTGGGCTGTTGTTGCAGCTCTGGCTGGCCTGGCTGTTTTTTCGACGCCGTCCCCAGCTGCTGCTGCTGGCTGTTCTGCTGGCCGCCCTGAATCCGATGCAGCTGTTTTACAGCCAGGAGATTCGGATGTACGGGCTGGGCATGGCGCTCGGTACGGCAGCCACTGGATTTTTTTGGCTCTGGCAGCGGCCAGGCACCTCCCCAAGCTGTTCAACTCGCAGGTGGGCTGCGGTCGGCTACGGCGTGACAGCCCTGGCCGGGTTGTACACCCTCTATTATTTTGTGTTTGTCCTGGTCGGGCATCTGGTGTGGGCCTTCCTCTGCCAGTTTCTCTGTGCCGAGAGGCGCTCGCTGCGTCGTCTATGGTCAGTCGCTGGCATGCTCCTGCTGGTCTTCGCAGGGTATTTGCCGTGGCTTGTGTACACACTTTCACATCTGCTTTCCTATGTCGGCAACAAAGTGGCTGCCGACCAGGACAGCCCCTTGGATCTGTTGACCTATCTGCTGCGCCATCTGGCCACTTTCCAAGGCGGTCATCTGGCCTGGCCGGCCCTGCCAGGACCCTGGACGTTGCTCTTGAGCGGCGCAGCGTTCCTGCTGCTTCTGGTTGGGCTGGCCAAGGCGCGTGCGCAGCCCCGTGCAAGAGAGCCCGACGAACAATCCGCAGTGCTTTTGTTGGCTGTCGTGGTCGCGACTGTGCTGGTCGGCGGCTGGCTGGTCAGTTTGCGTTTTCCTTTTTTCCCAGAGGGGGGGGAGCGGCTGCTGATGGTGGCGCTGCCCTTTGTGTTGCTGCTCTGGGGGGTGGGTGTGGAGCGGGTCTGGTCTGTCCGCTGGGCCGGGCCAGTGGTTTTGCTGTTGTTGTCGGTGAGTGCAGCCGGGGGGGCCGTTGCCTTTTATACTGTGCCACGCTATGAAGGGCACGACTATCGGCCCTTGCTGCGTCAACTCGTGCAGGATGGGCGCAATCAGGACACATTTCTGGCGATTTTTCCTTGGCAGGTCGGCTATTGGCGGGCCTACCGGCCGATGGGTTCGTCCTTGTTGACAGGACCGGCCCCTGTGCTTTTGGCCGACAGTGTGGTTGGCTGGTCGCCTGCGGTGCAGGGGCTGCTGCAGCGTGCTTTGCAGCAGGGAACAGTCTGGTTTCCGGCCCCGCTTTCGTTTGGGGCTACGTTGCCCTTCGAGATAGAAGCGTACCTGGCTGACCGCTCTTTCAACCTCGAAAACCATTGGTATGGGACGACGCGCCTTTCGGCCTGGGCTGCGTTGCCAGAACCGACCGCCCGCTCGACCCTGACCAGCGATTATGGTGCAGTGCAGCTGACGGCGTCGGCGATCGCCAATGAGTGGGTCGAAGCGGCCAACCAGCCCGTGGCTGTGCGTCTGAGCTGGCAGGTGGTTGAACCGGCTGATCTGAATGTCAGCCTGCGCCTGCTGGACCAAAACGGCTACTGCTGGAGCAGCAGAGAATATGCTGTGAACTGGTCGGGGTTGCCTTCCGGTGCTCGCACGACAGAGGCCACCGGGGTGATCGTCCCGGCTGGGCTGCCCCCCGGTGTCTACACCGTGGCTGTCAGCGTGGCTCGCCAGGCGGAGAATGGCCAGCGCGGCGAGGCGTTGACTTTGGCAGAGAGCGACACTGTAGATGCGTCTCGCGGAACCCTGACGGTCGTGGCTCCCCGTACAGCGCAGCCGGTCGAACGCCTCCCGATTCAGCGCCCCTTGCACCCCCCGGTGGCCCAGGCAGGTGTAGAATTGCTCGGTCTCAGCGGGCTTTCTGTTGGAGAGCCCAGATTGGCTGGGACTGGGTTGGAGCTGACCCTGTTTTTGCGAATAGAGCGTGCGCTGTCGGCCGAACGCACGCTGACGGTGAGTCTGCTGGATGGCCAGGGCAGAGGCGTTGCCGCTTTTGTGGGGTGGCCCCTGCCAGAATTCTCGATCACAGCTCTGGACACCGGAGATCTGTTGCGACTTCCGGTGCACCTGGACCTGCCGGCGACGCTGCCCAGCGGGACGTACCAGCTGGTGGCAGGGCTGGGCGACCCGGATCGGCAAAACCAGAGCGCCCCGACTGTGCTGGGCAGCTTGGAGATCGAGCAGCGCAAGGCTCGCTTCGAGCGCCCGACCCCGGCGATCTTCCTGGCCGAACCCGCACAGTTCGGCACCCACGCTCGCCTCTACGGCTATGCCGTGGAATCCACAGCCATCGAGAGCGTCACTCTTTCGCTGTACTGGGAAATCTTGCAGCCATTGTTGCCCCCCCATCACCTGTTTGTCCATGTGTTGGCTGCGGATGGACAGGTGGTGGGCCAGCAGGACGGAACCCCTGCGACCGAGTTGGGGGCTGTCCCGACAGGCAGCTGGCAGCCAGGTGAGTTTCTCACGACGGTGCATGCCCTGCGCGCGCCGGCGGGCAGCGTGTTCGATGTGGGGCTTTATGACCCGGAGACGCTGCAAAGATTGCCCGTGACCCGGGCGAACAGCGTCGGGGACAGCGTTCGCCTGCCAGAACGCTGAATTCCTGACGGCACCGCTGTTTTGGCAGAAAGCAACGTTGCAATCGTTGCAGAAGTAAGCTAAAATGGCAAAGGTTATCAACTGACCTGAAATTTTTTATTGCTTTACTGCTGTGCAGCGCTGTTCAATAGTCAATTCAGTCCATTATTCGGCCGTACCGCAAGTCAGGAGTTGCCTTCTATGCGCAAACGTACCTATCTGATGGTGTTTGGGCTCATTTTTCTGGTGCTGTCCGTAGTGGCGCCGGCAGTGATCGCCCAGTTTATGCCCGACATCTTTACGGTTTCGCAGCCCATCGTCGACAAGAGGGTGACCGTCACGCGCGTGACCAGCAATGGGCCCGGCTGGGTGGCCATTCATGCAGATGTCAACGGCGAACCCGGCCCTGTCATTGGCTATACGGCCGTGGCCGGTGGGATCAGCGCCAATGTGGTGGTTGCGGTCGACGCCGATGCGTCGGCAGAAAATTTGTACGCAGCTTTGTACGAAGATGGCGGTGAAGAGAAGGTCTTTGACCCTGCAGGCACGGATTTGCCTGTGCTGGTGCGCGAACAGCCAGTCAGGAAGCGATTCCAGGTCACCGGGAACGAGACCACACTCCGTGGGATCGTGGAGGCCGGGGAAGATTTTGGCACACTGGCAGCAGCATTGGCAGCCAGTGGTTTGGACAAGACCCTGGCTGGAGAGGGCCCTTTCACCGTCTTTGCACCGACCGACGAGGCCTTTGACGCATTGCCGGCAGACACGTTGGAGGCGCTGCTGGCAGACAAAGAACAACTGTCTGCCGTGCTGAGCTACCACGTAATCGGCGATCAAGCGCTGGCCTCCGCCGATCTGGTTGCAGGGGAACTGGCGACGTTTCAACAAGGACCCCCTGTTTCCATTGCTGTCGCCGACAATGTGGTCACCGTCAACGACGCTACGGTCATTGCTGCAGACGTTGTTGCTGCGAACGGCGTCGTGCATGTGATCGACAAGGTGCTGCTGCCCCCAGCCGAAGCTGCTGCGACAGAAGAGGCGGCCACAGAAGAAGAGGCGGCCGAGGAAAGCACAGACCCCTTGAACATCGTTCAAACTGCTGTGGAATCCGGCCAGTTCCCCACGTTGGTGAGCGCCCTGGAAGCAGCCGGTCTGGTCGACGCGTTGAGTGCAGAAGGTCCCTTTACCGTGTTTGCCCCGAGCGAAGAGGCATTCGCTGCACTGCCGGAGGGGCAGTTGGACGCGTTGCTGGCGGACCCGGCAGCGCTCTCTGCTCTCCTGCAGTACCATGTCCTGTCAGGACAGGTGCTGGCGGGTGATATCGTCGATGGGATGAATGCGCCGACGTTGGAGGGTAAACCGTTGACCTTTGCGATCAACGGCGGTGTGACCGTCAACGGGGCTCATGTGACTGCCAGCGATATTGTGGCCAGCAACGGTGTGATTCATGTCATCGACCAGGTGTTGCTGCCCCCGGCTGTGGATGAACAGGCAGAGGGGGCGGCGATGGCCGCAACAGCAGCCCCTACGCCAGCAGCCGCCGGCGCTACGATCGCAGATCTGGCGGGTGAGTTGTCCGATTTCTCTACGCTGTTGGAGGCTGCCGACGCTGCCGGGCTGTTGGATGACCTCAGCGCAGCAGGCCCGCTGACGCTCTTTGCGCCGACCAATGCCGCCTTTGATAAATTGCCGGCAGGTACACTGGATGCTTTGCTGGCAGATGAAGCAGCCCTGCAAAATGTGCTTCTTTACCACCTGCTGCTCGACCGCTATGCGGCTGCTGACCTGATAGCCGCAGGCATCGGTACCACTGCGCAGGGCAGTCTGGTGATCTTTTCCACACGGGGCGACGCAGTACGTGTCAACAGCCACCCTGTGATACAAGCCGATATCGAAGCAAGCAACGGGATTGTGCATGTGATCGATTCTGTTCTGTTGCCGCCGCCAGGCGCTGCTGTCCCGGTCGAAGCAACTGCACCGACAGCGACCCCAGTGCCGACAGCAACCCCAGTGCCGACCGCAACGAACACCCCGGTGCCGACAGCGACCAACACGGCGACGGCGACCAACACCCCAGTGCCGACAGCAACCCCAGTGCCGACCGCAACGAACACCCCGGTGCCGACAGCGACCAACACGGCGACGGCGACCAACACCCCGGTGCCGACGGCGACCAACACGGCGACGGCAACCAACACCCCGGTGCCGACCGCGACCAACACGGCGACGGCAACCAACACCCCGGTGCCGACGGCGACCAACACGGCGACGGCGACCAAGACCCCGGTGCCGACCGCGACCAACACGGCGACGGCGACCAAGACCCCGGTGCCGACGGCGACCAACACGGCGACGGCGACCAAGACCCCGGTGCCGACGGCGACCAACACGGCGACGGCGACCAA
>CAIOHJ010000089.1 GCA_903858085.1 uncultured Chloroflexota bacterium
GATTTCAAGCTTGACCGCGCCGGGCAGCTGTGTCTGCAGAGGCAGACGGCCGGGGTCCGGGTTGTGACGGATCACCTGCATGGCGGCGTCCAAAATCCCCTGGAGCGAACGGTAGTTCTGGGCCAGACGGACACAGCGAGCTGTCGGGTACTCTTGCAAAAACTCCAGAAAAAACCGTCGGTCCGCCCCCCGAAAACCGTAGATCGCCTGGTCCGGATCCCCGATCGCACACACATTGGCCCCCCCTGCCGCCAGGCCGCGCAGCAGCGCTACCTGGGCCAGGTTGACATCCTGGTATTCGTCTACCGAGATAAACCGGTAGCGAGCATGCAGAGCAGCTGCGACAGCCGGGGACCTTGCAAGCAGCTGCGCAGCCAGGCTGACCAGGTCGTCGAAGTCGACAGCATTGGCCTGGCGCAGAGCAGCGTTGTAGGCGTCGAAGAGGGGCACCTCCTCCCCTGCTGGCTGGCCCCACTGCTGTTTGGCCGCAGCGATCGTGCGCAGCGCTTTTTCGATGGCCGACGGCTCTGCCTCTGGCAGAAGCCGCGCAAGCAGCTGGCGCTGGGCCTCCTCGTCGACAATCACAAAATCAGCGCCAAGCCCCACTTCGGCGGCAGATTGGCGCAGCAGGCTGGCACCAAAGGCATGAAAGGTGCGGACAGTCACCCCGACCGCCCCCAGCAGCCCGTCAAGCCGCTCGACCATCTCCTGCGCCGCTTTGTTGGTGAAGGTGATCGCCAGAATCTGCTGGGGAGGGACCCCGAGCGCACGCACCAGGTGGGCGACGCGCCAGGTCAGCGTGCGCGTCTTGCCGGTGCCCGGCCCAGCAACGATCAGCAGCGGCAGATCGGTGCACAAAACAGCGGCCTGCTGCTCTGCGTTGAGCTCGGCGAGCAGGCCGGCCTCCCCGCCGAGAGCGGCTGGCCGCAAGAGGAGAGGAGAGGAATCCGGCTGCTGCACCAGCAGGGAATCCGGCTGCTGTGCCGGCGGAGGGGCCGGCTGCTGTGCCGGCGGGGGGGCAAAGAGCTCCTGCTGGGGGTCGTCTGCCCCCAGGGCTGCGCGGCTGAAGACGCGCACGACCCCGTATTCGCCGTCGTAGCCGGCCTCGGCGTCGACCTGGCCGCGGCGCATGCGGTCGATTCCCTGGGCCAGCCTGGGGCCGCCGACGGCTGCGAGGGTGTCGAGGGGCAGCTCGCGCAAGATCGCCAGTTCGGGGCCCAGGGCAGCCAGCAGATGGTGGTACTCCCGTTGAACCCGCCGACTCGTGCTTCCGCTCTCGAAGAGCTCGCCGAGCAGTTCGGGCAGAGGGACCAGCCGGGCAAATGGGTGCGGACGCGGGGGAGAGGCGCCGTCGCCGCGGTCGGCCAGACTCTCGACACGGTGCAAAACACCGACGGTCACCTCTTTGCCACAGACCGGGCAGCGCCCGGCATGGGCCCGGGTGACCGCTGGCTCCCAGCGGATCCCGCAGCCGCGATGGCCGTCGACGTGGTATTTGCCTTCTTCGGGGAAGAATTCCACCGTGCCTTGAAAGGTCGCCGGGTCGCCGCTGTGCAGCGCCGCAAACAGTGCGTCGTAGCTCAGCGCACAGGCCAACAACGTCGCCTCACGGCCGAGTTTCTGGGGCGAATGCGCGTCCGAGCTGGAGACCAGCGTGTAGCGGTCGAGGCTGGAGACGCGCCAGTTCATCGGCGGGTCAGAGGAGAGCCCGGTCTCAAGGGCAAAGATGTACGGTGTCAGATCGCCGAAACAGGCTTCGACCGAGTCAAACCCAGACATCGAGCCAAGCAGCGCAAACCAAGGTGTCCAGATATGCGCCGGGATCAGGTGGCAGCGTTCGTCGACTTCCAGGGCGGTCTCAAGCAGGTCGCGCGAGTCGAGCCCCAGGATCGGGCGGCCATCCGAGCGGATATTGCCGATGCGTTCGAGGCGGGTCTGCAAACGCCCCACCGCATCGAGGTCCGGGGCAAACAGCAGGTTGTGGACCTTGCGGGTCTTGCCATGTCGTTTGTAGATGTTGCTGATCTCACCGCCGAGCAGAAAGCGCACCTCCCCCCGACAGGCTGGCGGCACCTGGTCGGCGACCGCAGCGGCAAACTCGGCGCGCAGACAAAAAAGACCCGGTTCGGCCGGGATCAGCTTCTGCTGGATCTCCGCCAGCCAGCCTGGGTGGGCGATGTCACCGGTGGCAACCACCCCGATCCCCTTGAGCTGCGCCCATTTCCAAAGCTGCTCCAGCGTCAGATCTTTGCTGGTCGCTCGCGAATGGTAGGAGTGAATGTGCAGGTCAGCGATCAGGGGCATGGCAGGTCTGGACGGTTCCCGGGTCCACGGTGGGCCCCGCACGATTCGCGCACGATCAGTTCGCCGTAGACGACGCTCTTGACGGCGAGCTCGGGTTTGCCTTCGATGATTCGGTGCAGCTTTTGCATCGCCAGCACCCCCATCTCGTGTTTGGGGATGTGATAGGTGGTGAGCGCAGGATAGGTGTAGACGCTGTCGGCCACATTGTCGATGCTGGCCAGCGCCAGATCCCGAGGGATCGCCAGCCCCGCCTCGCGGACGGCGCTGATGGCACCGAAGGCGGTGCGGTCGCTGATGGCAACGACCGCAGTCGGTCTGTGGGGTTGCTCGAGGATCGTTTTCATCTGCCAGTACCCTTTTTGGGGATGTTTGGCGGTGGGCGCCGGCATCCAGCCCTCTGGCAGCACCAGACCCGCTTCGGCCAGTGCAGCCAGACAGCCGCGCAGCCGGTCGACCAGGCTGCTGTACTTGGCAGGACCCCGCAACACTGCGATCTGGCTGTGGCCAAGCGAAAGCAGATGGCGGGTGACGGTGTAGCCGGCGGTAAAGTTGTCGCCCAAAATACTGGGCAGCCGGTGCCCCTCGACATGATTTTCGATCAGAACCAGCGGGATGGCGGCATCTTCTAGCTGGACGACCATCTGCGGTGTGATGTCCCCGTCGTTGGCAACAATCAACCCACTCACCTGCTCCGCCAGATGCGCGCGCAGCGCATCCAACCCTTCGGTCTCTCGGTCGTACATGTGCAGCAGCACCTGGTAGCCCAGCCGCTGCGCCTCGGTCTGGAACCCCCGGATCACATCGCCGTAGAAGATGTCGAGCAGCGCATGCATCGACCCTTGTTCGATCAGCAGCCCGATCGCGTTGGTCGAAGAGGAGGCCGCGGCGGAAAAAGCCATTTCATAGCCCAGCTGGGCAGCCGCATCACGCACCCGTGAACGAGTCTGCCCGGAAATCCCGGGACGGTCGTTGAGAACCAACGATACAGTCGAAAGAGATACCTCTGCGATCGCAGCAATATCCCGCAAAGAAGGCCGTCTGCTCAAAGGGTCAATCCATTCGTAAAAACTGGGCGGCCACCCGCCGCCTGACTAAAATATTTTAATCACATTTGACTAAAATAGGGGGTTGACAATTTCAAAAAATTTTACTATACTTTTTTTCATTCCACTGAATGTGTCAGGCATCCGCTCTATTGTGCCGCAATCTCGACAGAAAGACCAGCTGCCGTGTACGGTTTGGACGCGCTTTGCCCGGTTGAGCCGTCGCTTGGGCAAAGGTGTGTTGAATGGCTGGCTTTTTTCAGAGGGAACGACCGCCATGTGTTTTACCGGCGATCCTCGCCGTACGCAACAAAGTAAAAGTCCTTTTTTGTTGTTCAGGAGACAAGATGAAACCGTACATCCTTTCAAGGCGTGAATTTCTGGCCCAGCTGGGGCTGGCGACAGCGGGCACGATGCTGGCAGCCTGTGCGGCCCCGGCTGCCACCGGGGGTGCCGCGCCGGCCGCCCCAGCAGAGGCGGTCGCCGATCGTGAGATTCGACCGGGCGTGATGCGCTCGGAGACGTTGATTCTGGAGAACCCAACGGGGAAGGTCGTGCCGGCAGACGACTTCAACCGCTGGCGGCCAGGAATTCAGAGCGCTTCCACCGGTCTGCAGCAGCTGGGGTTGGATGCACTCTGGTACATCGACCCGGATGCGGGGATCGACGGGGTCTGGGACAATTCGTTGGCAGCTGAGAAACCGATCTACAACGAAGACTTCACCCAGATGACCGTCAAGCTGCGCCAAGGGATCTACTGGAGTGACGGGGTTGAATTTACAGCAGACGATCTGATCTACACCGTGGAGACCCAGAAAAATACGCAGGGCATGGCCTACACCGGCCAGTTCAACAAATATGTGGCAAGCATTGAGAAGCCAGACCCCTACACGGTGGTGTTCACCCTGGCAGAACCCAACTCGCGCTTCCACGGCCTCTTTACGGTGCGTTGGGGTGCCTGCTTTATGATGCCCAAACACATTTTTGAGCAACAGCCAGACCCGGTGGCCTTCACCTTCAACCCGCCGGTCAGCCTCGGCCCCTATGTGCTCAAAGATTTTGACCCGCAGGGGGACTGGTATCTGTGGGAACGGCGCGAAGACTGGGATCGTACCTCGCTGGCCCGCTACGGGATGCCCGCCCCCAAGTTCGCCATGTACATCGCTCCTGGGCCGAGCGACAAGAAAGTGATGGCGCAGACCTCGGGTGAGCTGGATGTGATCCACGACATCGCCCCCGAAGGGATGATCACGCTGGCGCGCACCAACCCGACCTCCAAAGGCTGGTTCCCCTCCTTCCCATGGGCCCACCCCGACCCGACGCTGCCCTCGGTCATCTACAACAACGAAAAGCCAGGGTTGAACAGCCGCGAGGTGCGCTGGGCGTTGACACTGGCGATCGACATCGTGCGTGTGGCGATGGCCTCCTACCGTGGGGCGGCCACGATCTCGGCGATCCATGTCCCCCCGACCGGCCTCTACCCAGGCTATTACTTTGATCCGATGCAGGAATGGCTGAATGCCTTCACCCTGGATCTGGGCGACGGTGCGTCGTACGCACCCTATGACCCGACAGCAGCCACCCGGATTGCCGAGGCGGCGCGTGCCTCGCTGGGCGACCTGGTGCCGACCGACGAGGCGGCGGTGCGCAAGGCGATCGGCTACGGTTGGTGGAAGTATGACCTGGAGGCTGCCGAAAAGCTGATGCTCAAAGCAGGCTGCACACGCGACTCCGCGGGCAAGTGGCTGCTGCCCGACGGCCAGCCCTTCAAAATCGCCTTGATGGCAGAAGGTGAGACCCGCCCCATCATGAACCGGGGCGCGGCCATGGTGGTCGAAAACTGGGTCGAGTTTGGCATCGACGCGACCCTCGATGTGCGTGACAACGCCACACGCACCAAGCTGGTGTTGCTGGGCGAGATGGATGCCGAGTTCGGCTGGACGATCGAGACCTGGGGCGGACACCCCGACCTCTTCTTCTTCCTGGAATCCTGGCACTCTTCCTTTTACCGGCCAAGCGGCGAGAATGCCGTGGGACGCAACCGGATGCGCTGGCAACATCCGGATCTGGACCCGATCATCGAGGCGATCCAGCGGTTGGAGTTCGATGACCCCAAGGGGATCGAGCTGGGGCTGGAGTTCATCAAGCTGGCGGCGACCGAGATGCCCATTACGCCGATCATGTCGTACAATGTCTTCTCCGTCTGCGACGAAACCTACTGGGAAGGGTTCCCCACTTCGGAGGATCCCTATACCAACCCGGTGGCCAACTGGGCCAATACCAAGTACATGTATGTAAAAATCCGACCCAAGGCGTAATCTCTCTTCTCTTTGCGGCCAGCCAGAGCAGTCTGGCTGGCCGCAGGCCAGAGAAAGGACCTGCAGTGCGCAAATTTGTCCTGAGTTACCTGATCCCGCGCATCGGCCAGTATTTGCTGGTGATCTTTCTGGGGGTCACATTGACCTTTGTCATCCCGCGGCTTTCACCCAACGACCCTGTCGAACAACAGGTGAGCCAGCTGATGATGAGTGGGTCCCAGGTCAGCCCGGAAGCCATCGAACACATGCGCGTGGCGTTGACGGAGATGTACGGGCTTGCAGGCAGCCCGTGGGAGCAGTACTGGGCGTTCTGGGGACGGCTGCTGCGCGGCGACCTGGGCCCTTCACTCTCCTCCTTTCCGACGCCGGTGAACCAGCTGCTGGCGACAGCAATGCCCTGGACCTTTGGGCTGCTGATCCCGTCGATCGTCATTTCCTGGGTGGTCGGCAACATTCTGGGGGCGATCGCCAGCTACTACGAAAACAACCGGGTGATCCAGGTCGTCGATGTGGTGAGCCAGGCCGTGCGCCCTATCCCCTATTACATCATGGCCCTGGTGCTGCTGGCTGTCTTCTCCTACTGGATCCCGATCTTTCCCTTCAGCGGGGCGTACCCGCCCGGCGCGCGCGTGGAGTTCAGCCTCAGTTTTGTGCTGACGGTTCTCTACCACTCGCTGCTGCCGCTACTCAGCCTGGTGCTGATCGGGATCGGCGGATGGTTCATCGGCATGAAGTCGCTGACCTCCAACATCATTGCCGAAGACTATGTGGTCTACGCCGAAAACACCGGGTTGCCACGCCGCCAGATCCTGACCCAGTACATCATGCGCAACGCCATGCTGCCCCAGATCACCGGGCTGGCCTTGCAGCTTGGCATGCTCTTCAGCGGTGCTTTGATCATGGAAGTCGTCTTTGGCTATCCAGGGATGGGCACGCTGACCTTTCAGGCGGTGATGGCCAACGACTACACGCTGATTATGGGCATCACGCTGCTCTCGATCGTAGGCGTCGCCACAACCGTGCTGATCCTCGACCTCATCTATCCGCTCTTTGACCCGCGGGTGCGTATCCAGTGAAGCGAGACCTATGCTGAACGTCCTCCGTGATTTACTCAAATACGACGGCCGCTTTCGTGTGGCTGCCCTGTTTTTGCTGCTGACCCTGCTGCTGGCTGCACTGTCTTGGGTCTCCCCACAGCCGCCCAACAAAACCTATCTCGTCCCCCCCGATGTGGCACCGTCGCTGGCCTATCCCTTCGGCACCAATTCACGCGGGCAGGATCTGCTCTGGTGGATGGCCTTTGCCGTACGCAATTCGCTTATGCTGGGGGTCATCACGGCGATCGTCTCACGGGTGATCGCAATTTTCGTCGGGATGATTGCCGGATATCGCGGCGGCACGATTGACCGCTTGTTGATGTCCCTCAACGACAGTTTTGTGGTGTTGCCTGTGCTGCCGATCTTGATCCTGCTCAGTTTTCTGCTGCAAGGCCAGCTGAGCCTGGTAGCGCTGGCACTGCTCCTGGGGCTCTTTGGCTGGCCGTGGGATGCACGCTTGATCCGAGCACAGGTTCTGAGCCTCAAAGAGCGCTCCTTCACACGCACCGCACTCTACTCGGGCACAGCCCCCCTGCAGCTGACCCTGCGCGAACATCTGCCCTTTGTGCTGCCGGTCGTCTTTGCCACCACCATCAACAACATGCTCTGGTCGATCGGAATGGAAGTGACGCTGAGCGTGCTGGGGCTGGCCGACGTGACCGTGCCGACGATCGGCACGACAATCTTCTGGGCCAACCAGCACCAGGCCTTGGTTGCCGGCATCTGGTGGTGGTTGGCAGCCCCCATCTTGGTGGCAGTGCTCCTGTTTCTGGGGCTCTATCTGCTTTTCTCCAGCGTCAACGAGTTTATCGACCCGCGGACGCGTCTTAGACGGATCGGAGCGTAGCCCATGGCCCTGTTGCAACTGGAGGATCTGCATGCCTGCTATCGAACCGAGGTGTACGGCATCTCTCGCTCGGTGCGCGCAGTGGATGGGGTCTCCCTGGAGTTGTATGAAAATGAAATCTACGGCATTGCCGGCGAGTCCAGCAGCGGCAAAACCACCCTGATCAAAGTCCTCTCGGGTACCTTCAAACCGCCGCTGCGCGTCGAATCGGGGCGAGTGCACTACAACTTCGGCAGCTTTGCGGTGGATATGCTGTCGATCGATCCGGAAGAACTGCGTCAGAATGTGCGCTGGAAACAGATCTCGTATGTGATGCAAGGGTCGATGAGTGTGCTCAACCCCGTGCGCAAAATCATGCGCACCTTCGAGGACATCGTGCGCACCCATCAGGGGATCGCCGACAAAAAAAGCTTTGTCGAGCAGACACGCCAGCATGTACAGCGTCTGGGACTGCCCCCCGACGTGCTCGACCTCTACCCCCACCAGCTCTCAGGCGGGATGCGCCAGCGCGTGGCCATTGCCCTGGCGACCGTCTTTCACCCCAGCCTGATCATTGCCGACGAGCCCACGACAGCGTTGGATGTGGTGGTGCAGCGCGGGGTGCTGCAAATGCTCAAAGAGATTCAGAACGAAAGCGCCAACACGGTGCTGCTGGTGACACACGACCTGGCCGTACACGCCAATATGGCAGACCGGGTCGGCATCATGTACGCCGGACGGATTGTGGAAGAGGCCCCCACTGCTGCGATCTTCCAGCGCCCACGCCATCCTTACACCGCACACCTGATCCGTTCGCTGCCGTCGATCGGGGACAAAACGATCCGCGAGGGACTGGGCGGAGCCCCGCCCAACCTGGCCAGCCCTCCCAACGGCTGCCGTTTCCACCCACGCTGCCCGCTGGCGATCGACCGCTGCCGCACCGAGGTGCCCCCCCTGACGACAATCGCACCCCAACAGCGGGTCGCCTGCCATCTTGTCACGGAGGCTGGCTGATGCACACACCCACCCCACTCTTGCAGGTCAACCATGTCACAGTCTCCTTCCCGATCGGCAGCTTTCTCGGGGGGGGCCGCCTCGTTGCCGTCAACGATGTCTCTTTTGCCCTCGACGCCGAACAGCCCGAAATCTATGCGATTGCCGGGGAGAGCGGCAGCGGCAAAACCACCTTGTCGCGCGTGCTGCTGCACGACCTGGACCCAACCCAAGGCAACGTCCACTTCGAAGGACGAGACCTGGCCACCCTCAAAGGGCGCCGCCACAACATGGAATTCATGCGCAAGGTGCAGCCAGTCTTCCAAAATCCGTTTGAGACCTTCAGCCCACTGCGGCGGGTCGAAGAATACCTTTTTGAAACAGCCATCCAGTTTGGGCGAGCCAAAAATCGGCGCGAGGCCGCTCCCGTGGTCGACGCAGCCCTGCACCAGGTCGGGCTGTCGCTGGAAGAGGTTCGCCAGCGCTATCCCCATGAGCTCTCTGGTGGGCAGATCCAACGTATCTCGGTCGCGCGCGCGCTCGTTCCCCAGCCACGCCTGATCCTGGCCGACGAACCGGTCTCGATGGTCGACGCTTCGCTGCGCATGGCCATCGTCAACCTTTTCAAAAAATTGCGCGACGAGCAGAAGGTGAGCGTGATCTACATCACACACGACCTGGCCACCGCCTACTACATCAGCGACCGCATCGCCATCATGCTGCGCGGCTATGTGGTAGAATCTGGCCCGGTCGAACAGGTGCTGGACAAACCGCTGCACCCGTACACCCAGCTGCTGCAGGAATCGGTGCCACGCCCTGCTGTTTCCGACCGCACAGAGTGGGCCAGGCCCATCGAACTGGGCTCGACCGAGGTCAAAGAGTACAGCCGTGTCGGCTGCAAATATGCAGGGCGCTGCCCCCATGTAATGGATGTATGCACACAGGCCGACCCGCCCGACGTCGTCGTCGAAGGGCGGACGGTCAAGTGCTATCTTTATACAAACGACGCACGGTAGGTTCTCGCCTGCCCCACCTGGAAAGTTGTGAATGAGATGAACGAACTCACGCTGGACGCCAAGCTTGCCAAAACCCCGATCGACCGCAACATCTACGGCCACTTCTCCGAACACCTGGGCCGCTGTATCTATGAAGGCTACTGGGTCGGCCCAGAGTCCTCCATCCCCAATGTGCGGGGCATCCGCAGCGATGTCGTGGCCGCACTGCGCAAGATCAAAACCCCCGTGCTGCGCTGGCCAGGGGGCTGTTTCGCCGACGAATACCACTGGATGGATGGGATAGGCCCGCACGAGCAGCGGCCGACAATGGTCAACACCCACTGGGGAGGGGTCGTCGAGAACAACCACTTTGGCACACACGAGTTTATGGAGCTGTGCGACCAGCTGGGCTGCGAACCCTACATCTGCGGCAACGTCGGCAGCGGGAGCGTGCAGGAGATGTCACAGTGGGTGGAGTACATCACCTTCGACGGCAAAAGCCCGATGGCAGACCTGCGCCGGGCCAACGGGCGCGCCGAACCTTGGCCAATGAAGTACTTCGGTGTGGGCAACGAAAACTGGGGATGCGGCGGACGCATGACCCCCGACTACTACGCCGACCTCTACCGACGCTATGCCCTCTATGCCCGCGACTACGGCGACAACCACCTCTATCGGATCGCCTGCGGCGCCAGCGGCGACGACTATCTCTGGACCGAAGTGCTGATGGCCAAGGCAGGGGACAGCCGCGCCCTGCGCGGCCGCCAGATGGACGGGCTGGCCCTTCACTACTATACGTCGGTCAAACGGCTGCCCGATGGCTCTCGCGAGGGCTCGGCAACCGAATTCGACGAAGCAGGCTGGATCGAAATCATCGCCAAAGGACGGTTTATCGAAGAGCTGGTGCGCAAACATGGCACCATCATGGACAAATACGACCCTGAAAAAAAGGTGGCAATGATCATCGACGAGTGGGGCACCTGGTACGCGGTGGAGCCGGGCACCCACCCGCGCTTTCTCTACCAGCAAAATACGATGCGAGATGCCCTCGTGGCAGCGCTCTCGCTTGATATCTTCAACAACCATGCTGACCGCGTGCGCATGGCCAACATCGCCCAGACCGTCAACGTGCTGCAGGCAATGATCCTCACCCGGCAGGAGAAGATGCTGCTCACCCCCACCTACCATGTCTTTGAGATGTATGCCGCCCACCAGGACGCCACCCTGGTGCCGGTGGATGTGCGCAGCGAACGGTACACACACGCCGGCTACGATGTGCCGGCGATCTCGGCTTCGGCTTCGGTCGACGCAGCAGGCCGGCTGCAGATCACGCTGAGCAACGCCAACCCCAACCAGGATCTGGCCACCACCCTCTTCGTGCGCGGCTTCCCAGCCACCCAACTGCGCGGTCGCGTCCTGCAGGCCCCCACCATGCACGCACACAACACCTTTGAACAGCCCAATCAGGTCACCCCCCAACCGTTCACCGGCGCCCGCCGCACAGCCGAAGGGGTCGAATTGGTGCTGCCCAAAATGTCCGTGGTGGCCCTGGAACTCCAATAAACAGGCCCCACCCGCAGACAAAAATCCACACCTCCCCCAGAGGCGCCGATCGTTCGATCGGCGTCTCTGGAGACAGGCCCCTCTGTGGAGACCCTGCTTGACCGGCAAAAGAGCCCTTTTTTGAAAAATTGAATGAGCAAATTGCCCAGAATTGAGGGAGACGAACCGTGGCTCCGCACTCCTTGCCGCCGCACCCAGTTCTACATTCAGAC
>CAIOHJ010000090.1 GCA_903858085.1 uncultured Chloroflexota bacterium
CAAAAAAGCATAGCACAAAGCGCAAGGCGGCCCAAGCGAAGCTGCGCAAGTTGCGCAGACAACAGGTCAATTACTTTGAGGTACCGAAACCGCTGTGGAAGCGAATCAAGCACATATTCCCAAGGCAAAAGCGACGAAAAGACCGAGGTCGACCGCCACTTCCGAACCGGCTGGTGCTCAACGCCATCTGGTATGTGCTGTGGACTGGCTGCCCATGGAAAGCGTTGCCGCATAGACAGTTCGGGGTTTCAAGTCGTCGTCGAGGTGAACCTGACCCCGATCCTTGTCCTATCCCTGGTGAGGCTCGACACCCCGCCAGGCGCTGGGTCGTTGAGCGCACATTCAGCTGGCTGGCTAAGCGTAGGAGCATCCGTACTCGCTGGTGCAAGAAAGCCGTCTCCAGCGCAAATTCCATCTCTATCGGGGTGCTGGTGGTCAACTTGGCGGTCGAGTTGGACAACCGTCAGATCGGCGACAGGGCGCCGCTGCCCCAGCCTTGGACAGGGCAATCTCCGTCACTAGAAATTTCTCGTCCCCGCATGCTACAGTGGGACGTGGATGGAAACAGCTCTCCCAATCGCTCCCGCTGGATGGAGAGGCCCAGGGCGAGCTGGGATTTCTTAGAATGCCGCGTGCCCAAGAGAATGGGATCGATGCATATGGCCTTCCTGCCCACACTTTGGCTCTCTGTCTGTTTGAGCGGGGGGCTGGTTGCCCCGCAGCCAACTCCCCCCGGCCCGCTCTTTCTGCCGCTGGTCGTTGGCCCGCCGCCGCCAAGAATCCTGATCGCCGCCGCCTATATCGACAGCACGGTCAGCTACGAGCCCGATGAAGCAATTTTGTTGTGGAACACCGGCGGCCAGAGCCAGCCGTTGGCTGGCTGGGTGCTGGAGGCAGACACCCGAAGCGCTTCTTTTCCCCTGGACACCCCGCTGCGGTTGGAACCAGGCCAGCGCATCTGGTGCACCGCCAGCACCGCCAGCTTCCGTCTCAGCTTCGGCGAGGAAGCTGGCTGCAGCTGGTCGGCCTCCGACCGTGCAGCCCTTCAGCTCTCCGGTTCGCTCACGCTCCGCAACAGCGGCGGCGCACTCCGCCTGCGCGATGGCAGCGCCGCCGTCGTCGACACGCTGCTCTACGGCGACGCGACGCTGCAAGAGAGTGGCTGGCTGGGCCCCCCGGCCAGCCTCTACACGCGCGATCTGGCCAGCAGCGCCGGCCAGATCTGGCAGCGCAAACTGGACCCTTTCAGCGGGCTGCCAGTCGATACGGACCGCGCCAGCGACTGGGCCAGCGATCTGTCCGACAGCCAGTGGGGACGCCGCATCCGCCAGCCCGGCTGGGGAGGCTGGTCGGTCGCCGATGGGCTGTGGCCGCAGCAAGGCCAGGAAGACAGCCACTGGACAGCAGCCGTCGGCCCTGAAGGGCTTTATGCGCCCCTCGCCACCTTTCTGGCCAGCGCTACCCGCACACTGGACCTGAGCCTCTACACCTTCGAGCACCCATCTTTGGCGACCCTGCTGGCCGACAAAGCGCGCAGCGGTCTTCGTCTGCGACTTCTGCTCGACGGCGCCCCGCCCGGTGGCATCACAGACACCCAGAAATGGTGTGTGCAGCAGATCGCCCAAGCAGGAGGGGATGTCCGTTATCTGGCCGTCAATGACAGCGCCCCCACCGGCTACAAACGGCGCTATCGTTACCTGCATGCCAAGTACGCGATCGCCGATGGCCGACAGGTCTTTGTCGGCACGGACAACCTCACTCTCAACGCAGCCCCGCTGCCGACAGGCGCCCCCGCTGGCGGTCGACGTGGTTTTTTCTTGTTTACCGACGCGCCCAGTGCAGTCGCCGCACTGCAGCAGATGTTTGCGGCCGACTGGCGCCCCGAGCTTTTTGCCGATCTCTTTCCCTATACCGCAGCCCACCCACGCTACGGAGCGCCCACAGCCGATTTTCAGCTGCCGCCGCCGCCTCTTTTTGTCGTCGCCGACGCTCCCTTCACCCTCCCTCTCCACTTCTCCGGCCAGCTTGCCTTACAGCTGCTCAGCGCCCCAGAGAATGCCCTGCGCCCCGACAGCGGCTTCCTGGCCTTGTTGGCCCAGGCTGGACCTGGCGACGAAATTTTGCTGATGCAGATGGCAGAGCAGAAGTTCTTTGGCCCGACCACCAGCAACCCCATCGCAGACCCCAATCCCCGGCTGGAGGCAGTCTTGGCCGCTGCTCGACGGGGAGCCCGGGTACGGCTGCTGTTGGACAGCTTTTTCGACGATCCAGAGTCCCCGCGCAACAATCGGGCCACCATAGACTACGTGATTGGGGTCGCTGCCGCCGAAGGGTTGGATCTGGACGCCAGGATCGGCAACCCGACTGCGGGGGGCATCCATGCCAAGCTGCTCTTGCTGCACATCGGGGAGCAATGGTGGTCGGCCGTGGGGAGCCTCAACGGCAGCGAAGGCAGCTACAAGCTGAATCGGGAAGCCCTGCTTTTGGTCGAAAGCGCCAGCCTGTATGGCTGGCTGGGCGCTGTGTTCGCGCATGACTGGGAGCTGAGCCACTGATTGCGGCGGCCCGGCTCCCAGCCCTGCGCGTCTACTCCAGAGCGTCGTAGGCGATCAAGGTCAGAAATTCGACAAATGTGTCGCTCAGACAGAGTTGGTCGAGAAGGGCCACCGCCTCTTCGTAACGGCCAGCCGAGCGGCCTCCCAGCTTGGCCAGCTCTTCGTCGCGCAGCCGGGCATAAAGCTCGCGGGTGACAGCCCGCCCGTCGTCGAGCGCAGCTGCATGGCGGATCCACTGCCAGATCTGCGAGCGCGAGATCTCAGCGGTGGCCGCGTCCTCCATCAGGTTCTGGATGGCTGCTGCACCGTTGCCGAGCAGCCAGGCGTTCAGATACTGCAAGGCCACGCTGATGTTGAGCCGCAGCCCGGCTTCTGTAATCGCGCCGCCAGGGACGGCAATGGCGGTGATTTGGCTGTCGACCACTTGCACGTCGCCGCGCAGGCGTTCCTTTTGGTTGGGGCGGTCGCCCAGATAGTCGCCGGCAATCTCCAGCACGACCGGCACCAGATCTGGGTGTGCCACCCATGTTCCATCGCAGCCGTCGTTGAACTCGCGCAGTTTGTCCTCGCGCACCTTGCGGAGCGCATTCTGCGTCACCTCTGGGTCGCGCCGATTCGGGATGAAGGCCGCCATCCCACCGATGGCATGGGCGCCGTGGCGGTGACAGACATGGACCATGCGCTCGGTGTACGCGCGCATGAAGGGCACCGTCATGGTCACCTGGGCGCGATCGGGCAGGATCTGGCGGGGATTGGCGGCAAATTTTTTGATCACGCTGAAGATATAATCCCAGCGGCCGGCGTTGAGGCCCGCAGCATGTTGGCGCAGTTCGTAGAGAATTTCCTCCATCTCCAGCGCACCCAGCAGCGTCTCGATCAACACTGTGGCCCGCACCGTGCCGCGCGCGATGCCCAGTGCATCCTGGGCAGCGACAAAAACGTCGTTCCAGAGCCGGGCCTCCAGGTGGCTTTCCAGCTTGGGGAGATAGAAATAGGGGCCGCTGCCGCGCGCCAGCAGTTCGGCGGCATTTCGAAAGAGATAGAGTCCAAAATCGAACAGACTGGCCGAGATGGGCTCGTCATCCACCAGGAGATGTTTTTCTACCAGATGCCACCCACGCGGGCGGACGACCAGGGTTGCTACGGTCTCGTTGAGGGTATAGCGCCGGCCGTCGGGGGTTTCAAAGGAGATGGTGCGGCGAATTGCATCGCTGCAGTTGATCTGGCCGTCGATCACGTTGGCCCAGGTCGGTGAGAGGGCGTCTTCGAAGTCAGCCATGAAGACTTTGGCCCCCGAATTGAGCGCGTTGATCATCATCTTGCGTTCGACCGGCCCGGTGATCTCGACCCGGCGGTCGTTGAGATCGGCAGGCGCAGGCGCTACCTGCCAGTCCGCATTCCGGATCGCTGCGGTCTCGGGCAGGAATCCAGGAAGTTCGCCAGCGTCGAAACGCTGCTGACGCAGACGGCGTGCGGCGAGCAGTTCGATGCGACGGGCATTGAACCGGCGATGCAGGTCAGCCACAAAAGCGAGTGTCTCTGGGGTCAACACTGCGGTGACAGCAGGTGAGCTGGCACCAGTCACTTGCACGCCAGCTGGCATCGGATCAGACATTCGTTCACTCCTGTGTTTTGGAAAAGGCGAAAGTGGGTTCTACAGCGTGCATGGTACCACACGCCTGGCTGTCGAGCCGAGTCTGCACCTCTCTGGTCAGCAGCGTCGTCGGCCAGGAAATTCTGGGGTGTGTCGGTTCAACATTTGTACCTTGCAGGTGGGGGCTACTCTTCCAATGTGCTCAGATCGCCGGGGTTCTGGCCCAGTTCCTGCGCTTTGAGCAGGCGCCGCACGATCTTGCCGCTGCGTGTTTTGGGCAATTTTTCGGTGAAGGTGACCTGGCTCGGCGCAGCGATCGGCCCTAGCTCGTGGCGCACATGTTCGACGATGCTGCTGCGCTGCGCGTCGCTGGCCTCGACCCCGATCCGCAGCACGACGAAGGCTTTGATGGCTTCTCCCTTGAGCGGGTCAGGGATGCCGATCACCGCCGATTCAGCGACGCTGGGGTGGGTGATCAGCGCCGACTCTACGTCAGCTGTGCCGATGCGGTGGCCAGCCACGTTGAGCACATCGTCGCTGCGCCCCAACACCGAGATGTACCCTTGCTCGTCCCAGCTGGCGACATCCCCGGCGGCGTAGCAGTGGGGAATCTCGTTCCAGTATTGTTCGTAGCGGGAATGACTGCCCCAGATCGTGCGCATCATGTGGGGGAAGGGGCGTTTGAGCACCAGCAGACCTCCCTTGCCTCTGGGCACGGCGACCCCGTGTTCGTCGACCACGGCGGCCTCCACCCCTGGCAGCGGCAGCCCGGCCGCACCGGGGCGCGCAGCCGCGACGATCGGCGTGGCGATCGTCGGCCCGCCCAGTTCTGTCTGCCACCAGTTGTCGGCGATAAAGCCGTGTTTCCCCTCCCCGATCAGGTGTTTGTGTGCCCAGCGCATGGCCTCCGGGTTGAGGGGTTCGCCGGCCACTGCGACCAGGCGCAGCGTGCGGAGGTCGTAGGGCTCCACAAAGCGGGCGCCATATTTCATAAACATCCGCACCGCAGTCGGTGCAGTAAACAGCACGTTGACGCCGTACTGCTCGACACATTTCCAGAAAACCCCCGGGTCCGGCCAATCTGGCGCGCCCTCCCGCAACACCGAGGTGACCCCTTCGACCAGCGGCGCATAGACGATGTAGGAATGGCCCACCACCCAGCCGATGTCCGAGGTTGCCCAGAAGACGTCGTTGTCTTTGACATCGTACATATGGCGCAGATGGTAGCTGGTCCCGACCATGTAGCCGCCGTGCACATGCACGACGCCTTTGGGCTTGCCAGTCGATCCGGAGGTGTAGAGGATGTAGAGCGGGTGCTCGGCGTCGACGGGAACTGGGTCAACGTCTGGTTTGCTCTGCGCCAGCAGAGTGGCAAAGTCGACTTCGTGCGGGTGTAGAGGGTGCTGCGGGCCGCGCTGCAGCCAGAGCAGATGGCGCAGCGGCAACCCCTCGACTGCCTGCTCGACGATGCTGCGCAGGTCGACAGCCTTGCCCCGCCGGAAACCGACGTCTCCGGCGATCACCACTTGGGCGCCGGCATCGACGATGCGGTCGCGCAACGCACCGACCCCCATCCCGGCGTAGACGACCGAATGGATGGCGCCGAGCCGGGCGCAGGCCAGCATGGAGACAACGCCCTCCACCGTCAGCGGCAGGTAGAGGACAACCCGGTCCCCACAGGTGACCCCCAGGCTGCGCAGCCCGCTGGCCAGCCGGGAGACAGTCTGGCGCAGCTCGTAGTAGGTCAGTTTGCGTTCGCTGCCGTCCTCGCCGATCCAGATCAGGGCCAGTTTGTTGCGGTTGGCACCGTCGGCGTGGCGGTCGAGGGCGTTGAGGGTAATATTGGTCCGTCCCCCCACAAACCAGCGATGGTCAGGATAGTTCCACTCCATCACCTTTTCCCAGGGGGTGAACCAAGCCATGCGTTGGGCCCATTCCCCCCAGAAGCCGTCGGG
>CAIOHJ010000091.1 GCA_903858085.1 uncultured Chloroflexota bacterium
CGAAAGAACACATTGAAGTTGTGGAAATCTCGCCCGGCTGCCCCCAGAATCAACACCCGCTGTGTCATCATACGGCGACCTTTCTTGTCCAAATTTGCCCGGCAGAGGGTTTGCCCCTCGCTCTGTCCTATTGTATCCTAGAGAACGGTCAAGTGCATGCGTTCTCCGGTCCCAAATACCGATGCCCGATCTGAAAAGTGCCGCAGCCCAACAGGCCGCAGCCAAACATGCCGCAGCCAAACATGCCGCAGCCAACAGCCCAAAACCCTGCGTTGGCAAAAACACGGATTGAAGCGCTGATGTCAGCTTCCACTGCCTGGTGGCAGACCACGATCTTCTACCAGATCGACCCACACAGTTTCCAGGAGCGCAACCAGGATGGCACCAGCGCCCTGGCGGGGATTTCCCAATGGCTCGACCATATCGCCGGCCTCCACGTCGGCGCGATCGGGCTTTTGCCCCTCTCCCCCCCCCTGCTGCATGGCTCTGGCCAGAGCACTGTCGACGCCAGCCACCTGCGCTTTGGGTCGCTGGAGGCCTTCGACCTGCTGCTCGCCGGCGCACATGCCCGGGGCATCAAGCTGCTGCTCGACCTCTCCTCGAGCGACGGCGAGCTCCCCCCCCCTGGGTTGTCCGATCAGCTCGACTCGCTCCACTTCTGGCTTGTTCGCGGGGTCGATGGCTTCCGGCTCAACCTGCACGAATGGCTGGTCAAAGACAGCTTGCCACAAGCGACAGCACCCTTCGGCGGCCAGGATGGGGTCGGGCCACAGACCGGGTGGGCCCCGCACACAGAACTGTCTGCGGGCGGCCAGCTGCGGACCTTGCCGGCCCACTTTCAGTGGATCGACGCCCCCTGGCAGGCCAGCACAGTGCGCGCCCAGGTCGACCGGTACTGTGCCAGCCAGCCGCCGGACAGCTGGTCCCACTGGGCGTTGCGCAGCCACCCGCAGGAGCCGGTTCGGGTCGGCGCCGGCCAGGAGCGTGTGGCCGCCATGCTGCTGCTCACCTTGCCGGGCACCCCCCTCTGCTGTTGCGGCGACGAACAGGGGGCAGGCAGCAGCTTCTTTCGCGCCCTGGCTGCCCTGCGCCAGCCATCGCCGCCCCTCACACTCGGTACCTACCACTCGCTCGACGCCGGGCCAGAAAACATCTACGCCTATCAACGCCAACATGGCGACGAGCGCATCCTGGTCGTGCTCAACTTTGCCGACACCACCCACCGCCTCAACCTGAGCGCCGCCGCCACCGAAGCCGACATCCTGCTCAGCAGCGGCATGCAAAGCACCGGCAAAGTGCGGCTGCGTGGGCTCTACATCGTCGGCCACGAAGGGCTGATTCTGCGGCTGCGCAACCGATGAGCCGGACAACCGCCAAGCACAAACGATCCCCCTGCGACCACACGCCAGAATTCTGCTTGATTCTTGCAAGACTTTTGGACAAAGTTGCACGATACTTATACAAGCTGTACCCCAGACCGAAACACCGTTGTTCGATCTGTTTTTTGGCCGCCGTACACGTATTTCCTGACAGACACGAGGTAAAACCTATGCATGAACCCTACACCAACTGGTTGCGCGCAGGCGCGCGCACGCTTCTGGGAGGGCTGCTGCTCGGAGCGGCGTTGCTCGGGTGGACCCGGGGCGTCTCCGCCGAGGCCAACAGCTGCCTGCCCCCCCACCAGCAGGATGCGACGCCGCCCCCTGCCCCAGCCACAGCACCAGCCCCAGCCACAGCCACCGCCCCCAACTGCCGCTACGGCGTCTCGGCATCGAGCACAGCCGCCGAAAAGATGGCCGAGATGAAGATCGGGTGGCTGGTCTCGTTTGGCCCCAGCGAGCCCGGCTGGCTGCCTGCCGGCACCGCCCACACCCCGATGATCCGGCTGAAACAGGATCGCCACGCCGACACCAATGCACGGCTCCCCACCTACACGGCAAACCCAGCGCTCACCGCCAACAGCCTCGGAAGCTTGATCGCAGCCAATCCAGGAGCTGTCTGGATCGTGGGCAACGAGGTTGACCGCGTCCAGTGGCAGGATGACCTGATGCCGGAGATCTACGCCGTGGCCTACCACGACGCCTACCAGTTCATCAAAAGCCAGGACCCGACCGCGCAGGTGGCGGTCTCGGCCCTGGTGCAGGTCTCCCCAGGTCGTTTGCAATATCTGGACAAGGTGGTGGCCGCCTATCGAGAACGTTACGGCAGCCCCATGCCGGTCGACGCCTGGACCTTCCACGCCTACATCTTCCCGGAGCGCAACGACGACTACTACACCACCGGCGAAAACGGCGAGCAGATCCTCGACCCAGAAAGCGGCAAGCCGGTCTTTGCCTGGATCGCCAACGGGACCGACCCGGCGCTGGCGCTGAAAAAACCGTTCTGGAAACGCCCCCTGGCCGAACAGCGGGAATTGTGTGCGCGCAGCGACTACTCCTGCATCTACGAGCACGACAAGATCGACTTGTTTGCCCAACAGCTGATCGACATGCGCACCTGGATGAAGGCCAACGGCTACCAACGAACCCCCCTGCTGCTCACCGAGTGGTCTTTGCTCTACGAATACAAAGTGGCGGAAGAGACCGGAGTCTGTTCGGTCAAAGATGAATTTGGCAACTGCTTCACCCCTGCTCGCACCACAGAATTCCTGCACAGCTCCATCCAGTACATGGAAACTGCCAGCGACCCGAACCTGGGGTATCCGCTCGACAACAACCGGCTGGTGCAGCAGTGGTCCTGGTTTGCAATGGACGATCTGGGCGGCGGAATCTTCACCGACGGCAACCCGAGCCTGCTGGTCGACCCTGGCAGCGGGGAACTGACGCAGGCTGGCGAAGAATTCAGGGCGCTGATCGCCCAGAGCACGACCCAGCCCAATCTGGTCATCGACGAAGTGTTGGGGGGAACGGCCTCCCTCCACCCGGAGAATGGCACGGCGACAGCACAGCTCAAGGTGCGGGTGCGCAACAACGGCAACACACCGACAACCGTTCCCTTCAAGGTGGAATTCTACCGCGGCACCAACGCTGCAGATGTGATCGGCGAGAGCGTCGTGCCTGCCGGGCTGGATGGCTGTGCGGTGGTCGAGGCGGTGGCCGAGGTCACCTGGGCGGGGCTGACAGCACCGCTCAACACCTTCACGGTTGCGGTCGACCCAGACAACGCTGCAGGCTCCAGCGGCAGTGCCAGCAGCAGGCGTACCAGCTCGTTTGTGCTGGTCGACCCCAGCGTGCTCTACCTGCCGACGCTGCTGCGCTGAGCAAACGGGATACACCCGTCGGCAGGCGGCGGCCTGCATACAAAGGGGGTAGAAGCTGCCAGATCCGGCTGCAACTCCTCCTGAAATGGGCCCTCTTGCACGGTTTCAACGATTCGGTGCTGGCTGTGGTAGGATGTCAGCACCGAATCATTTTTGAAACAAAGAGGGAAGCATGATCGACTCCATGGACTATATGGTGGGATCGCTGGTCAAGGTGCGTGGCCGCGAGTGGGTCGTCCTGCCGGCTTCGAGCGAAGATCTGCTGCGGCCGCTGGGGGGACAGCTGCCCGCATTTGAACGCGAACAGCGTGTGGCCCGCCTCGGCACCTTTCCCAGACGGCTGCTGGTCGCCACCGACTGCCTCAGCGAAGGGGTCAACCTGCAAGATCATTTCAACGCCGTCGTGCATTACGACCTGAGCTGGAACCCGACCCGCCACGAGCAGCGCGAAGGCCGCGTCGACCGCTACGGACAGCCCTCCCCCACCGTGCGCACCTTGACCTACTACGGCGTCGACAACCAGATCGACGGCATCGTTGCTCGAAGTGCTGCTGCGCAAACACCGCACGATCCGCAGCTCGCTCGGCATCTCCGTGGCTGTGCCGGCCTCCACCCAGGAGGTCGTGCAGGCGTTGATGCAGGGGGTGATGCTGCGCGGGGAAAAAATTCTCGGTGGCGGACAGCTGAATTTTCTTGACGTCGATTGTGCTCCGGCTGGGGGCCGGGTCGGAGCGCAAGACCACAGGCAGCCACTACACGCCGCGACCGCTGGTAGAATGTCTGCTCGACAGCGCACTGGAGCCGGTGGTGGCAGCGAGGCTGGACAAGGCCCACCAGGGCAGCGGACAGCGTGTCCGGTGTGGCCTGATGTAGCATCCCTCAGCAGACTTCTCTGCCTGAGCAGGTACGCTTGTAAAATCATGGCCTGGGAGTTACCCGGCGTGATAAAATTGGAATGGAGGAAGGCGGGAGCTGGCCGAGCCGGTGGAGCACCTGCATCTCTGATAGCTTCCCGAAAGGGGAACCCTGAACACATATTTTGATGGAGGAACAAAATGACAACGGTCACAAAGAACACGATTTGTCTCTGGTATGACGGAGGCGCCGAGGACGCGGCGCACTTCTATGCGGCTACCTTTCCAGACTCTTCAGTCGCCGCTGTGCATCGCGCGCCGGGTGACTATCCGTCCGGGAAGCAGGGGGATGTGTTGACAGTCCACTTCACCGTGCTGGGCATTCCATGCCTCGGCCTCAATGGCGGGCCGGACTTCAAACACAGCGAGGCGTTTTCCTTTCAGGTTGCCACCGCTGACCAGGCCGAAACGGATCGCTATTGGAATGCGATTGTCAGCAATGGAGGACAAGAAAGCGCCTGTGGCTGGTGCAAGGACAAATGGGGGCTGTCTTGGCAGATCACGCCGTTGGCTTTGACAGAAGCCATCGCCGATCCAGACCCCGCCGCCGCCAGGCGGGCGTTCGATGCGATGATGACGATGCAGAAGATTGACATAGCAACTATCGAGGCGGCACGCCGTGGCGAAACGCCCCATCGGGGCGGATGAATTTAGAGACGGCACGCACACGCACGACCCGCACGGAGGGCATCCCAAAGAGGGCGAAGTGGCACTTCGCCCTACAAACATCCCGCCCTACAGCCACCCCGCCCTGTGACACGGACATGACCGCAGCCGACCTCCAGCAGCACCTGACCACATGGAATTGGCGCTCCGACGCCAGGTGCGCAAACGCGATGCCCCCCCCAGCTTCGCTGAGCGCGTAGCCCACCGGGCCGGTGTCGCCGTGCCATCGGTGGTCCTCTCCAGCGCTTTTGGAGAGGATACCTTTGATC
>CAIOHJ010000092.1 GCA_903858085.1 uncultured Chloroflexota bacterium
AAGATCAACGCCGGCGCTGCCTGGTACTATCCGGCGCCCAAGGATGCCGCCCGGCAGATCACGGGCTACGTCGCGTTCTGGCGCGGCGTAAAGGTGGCAGCGTAACCCCACCAGGCATCACCGTCTATGGCGCGCACTGGTGCCCCGATCGCCGCCTTGGCGCGCCAGGCGAAAACGACTTTATCGGCGCGGGCATCCACCACCCCGCCAGGGTCTTCGTATTCATCGGCCTGCCCCCCAACACCGGCTTCTTGACATCAGAAGAGATCTGCCGTGACGGGTGGGGCTTCGTCGTGACCGGACATGACTTACGACGTTCCCCTTTGCCTTTTACACCCCTCCATCTTCCACGCGCTGAATCAGCCTCTGTTTCAGCGATTCCCATCGCTACTCCACCTCAAACCCTTGGCTCGTGAACTTCAGCGTGCGCCCGTTCTCGGTGACGGTGCGCACCACAGTGTCAGGAACCCCATCCGGCACTTCCGCCTCAATCTCCAGCGTGACCTTGACTTTGGCCCCTAACAGCCCGGTCAGGTGGGCGATCAGCTCCGTGGCAATCTGCCCTGCATCGCGACCCACCCGTGTGGAATCCAATTCCACGCTGCCGTAGAAGCGTGTAGGCTGGGTAGCCGGTTTGGGCTCCGGTTTGGACGGCACCAGCGGTGTACCCCCTGCACCACCCTCCCCCCCTTCCGGCTTCATATCTTTGTTCCCTGGCCCAGGCCGTTCAACCGGCGTGACGGCTCTCACCGCGGCGTCGTCAGCCTCTTTTTGACGCTGGGCTACATCCGGGCGCACCAGCAGACCGGGCAGGCTCTCCGGGTTGACGGTGATCGGCTGACCACAGCGCAGCCCCAGATAGCGCCCGTTCGCTTCGTCGAAACTGTCGGCGTAGGCAAAGGACTCAATGCTCCAGGTGAGCAGCCCCAGACCATCGTAGAGGCCCTCGGCAAGGACAGCAGGGGATTGGAGCCGAGGCAGGTAGAGGTAGCTGGCA
This sequence comes from uncultured Chloroflexota bacterium, assembly GCA_903858085.1. Classification (GTDB taxonomy): domain Bacteria; phylum Chloroflexota; class Anaerolineae; order Caldilineales; family Caldilineaceae; genus Caldilinea. The sequence goes on from CAIOHJ010000092.1 coordinate 998, forward strand.
AAATCGTGGGCAAGCTGTTTGACAGAAACATGGTTGCCGCGCCAGAGAGGAATCTTGTCCATCTCCCGGCGCAGTTCAGTACCAGCGAGTTCAGGAACGAGCAGATCATCCGTGCGCAGCTTTTTGCTGACACGCACGGCCAGGGCATCCTGCCCGGTCAGGCGAGCCACCTGCCAGGTGATGGGAGACCGGGGCGATATCTGGGTGGGAGTCAGCAGCCATTGGTAGGCTTCGGGCAGCCGTGCCACCACCGCACCATCAGCCGACGCCAACTGGGTCTCCGCCTGCTTCACCTGGTGTGCGGTCAGGTCCAGTTCCTCCCGCTCATTCAGAATGGACTGCCAGGCCAGAAAACGGCGCACAGCCTCGTCCAGATCTTGGAGGCGCGCCTGATCGATGGCGAGAAAGACCAGGGTATTGCGAAAAAGGCGTAGGGCATTGCCCCGGGATTCGAGAATTGTCTTGGCCGCAGCTTCCGCCGCGTTGTTGGTCTCTTTGCGATAGGGATGCGCCAGACTGAGTACCACCAGCCGCGCCTCCAGATCGTCGGGGACATCGGCGCTGGATTGGGGCAGCACATGGATGCGGGAGAAGGCACCGCGCTGACGCAGGTTGATTTGTAGCCGTTTGTTGACCTCTTCGGCCACAGCATCGGGTTGGCGACGCAGTTCCTCGGCCCGGTCTTCGGCCAGCTTGGTCACCGTGGGCTGGGTGGAATACCAGAAGCGGGGGCCGTCCTGGTAGAGATAGGTGGCGGCAGAGGCCAGGCGGCGCAGGGCGTCGCCAAAGAGGGCGGGGGATTCGCCAGGCATGACACACCCCAACTTCACCTGGCGGTCCTCAATGCCCCGGTTGGCGGCGGTGGCGGTGGGCGCAGAGCCAAGATAAATGGTGCGCGCCACCCGGCGGCTGGCGGCAAACTTGCCCAGATTGGGCACATCCCCGTCCAGGCGCAGGGGCAACGCGCTGGGGCCGTCTACATCCTTCTCGATCACAGGCACCCAGTTGTCCGACAGATAGCGGGTCAGCTCGAACTGTACCCGGGGGTCGTCGATGGGGAGGTTGGCGGGCATGATCAGGGGGTTGCGGTCCCCCTTCTCCCACAGGCAGTGGATCACTGCGGCCATCAGGCGCAACACGCCCCGGGTGCGCTGAAACTTCACCAGGGTGGACCAGTCGGTGTAGAGACGGTCGAAGACCTCTGGGTGGATGGGGTAGGCGGCACGCAGCCGCTTTTCGTATTCGCTGTCGCTGGATTCCGGCGGGAACTCCTGCTTCTGGGTACGGTAGAGGTCGGCAAAGGCCCGGGCCACGGTGTCGCGAGAGACGAACTGGGCCTGCTCCACCAGGGGTTCAAAGAGCCGCCGGCGCACAATCTCAAAGCCTTCTTCCGCACTGGCCGGCCGCCACGAGGATTCCACCCGGCCCACCGCGTTGCGCAGACGATCCAGGGCAGCTCGGCCCCGCTCGCCGCCCACCTCCACGTCGTTGGCCTGGGCGTGGGGTGACCCTACCGTGTCGGAAGCGGGCAGGCTGATGACGAGCATACACTGTTTGGCCAGCTTGGCCGATTCGGTGAGGGCCTGGGCAAAGGTGAAGTGGGTCTCAAAGTTGCCGCCGGGCAGACTGCTCAAGTCGTGGAGCTGACGGGCGTAGGCCACCCACTCGTCGATGAGGATCAGGCAGGGACCATAGCTGTTCATCAACTTGCGCAGCACGTCGCCCGGGCTGGTGGCCTGCTCGTCGTCAGCGCGGATGTGCTCAAACGCTTCTTTGCCGCCCAATTGCCAGGCCAGTTCGCCCCACAGGGTGCGCACCACTGTGCCGTCGGCCTTCACCACCGGGTTGCCGGGGGAGATTTTGTTGCCTACCAGCACCACCCGGCGCACTGCTGGCAGCTTCGTCACCTCGGCCTCTTTGAGGACAGCTTCGATGCCCAGCAACTCCTGGGGCGGGCTGCCAGAGAAGAGGTGATAGAGGGCGAGCATGGAGTGGGTTTTGCCGCCGCCGAAGTTGGTTTGCAGTTGCACCACCGGGTCGCCACCCTGGCCGGTGAGACGCCGCACCGCATTGGCGAGCATCTGGCCCAGGCTCTCGGTGAGATAGGTGCGCCGGAAGAATTCGGCGGGGGTGCGGTACTCGTCGGAACCTTCGCCCAGGTGTACCTGCCAGAGATCTGCGGCAAATTCGGCCTGCTGGTAGCGCCCGCTGGCTACATCTTTGTGGGGGGTGACCACCTCGCGCCAGGGTTTGAGGCTGCCAGTGACCTGGCTCTCGATGGCTGTGCCCGCGCTACGCCGTTTCTCGTTGCGCGCTTGCTCGTCGAAGCGTACCCGCAGCAACTCCTGCTTCATCTTTTCCAGTTCGCCAGCCTCCGGCGCTGAGATGGCGGTGAGCAGGCGGGCCGCAGAATCCAGGGCGCGGTAGGCGTCGTCGCTGGAGAAGGCTTCCTGGTGCGCCCATTTGTTGCGCACCTCCCGCAGTTCGCTGACATATGAGCGTTCGCTAAAGCCCAGGATGCGGTTAAAGACCAGATTCCACTGATCCCACAACATGCGCAGGAGGAGGGCAGCATCCAGGCTGGGTGCGTCGTCGTTGCTCCACTCGATGTCCCGGGGCCAGCCGCTGGTGACCGCAGTGACCCAATATTTGCCATGTTTGGCTTCCAACTCCCGCACCACAAAGGGCTTCAGCCCCTCGCGCAGGAGTTCCAGCGCTTTGCCCACGCGTTCATAGTTCGAGAGTGCCATGAGATTCTCCTACTCGAAGATGGATGGTTGACGCGCTACGCCTTGTGAATTTTCCAGCGATAGCCGGGCGATCTCCGGCCAGCTCTGTACCAGAGCATTGTAGGTGAGTGCCTCTGCGGCGCGTTTGCGCCGCTCGCAGACGGTGTAGAGGTGATAGGCCAGCTCGCGGGCAGCGTCGGCCTGGCTGCCCAGTTGGGCCAGCAGAATGGCAGCCCCGCTCTCGCCCCCGCTCTCCAGGACGCGCACCAGATGGTGGACTGCCTCCCAGACGGTGAGACGACTGTCTGTGGATGGGTTCCAGTCGGCGGGGAGTTCGCTGGGGCGCAGCAAGCGCACCTTGCCATGGCGGGTGAGGAGGATGCCTGCCTGGTTCAGCCCGTTGATGGACGTGTTCTTGGCCTTGGAGAGGGTTTCGGCGTCGCCAAAGGGACCTTCATTGAAGCCGCACTGCTCGAACCAGGCCAGCGCCCAGCGGGTGTCGCTGTCGAAGTCACCTTCCTGCTCGGCAAGCACCTCGTCCAGGGTCTGGTTGATGAGAATGAGCGCCTCGCGCACGGAGAGAGCCTTGCCCGCAGCGTCGAGCACCTGGACGTAGCGGGTGTAGATGGACATGCCAGGGCCGATGGTAGCCTGGGCCAGATCGACAGGGGCGATGTTGCCCAGCTGCAAGTGGGTGAGGGCCACGGGCAACTCGGCCTTGAGCGCAGCGAGAAATTCTCGACGCGTGGCCGTGGGCGCATCGGCCGGACGTTTGCGACAGACCAGGACAATACTGGAGGCAAGGGCGTTGGTGCCGATGCCGATTGAGCGGTTGCTCAACTCCGTGCGCATCGGCCAGGTGCCGCTGATGCCAAAACCAGCCTGAATCACAGCTTCCAGAAAGGTCTCCCAGCCGGTGGAATTGGTGCCGTCGCTCTCTGTCTCCGCCTGCTTGAACGCATAATAGATCGTCACGGGAAATGCAGCATGTGCTTGCTCTGCCAGGCGCTGCATGGCTTTGGTCATGCCTTCCAAGAAAAAGACCTCAGCTTCGATTTTGCTGCCGTGGCGATAGGGTGTAGCCACCAACTCCTCGGCTTTGGGAACTGCTACTGTGGCAAAAATCGAGGGGAAAACTGGCCGAAGCGAACGTCGAAGCCAAACGTAGAAATAGTCGGACAGGTCGGCGTAGCCGATGTTGTCGTAGTAGGGGGGGTCAGTGGAAACTACCTTGTCACGGCTGAGCGATTGCGTTTGTGCATTATGTTGTGCAGAAAAACTGTTCGATTTTGCAGGCATCGAGCCAACGGCTTTCCATGTCCAATCTACCATTGCCATCCAATTGCCCGATGAATCGCTCAATGGATTGGTTTCAACGTAGTCCCAAACCATCGGAATTGCTTGACGACCAAACGTATGCCCAATTTTTTCTCCCGAATTATGCCAACTACAAATACTTGACCAGTAATCGCTGCATTTGTCCACACCAAAGGCCAAATACACCGCGACTGCATCTGCATAGGCCTGTGCGCCCGTCCCGCCTGCATCGAGAGCGACCCCATCGTCGGGCAGGCCAGCGGCCACGGCATCGCCGCACACGCGCACACGCGCTTCCTGCACCAGATCGGAGAAG
>CAIOHJ010000093.1 GCA_903858085.1 uncultured Chloroflexota bacterium
CCATCGGGGCGCTAAACAAACCAGGCCAATGCCGGGGAGAGCCTGAACGACTCCTGTGCCGAATGGCTCAACTCTCTGCTCAGAGCCCCGACCGTAAGGGAGGGTTCTTCGACTTTCTCACTGGCTCACTTCAAAAGCCTGCTCAGAGCCCCGACCATCGGGGAGGGCTCAGCACACGCTCCCTCTGGCATCCAACGTATGTAGGGGCGGCGATCCGCCCTGTCGTGCAGCAACAAGATGCACCAATGGCGGGGAAATGCAAGAAAGAGAAAGACCCTCCCTTACGGTCGGGGCTCTGAGCGGTTCACCTGACGCAGCACCTCCCGCGTCGCCGCCAATTCTTCCGCCAACCGCTGGTTTTCGATTCGCACGACCCATCGGGGCGGATGAGTTTAGAGACGGCACGCACACGCACGGAAGGCACTCCAAAGAGGGCGAAGTATCCCTTCGCCCTACAAACAGCCCTCCAGCCACCCCGCACGGAAGGCACTCCAAAGAGGGCGAGGTGTCCCTTCGCCCTGCAACCTGCAGGCAACGCCCTGCCCTGTGACACGGACATGACGGGGCGGGGCCCTGAGCGGTTCACCTGACGCGGCACCTCCCGCGTCGCCGCCAATTCTTCCGCCAACCGCTGGTTTTCTTTCGCAGCCGTTCGTTCTCTGCGTGTAGATCCAGGTTGAAAGGCTACACCCTCTTGTCAAGGCTGAATCGTTACGCGCTGTTGACAAATGGCCAGAACTCCGCTATATTCTCTTCAAATGTGCTGAACAAAATGGCTGAAAGGTCTCCATGCAGCTACCCGTCTTCGACAGTGCCGATATCGTTGTGCTCGGTGCCGGCTCCGCTGGCTGCACCGCCGCAATCGCCGCCGCACGGACCGGCGCCGACACCCTGCTGATCGAACGCTACGGCTTCCTGGGCGGCTCTTCAACCCAGGTGCTGGACACTTTCTACGGCTTCTACCTGCCCGGCAACGACACCCGCCGCGTCGTCGGCGGCATTCCCTGGCAAATTGTGGAAAAGCTGCGCCGCTCCGACAAGGTGCTTGAACGCCCCAGCAGCTACGGCGCAGGCCAGGCCATCACCTACGACCCCCCAACCTTGCAACGGGTCTGGGAAGAGAGCGCACTCGAAGCCGGTGTGCGGCTGCGGCTGCATACCTTTTGCCTCGATGTCCTCAAAGAAGACAGCCGTGTGACCAGCCTCGTCGTCGGCGGCAAAAGCGGCATGGGACAAATTACCGGCAAACTCTTCGTGGATACCTCCGGAGACGCCGATCTCTGTTTTCGCGCCGGCGTGCCCTTCCAGCCCGCCGGCGAGGATGGCCCAGCCCAGTCGTTGACCACGACCTTCCGTGTCGGCAACGTCGACGAAACACGCGCCCTGCAGGTCAAACGCAGCGACCTGGTACGGCTGATGAAAGAAGCCAACCTCAGCGGCGACTACCGCCTGCCACGCGAAGAGGGCAGCGTTCACCGCACACCCCTGCGCGGGGTCGTGGCCACAAACCTGACACGCGTCGCCTATGTCGACGGCACCGACCCGGTCGAGCTGACCAAGGCCGAAGTGGAAGGACGAGCACAGGCCATGGAATATGTGCGCTTTCTGCGCGAACGCATCCCCGGCTACGAAGCAGCCTACCTGATCAACTTCAGCACCCAGATCGGCATCCGCGAAACCCGTCGCGTCTTCGGCGATTACCGCCTCACACGCGAAGATGTGCTCAACGCCCGCCATTTCCCCGATGCCATCGCCCAGTGCGGCGCCCCCATCGAAGATCACCACCCCGGCAGCGATACCCGCTGGGAATACCTGCCCGCCGGCGCAACCTACGATATCCCGTTTCGCGCACTGCTCCCACAAACCCTCGACAATGTGCTCACCGCCGGCCGCTGTCTCTCTGCTACCCACGACGCACACGCTTCCGTACGCAGCATGGGGCAGTGCATGGCCATGGGACAGGCCGCAGGCACTGCCGCCGCCTCTGCGTTGCAAACCGGCAACAACGTGCGCGCTGTGGAGATCGCACAGCTCCAACAGCAGCTGCGCCGCGACGGCGCACTCTTTTCCGGAACAACACCCATCCCATGATTCTGGCCGGCATCGACCTGGGCGGCACCAAAATTGCAGTCGCCGTCGTGGAACAGCAGAGCAGCCGCGTGCTGGCACACAGCTACGCACCGACTGACTCCCCCCAAGGGCCAGACGCCGTGCTGCAACGGATCGCTACCTTGGTGCACACCACCTGCGCCCAGGCCGGCTTCACCGCAGCAGACCTGGCCGCAGTCGGGCTGGGCGTGCCAGGCGTCTACGATCTGGCCACCGGCCACACCCACTTCCTGCCCAACCTCGCCGGTGCATGGCGTGATGTGCCAGCCGGCCCGACCCTTCACCACGCACTGGGCAGACCCGTCTGGCTGATCAACGACGCACGTGCCTTCGTCCTGGCCGAAACCCTCCTGGGCGCAGGACGCAACGCACACACGGTGGTAGGGCTCACCCTGGGCACCGGAATCGGAGGCGGCATCGCAGTGGACGGACAACTCTGGGAAGGACTCGACGGCACCGCAGGAGAGGTCGGCCACCTGACAATGAACCTGGACGGCCCACTCTGCAACTGCGGCAACCGCGGCTGCCTGGAAACCTACGCCAGCGGCCTGGCCATCGCCAGACTCGCAGCACACCGCCTGGCAACAGCCCCCGAAAGCCTGCTGCTCCACCTGGCAGGCGGTGCAGCAGAAGAGGTCACCCCCGCAATGGTCGGGCAGGCAGCCGCAGCCAACGATGCCGTGGCACAGTCGATTCTGGCACAGGTCACCCGCTATCTGGGCGCAGGTGTGGCCAACCTCGTCACAACGCTGAGCCCAGATTGTGTGATCCTGGGCGGCAGTGTGGCCAATCTCGGCGAACAGCTCTTGACACCCGTGCGCGCCGTCGTGCGCGACCGCTGTCGAGCCATTCCAGTGGATCGGGTGCGAATCGTACAGGCCGAACTCGGCCTCGATGCAGGTGCCCTCGGCGCCGCGCTCTGGGCAGGAGCAAAAACGGAGAAGATCCCATGACAACGACCTCCCCCCAACCACCAGTGCAGCCAGCCGCCTACACCGGCACCGTGGGAGAAAAACAGCCGACACGCCCCGCAGCAGAGCTCCCCTATCGCCCACCCACCCCCAAAAATCGCCCCGGCATCGGGCTGATCGGCTGCGGCGGCATCACCGCACACCACCTCACCGCCTACCGCGCAGCAGGCTACCCCGTCGTGGCGCTGTGTGACCCCGACCTCGCACGCGCCCAAGAGCGAAGAGCCACCTTCTACCCCGACGCCGCCATCTACACAGATGCCCGCGACCTGCTGCGCCGCGAAGAGGTCGAAGTGGTGGACATCGCCACCCACCCCTCCGAACGGGTGGCGCTGATCGAGGCCGCCTTGATGGCCCACAAGCATGTCCTCAGCCAAAAACCTTTTGTGCTCGACCTCGACACCGGCGAACGACTCTGCGCGCTGGCAGAGAAAAAAGGTCTGCACCTCGCCGTCAACCAAAACGGAAGATGGGCACCCCATGTCGCCTACCTCCGGCTGGCAGTGGCCGCCGGGCTGCTCGGCGAGTTGACCAGCGCAGACCTCTCCGTCCACTGGGACCACTCCTGGGTCGTCGGTACCCCCTTCGACAAGATCGACGACCTGCTGCTCTACGACTTTGCCATCCACTGGTTCGATATGCTGACCTGCTACTTTGGCGCCGAAGAGCCGCAGCAGGTCTTCGCAGCCGTCCGCCGCACACGCAGCCAACGCCCCCGCCCCCCCATGCTCGCCCACGTCCTCGTCGACTATCCGTCCGCACAGGCGACACTCAGTTTCAACGCCACCACCACAACAGGACAGCACGACCGCACCTTTCTGGTCGGAACAGAGGCAACCGCCCTGAGCAGCGGACCTGGCTTGCAAGAACAGCACGTGCAGATCTTCACCGCAGAAGGCGTCGCTGCCCCCCAGCTGCACGGGCAGTGGTTTCCAGATGGCTTTCATGGCACCATGGCCGAACTGCTCTGCGCCATCGAAGAAAAACGCCCCCCCTCCCATCACGCAGCAGACACCCTGCGCAGCCTGGCGCTCGCCTTTGCAGCCATCGGCAGCGCCCACGACGGACAGCCCAAACGCCCCGGCCAGGTGCGCCGCCTGCCCGCCGCCTGACCACAACGCCGTCACAGACCCAAGGCCCGCCATTGTTTGCAAGGAGAGTGCACGATGTCCAAACTCAAAGTCGTCGGCATCAACTTTGACCACATGCACATGGGCGATCTGCTGCGACACGCCCACGAACACCCCGACGTCGAAATCGCCGGGATCTGCGACGAACAGCCAGAACGCATGGCCACCGCCGCCCACAATTTTGCCATTCCCCCAACACACCTCTTCACCGACTACCGCGCATGTCTCGAAACCACCAGACCCGATTTTGTCATCCTCTGCCCGGCCACCGCCACACACGGGCTGTGGGTCGAACGCGTGGCCCCCTACAATGTGCATGTGCTGATGGAAAAACCCTTTGCCGCCTCCCTGGCAGAGGCAGACCAAATGATCGCCGCCATGGCCACAACCGGCCGACAGATGGTGATCAACTGGCCCTTGGCCTGGTACCCCCCCCATGTCACCAGCAAACGGCTGATCGACGAAGGCGTGATCGGCAAAGTGCTTGAGGTGCACTACTACGACGGCAACCGCGGCCCACTCTACCACCTGGCAGACAAGGTCGAGGTGACAGACGAACAGCTCGCTGACGGCAAAAACCAGAGCTGGTTCTACCGCCGCAGCCAGGGCGGCGGCTCGCTGCTCGATTATCTCGGCTACGGGGTAACCTTGGGCACCTGGTATCACGACGGCGACAAACCGATCGATGTCACCACCCTGGTCGATGAGCCCCCCGGCCTTGAAGTCGACGAACACAGCATCACCCTGGCTCGCTACGCCAAAGGGCTGTCCAAATTTGAAACCCGCTGGGGCACCTTCACCGACCCGTGGACACACCAACCGCAACCCAAATGTGGCTTTGTCATCGTGGGCTCCCAAGGAACCATCAGCTCCTACGACTACGAATCGACCGTTCGGGTGCAGACGCACGCCCACCCAGAAGGAGAAGTGCTGCCCGTAGACAAGCTGCAGCCCCCCTTCCAAAACCCCATCCAAAACTTCGTGCACTGCTTGCGCACCGGCGCAGCCGTGCATGGCCCCCTCTCCCCGACAATCTGCCGCATCGGCCAGCAAATTGTCGACACCGCAGTGCTCAGCGCCCGCGAGCGCCGCACCCTGCCTTTGATTGCGTAAGAATTGAGCGTTTTGATGCGTGACCCGACTGGCAGAAAAGGTCGCCGGCGCAGCCAGCGCCATCGGAGATGCCGCCGCACTCTTTCTGCTCTCAGACAAGACTCGCTTTGTCACCGGCACCGTGCTGACGGCGGATGGCCGCTGGACACGCTCCCTGGAGACGCTCAGACGAGGACAGTCAGATGAAGGACAACCCAAATGAGTAAGATTCGTACGGTTCTCGGCGACATCGAACCGACCATGCTGGGCGTCACCTACATGCACGAGCATCTCATCACCCACCCGCCCGCCAGCCTCCTCGACCGCGACCTGGCGATGGAAAGCCGCGCCGCGGCGGCGCGCGAGCTCAGCCATTTCCATCTTGCGGGCGGACGCAGCCTGGTGGAGATGACCCCGCGCGACTATGGCCGCGACCCGCTGGCGCTGCGCGAGATTGGGGCGGCGACAGGCGTCCATATTCTCTGCACAACCGGCTGGCTCAAAGACAAACTGTGCCGCCCGTGGGTGGCAGAGCGCACAGTCGCTGACCTGGCAGACGAGATGATCCGCGAGATCACCGTCGGCATCGACGAGACCGGCGTGCGCGCCGGCGTGGTCAAGGCAGCGTCGAGCCTGAACACGATCACCCCCGCCGAAGAAAAGGTCTTCCGCGCAGCGGCGCGCGCCCACCTCGCCACCGGCGCGCTGATCAGCACCCACACCGAAATGGGCACGATGGCGCTGGAACAGGTCGAGCTGCTGCGCAGTGAAGGGGTGGCGCCAGAACGCATCCTGGTCGGACACCTCGACCACAAACCCGATCTCGAGTACTGGCGCGCCGTCGCACAAACCGGCGCCAACCTGGGCATCGACCAGATCGGCAAAGAAAAGTATCTCCCCGACAGCCGCCGCATCGAGCTGATCCTGGCCATGGTGGCGGAAGGCTACGCAGCCCAGCTCTGTCTGGCCGGCGACCTGGCCCGCACCTCCTACTGGCCGTCGTACGGCACAGGGGGCGGGCCCGGGCTGACCTACATCCTATGGCGCTTTCTGCCCTGGCTGCGCGAGCGCGGCCTCGACCCACAGACCGTCGAAGCCATGCTGGTGGCCACCCCCGCACGCCTGCTGCAGTTGGAAAGGGCGTGAACCCCTTGTGCGTTTCACAAGATGACAACACGCGACGGTTGTGGTAGACTCCTGGCAGATCGACAGCACGCTGCACAACGCTCGATTTCTGCGGCACCTGCGCTACAAAGCGCGCCGGTTGCCCCCCTGCTGCGTATGCAGCCACATTGTGGCAGACATCAAGAGCCCCCTCTGCACAGAGAAGGCCCTGATGTGAAATTTTCTGGTCCATACTTTTCACACAAGAGAGGAGACAACACATGAAACGTCGTAACCGAAAAACGCTGGGAGGACTTCTGTTGCTCATTCTGGCGCTGCTCGTCGCAGGCTGTGCCGCGCCGGTCAGCGCACCCGCTGCCCCCGCAGCAGCCACCGAAGCCCCCGCACAGGAAGGCGGATTCACCATCGGCGTCAGCAACACCCTGGTCGGCAATGGCTGGCGCGAGCAGATGATCTGCGCCATCAAAGCCGAAGCCACCGCCAGCGGGCTGGTCGACCAGGTCATCGTTGTCAACCGCAACGGCGGCCCCACCGAACAGATCGCAGACCTGGAAGGGTTGATCTCGCAGGGCGTGGATGCCATCATCCTCAACCCGACCGACCGCGAAGGGCTCAATGCCGTCATCGAGGCGGCGATCGCTCAAGGCATCGTCGTCGTCGCTGTCGACCAGGCCGTGACCGCCGAAGGTGCCTACGTGGTCACCAATGACCAGGTCGCATACGCCCGCATCGGCGCAGAGTGGCTCTTTGAGACACTGGGCGGCCAGGGGCAGGTCGTGGAGATGCGCGGCATCGACGGCGTGCCCGCCGACACCGACCGCCACGCCGGCTTCCAAGAGGCACTGGCCAAATACCCTGACATCGTCGTCTCCGCCGAAACCTTCACCGGCTGGGACCCCTCCACCGGCGCACAGCAGGCGCTCGACCTGATCACCACGACCGACATCGACGGCATCTGGACCTCCGGCATCGATTACCCGGTGGTGGAACAGTTCCAGACCGCCAACGTGCCCTTCGTCCCGATCGTGGGCGCCGACAACAACGGGTTTGTACAGCAGCTGCTGGAACTGGCCGATGATGGGCTGGTCGGCGCCGCGGTGACCAACCCGCCCGCCATCGGCGCAGTCGGGCTGGCCATTGCCCTCGATGCGCTGACCGGCAAAAACCCGGAACAGGTCACGCTGCTCACCCCCGCGCTGTTCGACACCAGCAACGCGGAAGGGCTGCAAGGGCTCTACGCACCGGACCAGCAGGTGGGCTGGAGCACCTACGTCAACATCCCGCCCTACACCAGCTACAGCGGCAGCGCCGACGTGTCGGCCTGCAAGGCGCCAGGCGAATAAAAACGCTGCGGGAGGTGTCGGAACAGCTGCTGTTCCGACACCCCCTCGCCCCACCCTAGGTTGCCATCCATGAGCAAACCGAAGCTGCTGCTCGCCACAGAAGCCATCGCCAAATCCTACGGGCCCGTAACCGCACTGCGCAGCGTCGATCTGACGGTGCGCAGCGGCGAAATCCACGCCCTGTTGGGGGCCAACGGCGCCGGCAAAAGCACCCTGGTCAAAATTCTGGCCGGCGTGCAGCCCGCAGACCAAGGGCTCCTCCGCGTCGAGGGGCAGATCGTCCGCTTTCGAACCCCCGCCGACGCCCTCCATGCCGGAATTGCTACCGTCTTCCAAGACCCCGCCCTGATCCCCGATCTGACGGTGGCCCAAAACCTGCGCCTCAGCCGCATCGACATGGCCCGCTTTCGTGACGGATTGGCCCGGTTTGCGCTGGAAGAGCTGGACCTGAGTGCGCTGGTGCGCGAGCTGCCGCTGGAAACGCTGCGCGTCGTGGACCTGGTGCGTGCCGTCGCACGCCAGCCACATGTGCTCCTGCTCGACGAGTTGACCGCCGCGCTGACCGCAGAGCAGGCAGAACGGGTCTTTGCCCTGCTGCGCGACTGGAAAAAACAGGGCAGGTCAGCAGTGCTCATCACCCACCGCCTGGCAGAGGTGATGCACATCTGCGACCAGGCCACCATTTTGCGCGATGGACGCAATGTGGCGGAACTGGCCCCCGCCAACGTCACCGAACACCAGCTGGTCGAGGCCATGCTCGGGGCGTCGCTCGAACCGACAAGCGCCGCCAGCCGCAGCAAACGGCCCGCCGGCGACACACTCCTGGAAGTGCGCGGCCTCACCGCACGCCATCTGCTCCAAGAGGTCTCCTTTGCGGTGCGCTCGGGCGAAATTCTTGGCCTGGTGGCGCTCGAAGGACAGGGGCAGGAGCGTCTGTTTGATCTGCTCTCCGGCAACCGACAGCCGACCGCCGGAGAAATTTGGGTGAACGGGACACGGTGCCAGTTTCGCTCGCCGTACGACGCCGTCAGACGGGGTGTCGTGCTGGTGCCCGGCGACCGGGTGATTGCCCTGCTGCCCAACCAGTCGGTGCAGCACAATCTGGCAACCCCCCTCTTTGGCAAGTGGACAAGCTGGTGGCGTCTTCCCCGCAACGAAGAGCCCCAGGTCCAACGCGCGGTCGCACAGCTGTCGATCGACACGCGCGCTGCGGCGCAGGTGCGGCGCCTCTCCGGCGGCAACCAGCAAAAGGTTGTGCTCGGCCGCTGGCTGGTGGGCGGGTTTCGCACCTTGCTCTGCTTTGACCCCACACGCGGGATCGACATTCAGACCAAGCATGAAATTTACGCGCGGCTGCGCGAGCTGGCGGCACAAGGCGCCGCAATCGTGCTCTACACCAGCGAACTGGCAGAGATCGGCCTGGTGTGCGACCGCGTGCTGGTGCTGCACCGCGGACGCATCGTCGACGAACAGGACGCCAGCCATGCCACCGAATCTTCCCTGCTGACCGCAGCGCACGGACTGGAGGCCCCTGTATGACAAACCGACTGGCTCTCCCCCACCATCCCCTGTTGCGCACGCTCTGGCGCAACAGCTGGGTGCTGGGGGTATGGCTGCTGCTTTTCGGCCTGCTTTTCTGGTACAGCACGCTGATCCCGGTCTTTGGGCCATTTCAGATCGCATCGATCACCAAAAACAGCCTGCCGTTGGTCTACCTGGCGATCGGGCAGGCGATTATCGTGGTGGCCGGCGGCATCGATCTCTCGCTGGGTGCCCTGCTGCTGCTCAGCAACGTCGTCGCCGCCCGCTTCATGGAAGGCCAGCCGGCTGGCGTTGTGGCCGCCATCGGAGTGGCGTTGGTGGCCGCCATGGCGCTGCTCAACGCCTTCACCGGCCTGCTCATCCACCGCTCCGGCGTGCCCGACATCGTGGTGACGCTGGCCACCAGCTACATCTGGTCGGGGCTGGCTTTGTGGATTTTGCCCTCGCCAGGCGGCGGCACAGCCCCAGAGATGCGCTGGCTTTTCACCGGCTCCCCCTCTGGCATCGGCGGCTCCTACTGGCCCCCGCTGCTGATGATCCTGCTCCCAGGAATGCTTGTGGCGCTTTGGGCACGCAACACGCGCCCTGGACTGACCCTCTACGCGGCCGGAAGCAGCCGCACCGCCGCCCAGCTGGCCGGGCTCGATGTGCGGCAGGCAAAAATTCTCGCCTATGCCCTCGGCGGCAGTATGGCGGCAGCGGCTGGCCTCGCCACCGTCGCCATCACCGGCACGGGCGACCCACGCTTTGCCGTCGGCGCCAGCGCCACCCTCAACAGCGTGGCAGCCGTGGTGCTGGGCGGCATCGCACTCACCGGCGGGGTCGGCAATCTCTTCAGCGTCGTCGCAACTGGGGTGACGCTCATCATGCTCAACCCCATCTTGATTGCAATGGGCGTCAATTCCAACAACGCACAGGTGATCCAGGGCGTCCTGATCGCAGGGGTCATGATGATTGGCGGGTTGAGCACCTTCCTGCGGGAGCGACAATCATGAGAAGCAGCACAGCCCGAAATCCCAAAAACAGCGCCCGACCGCCCCAGAACTGGCTGGCCGAAAATCCGCTGGTCGCCCTGTTCGTGGTCTTCTTGGGCCTCTTTTTGCTGACCGGCGCAGTCCAGCCCAATTTCCTCTCGATCAACGGCGTGCGCAACACGCTGCTGCAAGCAGCCCCTTTGGGCATTCTGGCAGCAGCACAGACAGCACTGATGCTGACCGGCGGCATCGACCTCTCGGTGGCCATGATCGCCACCGGCGCAGCCTATGTGGCGGCCAATCAATCCCCCAACGGTGCCGGCGTGGCACTCCTGGCTGGGGTCCTGGTCGGGCTGCTGATCGGCAGCGTCAACGGCGTCGGCGTGGCACTCTTCCGGGTCAACCCGCTGATCATGACACTGGCGATGTCAGGCATTTTGTTGGGGCTCTTCACAGCCTGGACACAGACGGTGCTCGCCGGTTCGACACAGATGGCCCCCTTCATCAAGCTGCTGGGCGGTGGCGCCTGGATGGGCAGCGTCCCCTACAGCGTGCTGGTCTGGGGCGGCGTCACCTTGCTCGTCTTCTGGCTCTTCCGCCGTTCAGGATGGGGACGGCTTCTCTACGCCATCGGGGACAACGAGCGTGCCGTGCGGCTGGCAGGGGTGCGCGTCTGGCAGGTCCGTCTGAGCGCCTACATGCTCTCTGGCATGCTCGCAGCCATTGCCGGCATGTTGCTGGGCGGACGCACCGGAGCAGTCGATCTCCAGCTGGCCGGCGCATTTTTGCTCCCCTCCGTGGCAGCCGCGGTGATCGGGGGTACCTCGATCTTTGGCGGCGTCGGCGGCTACACCGGCACTGTCCTGGGCGCACTCATCCTCAGCGTGCTCAACTCGCTGCTCACCTTCCTCAACGTCGGCCAGGCAATCCAGCAGATGGTCTACGGTTCAATCGTGCTGGCCCTGGCCTGGGGCTACGCCCGCCTGATGCGACGCAGCGGCGCGTAGTCTCCATCTACAGCCCCAAGAAACTTCACCTCCCGGCAGCGGCCCCCATCCCGGCAGCGGCCCCCATCTCGGCAGCGGCCCCCATCCCGGCAGCAGCCCTCCTCCCGGCAGCGGCCCCCATCTCGGCAGCGGCCCCCATCTCAGCAGCGGCCCCCATCTCAGCAGCGGCAGTCTCGGGTTTCTTGCCTGGCTCTTTGACACAACCGCCTTCGCCGCTGGGGCGGACGTGGGCAGCGTTGATCTCTTCCAGCCCTTTGTAGCGGTATATGTCTTCGCCGGCAACCATGACAATATCGCGAAAGTCGCTGGTCGCCGGCCGTTCCCCCGGCTTGAGCCGCCAGGGCAGCAGCGAGTCTGCATTCATGTAGTGGTTGACAAGCACACGCCGGTACCCCTGCCGGGCGCGGTTGCGCAGCGAACGGTGAAGCAGATACCCGTTGAAAAAGACGATCGATCCCGCCTTCACTTCCACCGGCACCGCATCTTCATCCTTGTAGGGAAAGTTGAAAGACTCCACCGTACAATCAAATTCGCGGTCGTCATGGTCGCGCTGGGGCCAGAGAACCCCCCGCCGGTGCGATCCTGGAATCACCCAAAGACAGCCATTTTCGACCGTCGCATCGTCCAGCGCAATCCACCCCCCCGTCAGCGAACGGTCGCGGGTCGGTATAAAATCTTCGTCCTGATGCCAGGCCTGCCCAGGTTTGCCCGACGCTTTGATAAACAACATCGACTGCATACACTTCACATTCGGCCCGATCACCCCGGTCAATACCTCAACGATGGCCGGATGTGCCAGGTACTTGTGCATCGACGGCGAAAGCTTGTGCGGGAAATGGATGCAAAGATACCGGCGCAATACCTCTTCGTCGGTTTCATCCGGCTCTGCCGGAATGACCCCCCGAATGTCCCCCCGCTCGCCCCGGCAGATCGCCGTGGTCTCGGCACAAAGTTCCTCGATCTCTGCAGACGTCAACGCATTTTCTACCACCAGATACCCATTTTCATGGTAAAAAGCCACATCTTTCGGGGGGATCGTCGCTCTTTGTGGCGCTGCCAGCAAGGTCATTTTTATTCTCCCTGGATTCAGACAAAAGGTCGTTCGGCACAAGTTGTTGTGGCGGCCCTCCCCCCAAACCGGCCAGATTTTGCGAGGTTGGGTCCCCCCAATATACCACAGAACCGCTCCAAACCCGCTGCAGCCAAAACTTCAATCCGCTGCTTCGCCCCCAAGGAGCCGAACGACGCTTCGCCGAAATGGATGCCACGAACAGACCAACAAGTTGCAGCACCGTACGTTGCCAGCTATACTGTTCTTTGTTGGTGCCAACCCGGTCTCAAGCCCAACACGACGGCTGTTGTCTCTCTGGATGCCTGCGGGCCGCTCTTCCGTTTCCCAGCAGGGAGCCAGCACAGCCCGGCCAGGCAGCGGTAGTTTGTCCCCTGCGCAGGGCGCAGCACCGGTCTGCACAGGAAAGAGTAGACTACCCTAAAAACCGTGCTTGCAAATACGCAGAACACAAACTCGACAGGGCAAAAAAATGTCTGAACAAGGCTTACAAGTGGTGTTTATGCCTTCTGGCCGGCGCGGGGTCGTGGCCGCAGGAACCACTGTGCTGGAGGCGGCCCGCCAACTCGGCGTCGGCATCGAGAGTATCTGCAGCGGCCGTCTGACCTGCGGCAAATGCAAGGTGCGTGTCGAAAACGGACACTTTGCCAAACACGCCATCACCTCCGCCGCCGACCATCTGACCCCCCTCCACCACGAAGAACATGAGCTGCTGCGGGCAATGCACGCCGAGGAGTGCCGTCTTTCCTGCACAGCCCAGGTGCTGGGGGATCTGCTTCTTTATGTGCCCGAAGAGAGCCGGGCGCACAAACAGATTATCCGCAAGGCCGCCACCGAACGGGCGATCGAGATCGAGCCTGCGGTGCGCCAGTACTACGTCCAGGTTGCAGACGCCAGCCTGGGCGAACACCGCGGGGACTGGGGACGCCTGCAAGATGCGCTCGAGCAGACAGCCGGGCTGCGCGGGCTGACGATCGACCTGCACGCGCTGCGCAATCTGCAGCCCGCGCTGCGCCAGGGCAAACGGGCGCTGACGGTGCTGGTCTGGAACAGCCGCGAGGTGTTCGAGATCCGCCCCGGCTACGCCGAAGGGATCTATGGGCTGGCGGTCGACATCGGCAGCACAACAGTGGCCGCCTACCTCTGTGACCTGCGCACGGGCGAAGTGCTGGCCACCGAGTCGGCCATGAACCCGCAGATCACCTTCGGGGAAGATCTGATGAGCCGGGTCTCCTATGTGATGATGAACGAGGAGGGCACCGCCAAGATGCACGACGCCATCCTCAAGGCAATCAACAAGCTGGCCGGCCAGGCTGCACACCGCGCCGGACTCAAGGTGAGCGATCTCCACGAGCTGGTCGTGGCCGGCAACACCACCATGATCCATCTTTTTCTGGGCGTCGACCCCCGCGAGCTGGGCGGCGCCCCCTTTGCCCTGGCCAACCGCGACGCGATGGACCTCAAGGCGCGCGACCTGGGGCTGCGGCTGCACCCAGCGGCCAACGTGCATGTGTTGCCCTCCGAAGCCGGCCATGTCGGCGCCGACAATGTCGCAGTGCTGGTGGCCGAAGAACCCCACCGCCAAGACGAGATGGTGCTGATCGTCGATGTCGGCACCAATGCCGAGATCGTGCTCGGCAACCGCAACTGGCTGATGAGCGCCTCCAGCCCGACCGGCCCCGCCTTCGAGGGTGCCCAGATCAGCGCCGGCATGCGCGCAGCCCCCGGCGCCATCGAACGGGTGCGCATCGACCGCACAACCGGTCACCCCAATTTCCGTGTCATCGGCGACGACCGCTGGTCAGACGAATGGAATCTGCAGGCCGTTGCCACGCTGGAGGGCAAGCCCGAATACCTGGCCGCCGGCATCTGCGGCTCCGGCATCATCGAAGTCGTCGCCGAACTCTTTCTGGCCGGTCTCCTGCAGCCAGATGGCCGCTTCAACGCCAGCCACCCGACAGAGCGCCTGGTCTGGGAAGGCCGCCGCGGCGCCTATCTCCTGGCCCGCCCTGAACAGAGCGCCAACGGCAAGCCCCTCTATGTGACCCAGGACGATGTGCGCAATATCCAGCTGGCCAAGGCTGCGCTGTACGCCGGTGCCAAAATCCTCATGAAACGCGCCGGCATCGAGCGGGTCGACCGCATCACCCTGGCCGGCGCGTTCGGCAGCTATATCGACCCGCTGTACGCGCTGGTGCTCGGGCTCATCCCCGACTGCGACCCGCAGCGCATCAGCGCCGTCGGCAACGCTGCCGGCGACGGCGCTCGGATCGCCCTCCTCAACCTGGACAAACGAGCCGAAGCCCAGACGCTCGCCCACAGCGTCCGCTATGTCGAAACCGCAGTCGCCCAGGATTTTCAAGACGAGTTCGTCGGCGCCATCCATCTGCCCCATGCCAGCGACCCTTACCCGCACCTTGCCGACCTGCTGCCGCCCCCCCCAGAGCCCGCCCCCGTCGAACGGCGGCGCACCCGCAGCCGGTAAGTGCAGACCCAAACATTCCAGATCGACCCATCCGTCGATCTGACAGCAACCGGTGAATCGGGTACAATATCGATACTATCAATCAGCCAAAGAGCGGAGAGCAGACCATGAGCGAAGAAATCGTCCTGTCAGAACTGTCGTTGGAAGATCTGTACGAGCTGATGAAAGAAGATCTGTACGACGGACTGGCCGAAGAGATCACCCAAGAAGTGCACGAGGCGCTGGGGCGCGGGCAGATGCCCTACGAAGTCCTGACCTATGGGCTGGTCGCTGGGATGGAGATCGTGGGCAACGACTTCCGGGACGGCATTCTCTTTGTGCCCGAAGTCCTGATGGCCGCCAAGGCCATGAAGGCAGGGATGGCCATTCTGCGCCCGCTGCTGGCAGAAACCGGCGCGGAAAAAATCGGCAGCATGGTCATCGGCACGGTCAAGGGCGATATCCACGACATCGGCAAAAATCTGGTGACGATGATGATGGAAGGTGCTGGCTTCGAGGTCTTTGACCTGGGAATCAACAACTCGGTCGACAGTTATCTGAACGCCATCGAACAGCACAAACCCGACATCCTGGGCATGAGCGCCCTGCTGACGACCACAATGCCCTACATGAAGGTGGTGATCGACACCCTCAAGGAGAAAGGGATCCGCAAGGATCTCATCGTGCTGGTCGGCGGCGCTCCCCTCAACGAAGCCTTCGCCGAAGCCATCGAGGCCGACGCCTACTGCCGCGATGCCGCCGTCGCTGTCGATACTGCCAAAAAATTTATGCGCATCCGCAAGGGTGTCAACGCCTAGCTTGCTTTTCGGCAGGCCCACCCAGGAGAGCCATTCTATGGCCAACAAACTGCTCGAACGCCTCAAAAGTGCCAGCGTGCTGCTGCTCGACGGCGCGATGGGCACCGAACTCTTTGCACGCGGGCTGGTCTCCGGCGGCAGCCCGGAGGAGTGGAACGTCACCCACCCCGAACGTGTGCAGGATGTCCACCGCGCCTATGTAGCGGCCGGGTCCGACATCCTTCTGACCAATTCCTTCGGCGGGACAGCCTACCGGCTCAAGCTGCACAACTTTCAGGATCGTGTGGTCGAGCTGAACCGGGCGGCGGCCCGCAATGGCCGGGCCGCGGCCGACGCCGCCGACCACCCTGTGCTGGTGGCGGGCTCGATGGGCCCCACCGGCGAGCTGCTCATCCCAATGGGCAGCATGCACTACGACGAGTGCCGGGCTGCGTTCGCCGAACAGGCGCGCGGCCTGGTCGAAGGGGGCGTCGATCTCCTGTGGATCGAAACGATGAGCGACCTCAACGAGGTCAAAGCCGCCGTGGAAGGCGCCCGCTCGGTGGCCGCTGAGATCCCGATCTGCGCGACCATGAGCTACGACACACGCGGACGCACAATGATGGGCGTCACCGGCACCCAGATGGTCCAGGGGCTGGCCGGGCTGGGGCTGACCGCGATCGGCGCCAACTGCGGCAACAATCTGATCGAAACCGAAGCCGCTCTGGCCGAGATGCACGCCGCCGACCCTGACCTGCTGCTGATCGCCAAGGCCAATGCCGGTATGCCCCGCTACGAAGGCAACAAGTTGATCTACGACGGGAGCCCCGCAGTCATGGCGGCCTACGCCGACCGCGTGCGCCGCCACGGCAGCGTCCTGATCGGCGGCTGCTGCGGCAGCGGGCCCGCCCACATCCGCATGATGCGCCAGGTGCTCGACGGGACACTCCCCGTGCCCGAGGTCGCACCGCTCGTGCCGACAGAACCCGCCGACCCGGCCGCCGGCAGCCGGACGCGCGAGCGACGTCTGCGACGAAGCTGAGCCAAGAGGCTGTTCACACAAAGGAGCCGATGATGTTTCGCTGGCTGCGCAAACGCCCTACCTTGCTCGAAAAAATGTACCAGACCACCGAAAAGGCCGCCTGGAAACTGACCCCCCTGGTGGCACGGGTCGGTTATGCGCGCGTCGAACGGCTGATCCGACCGGTCGAAGATTTTACCAAGGAGCGGCTCTTCGGCTGCCACCACTGCGGCCAGTGTATTTTGCACTCGACCGGCATGGTCTGCCCGATGGAATGCCCGAAAAATTTGCGCAACGGCCCCTGCGGCGGCGTGCGCAGCAACGGCCACTGCGAAGTCAAACCCGAGATGCGCTGCGTCTGGGTTGTCGCCTACGAAAACGCTCAGAAGATGCCGATCTACGGCCACGAACTGGCCCACATCCAGCCGCCCGTCAACCGCCAGCTGGAAAATACCTCGGCCTGGATCAACCTGCTGACCGGCGCAGACAAGCAAGTGCCCGCCGGATGGGCACAGGCCCCAAGCCCCGCCGCCACCCAATCACAGCCCGCATGATAGCCCCGCCCCCCTCCACCCAGGACGCCGCCCGCAGCCGACTCGAACGGGTGCTGCGCTCGGGCCGCTTCGCCGTGACGGCAGAGCTCAACCCACCCGACTCGGCTGACCCACAAGAAGTCTACGACGCCGCGATCGTGCTCTCCAGCATCTGCGATGGCATCAACGCTGTCGACGCCTCAGGCGCCAACTGCCACATGTCCAGCGTCGCAATCTGCGCGCTGCTGACCCGCGCCGGCTACGAACCGGTCTTCCAGATCTCCTGCCGCGACCGCAACCGCATCGCCATCCAAGGCGATCTGCTCGGGGCTGCTGCGATGGGGGTCCGCAACGTGCTCTGTATCACCGGCGACGACGTCACCGCCGGCGACCAGCCGCAGGCCAAACGGGTCTTCGACCTCGACAGCATCCAGCTGCTGCAGACCGCACGCCTCATGCGCGACCAGGGCGTCTACTTGAGCGGCCGCAAACTGACCGTGCCTCCTCCCCTCTTTCTCGGCGCTGCGGAAAATCCGTTTGCCCCCCCCTTCGACTGGCGTGCACAACGGCTGGCCAAAAAAATTGCGGCCGGCGCAGAGTTCCTCCAAACCCAATATTGCTTCGACGTGCCGCGCATGCAGCACTTTATGCAGCAGGTGCGCGACCTGGGGCTGCACGAACATTGTTTCATCCTGGCCGGCGTCGGCCCGCTGCGGTCGGCGGGCGCCGCTGAATTCCTGCGGACCAAAGTACCAGGGGTCTTTATCCCCGACAGCGTCATCGCACGGCTCCACGGCGTGCCCAAAGCCAGACAGCGCGCCGAAGGCAAACAGATCTGCATCGAAATCATCCAACAAATGCGCGAGATCGCCGGGGTAGCGGGCGTGCACATCATGGCCTACCGCCAGGAAGAGCTGGTCGCCGAGATCGTGGAGGAAGCCGGCCTGCTGCCGCGCCCCTTCCGGGCCGAAATGCCCCACCCGATTCGCCCGCGCCAGCTGCAACGGCCTGCCAGAGCGGCCCGCTGAAACTGGCCACCCAGCCCACAGAGCAAAGGAGTGTCCGCCCATGGAAACAAGAGTCAGTTCCTACGCCAAAGAGATCTGCATCGGCCCCGACCGCCCGTTTGTCGTCATCGGCGAACGGATCAACCCGACCGGACGCAAAAAACTGGCCGCAGAGATGGCCGCCGGCGACTTTTCGCGCGTGATCCAAGATGCCCACGCCCAGCTGGCGGCCGGCGCCCACATGCTGGATGTCAACGCCGGCATCCCGCTGGCCGACGAACCCGCCATCCTGGCCGCAGCCATCCAGATCGTGCAGTCGATCACCGACGCCCCTCTTTCGATCGACTCCTCGATCGTCGCCGCACTGGAGAGCGGGCTCGCCGTCTACCAGGGCAAAGCGCTGGTCAACTCGGTGACCGGCGAAGAAGAACGGCTGGAGGCCGTGCTGCCGCTGGTCAAAAAGCATGGCGCCGCCGTGATCGGCATCTCCAACGACGAAACCGGCATCTCGGAAAACCCTGAGGTCCGGCTGGCGGTCGCCAAAAAAATTGTCGAACGCGCCCTCGACCACGGCATTCCGCGCCAGGATGTGCTGATCGACCCGCTGGTGATGCCGATCGGCGCCATGCGCAGCGCCGGCCGACAGGTCTTCGAGATTGTACGCCGCTGCCGCGACGAACTCCAGGTCAATACCTGCTGCGGCGCCAGCAATGTCTCGTTCGGGCTGCCCAACCGCGGGCCGCTCAACGGCACCTTCCTGGCCATGGCGATCGGCGCCGGGCTGACCTCCGCCATCACCAACCCGATCGAGGAGACGATCAAAACTGCCCTCCTGGCCGCCGACGTGATGGCTGGCAACGACGAAAACTGCCTGCGCTGGATCATGGCCAACCGCGAGCCAAAACCAGCCGGAGAAGCGACAGGCCGACGCGAACGGAGGATCCGCCGCGGATGAGTGCGTCGCAGATGCCCGTCGCGCTGATCATCTGCGGCGCACTGGCGCGCGAGCTGCTGGCCCTCAAAGCCCGCCATGGCTGGGCCGTCGACATCGTCGCCGTGCCAGCCACCTTCCATATGTTCCCTGCCCGCATTGCCCCAGCTGTGGAAAAGCGGATCGTCGAACTGCGCGAACACTACAGCCGGCTGATCGTCGTCTACGGCGACTGCGGCACCGGGGGGGCGCTCGACAGCATGCTCGACCGGCTCGGCGTCGAACGGATCGCCGGGCCACACTGTTACGAATGGTACGGGGGAACCCTCTTCCAGCAGCTGCTCGACGAAGAACCGGGCAGCTATTTTCTGACCGACTTCATGGCCCGCCAGTTCCGCACCCTGATCCTCAAAAGCATGGGGCTGGACCGCTTTCCCCAGCTCAAAGAAGACTATTTTGGCAGCTACCGCCGGCTGGTCTATCTCGTCCAGCGCCCTGACCCCGCCCTGGTCGAACAGGCCAAGGCCGCAGCGACCTACCTCGGACTGCCGCTCGAAATTCGCGCCACCGGCTACCATTTTTTGGAAGAACGGCTGCTGGAGCTGCTGCAACACCCCATCTGCCCGCCCGACGACCCGCAGCCCTGATGTGCAGGGAGGACTGCCGGCAAGACTGATCCCCTTGCACACACCAAGGAGCGCGCAAAAATGCCCCACCAACTGACCGACCTCAAACGCCCCGTCCCCAGCGACCTGGACATCGCCCAGGCGGTGAGCCCCCTGCCCATCCGCCAGATCGCCGAAGAAGCCGGCATTCTGGCCGAAGAACTCGAACTCTACGGCAACGACAAAGCCAAGGTTGCCCTCAGCGTGCGCGAGCGACTTCAGGATCGCCCCAACGGCCACTACGTCGTGATCACCGCGATCACCCCGACCCCGTTGGGGGAGGGCAAGACCACCACCACGGTCGGTCTCAGCCAGGCGATCGGCGCCCATCTGGGCAAGCCAGTCTTTACCTGCATCCGCCAACCCAGCCAAGGGCCGACCTTTGGCATCAAAGGAGGCGCTGCCGGCGGCGGCTATTCGCAGATCGTGCCGATGGAAGATTTCAACCTGCACCTCACCGGCGACATCCACGCCATCACCGCAGCCAACAACCTGCTGGCCGCAGCCATCGACGCCCGAATTTTTCACGAGGCCGACATGGACGACACGACCCTCTTCAAACGGCTCTGCCCCCCCAAAGGGGGCAAGCGCTCCTTCACAGGCACGATGCTGCGCCGACTTGCCAAGCTGGGCATCCCCAAAACAGACCCAGACGAGCTGACCCCCGCCGAGATCAGCCGTTTTGTGCGTCTTGACATCGACCCGGACACCATCACCTGGCGCCGTGTGGTCGACACCAACGACCGCATGCTGCGCGAGATCACCATCGGAGAGGGCGACCAGGAGAAAGGACGCGAACGCAAGACCGGCTACGACATCACCGTGGCCAGCGAAATCATGGCGATCCTGGCGCTGGCCACCTCGCTGCACGACATGCGCGAGCGTTTCGGGAAGATGGTGGTCGGGCTCGACCGCACAGGCAACCCCGTGACCGCCGAAGACATCGGCGCAGCCGGCGCCCTGGCCGTGCTGATGAAAGATGCCATCAAGCCCAATTTGATGCAGACGATCGAGGGCACCCCGGCACTGGTCCATGCGGGCCCCTTCGCCAACATTGCCCACGGCAATTCGTCGATCGTCGCCGACCAGATCGCGCTCAAGCTGGTGGGCGCAGACGGCTATGTGCTGACCGAAGCCGGTTTCGGCGCCGACATCGGCATGGAAAAGTTCTTCAACATCAAATGCCGCTACAGCGGGCTGGTGCCCAACTGCGTGGTGCTGGTCGCCACGGTGCGGGCCCTCAAGATGCACGGCGGCGGCCCCAAGGTGGTGGCCGGCAAGGTGCTCGACAGCGCCTACACCCAGGAAAATCTGCCCCTGCTCGAAGCCGGCTGCGCCAACCTGACCACCCACGTGCGCAATGCCCGCCGCTTTGGGGTGCCTGTCGTCGTCGCCATCAACCGTTTCCACACCGACACCGAAGCGGAAATCGAACAGATCCGCCGCAAAGCGCTCGAGGCAGGCGCATACGATGCCGTCCCCTCCAACCACTGGGCCGAAGGGGGCGCCGGCGCCGTGGCACTGGGCCACGCCGTGGTCGCAGCCTGCCAGCAGCCCTCCCACTTCAACTACCTCTACCCGCTGGAACGCTCGATCAAAGAAAAGATCGAAACCATCGTGACCCAGATCTACGGCGGAGCCGGCGTCGAATACTCCGCCAAAGCCGAAGAGCAGATCGCAGCCTATACACGCGCCGGCTTCGACCACCTGCCGATCTGTATGGCCAAGACCCACCTGAGCATCAGCCACGATGCCGAATTAAAAGGGGCCCCGACCGGTTTTGTGGTTCCTGTGCGCGAAATCCGAGCCAGCGTCGGGGCCGGCTTTCTCTACCCGCTGCTGGGCACCCTGAGCACCATGCCCGGCCTCTCTGCCCGGCCAGCCTTCTTCGACATCGACATCGACCCTCTCACCGGCAAGGTGGTGGGCCTCTCCTGAACGCTCCCCAATCCCCCCAGGGTGGCCCTGCTGCGCGTCTGCAGCGGGGTCACCCTGGTTTGCCGCCCCCCAGCCCATTTTGTCAATCCGTCAGAGTGCGCGACAATTGCAGAGCGGGACAAAAACGCTTTCGAACCGAGCCTGCTGAGGAGTTCCCACATTGTCCAGGTGGCCTGGCAAACTCTTTTCTTATACCCCACGCAGCCCTGTGCCCGAAGAGCCACTGGCCACACCCACTGCCCAGGAGCCAGCAGAGGAAGCGGAAGGGGCAGCCGAGCCAGAAGCGGCCCTGGTCGAACGGGCCCGCAGCTGCCCCGCAGCCTTCGGCGAACTCTACGAGCTCTATGTCGATCGAATTTATTCCTATGTCTACCACCGGGTCGGAAACGTGCAAGATGCCGAGGATCTGACCGCCCGCACCTTTTACCGGGCGCTGGAAAAGCTGAACAGCTACGAAGACCGCGGGCTGCCTTTTTCAGCCTGGCTCTTCCGCATCGCCCACAACCTGGTCGCCAACTGGTACCGCGACCAAAGCCGCCGTCAGGTGTTTTCTTTAGAGCGCTTCTGGTGGCGCAGCAGCGACGAGCCCCGCCCAGAACAGACTGTCGAAGCAGCCGCCGAACACAGAGAGCTCTGGGAGGCGATCGAGCGGCTGCCCGAGGAACGGCGCAACCTGCTTCGCTACAAACTCAACACCACGCTGTCCAATCTGGAGATCGGCGAATTGATGAACAAAAGTGAGAGCGCCATCAAATCCTTGTATTTTCGGACACTTGCCGCGCTGCGCAAGGATCTGGAAGAGCGGGGATGGGGCGCCCCCCTCCCCGAAGCCGCCAGCTCTGCCGCCCCCTATACCGAACAGCAGCCAACATGAAAGAACCGTGGACAGACAGCCAACTCCCGCTCGTTGCCCCCGATGCCCAGTTCCGCCAGGAGCTGCACCGTGCCCTGCAAGACACCCACCAGCGCCGACAGCAGCGCCGACAGCCGATCCGCACATCGCTGCTGCTGTGGGTGCTGTTTGTCTGCGTTCTCGCCGGTGGGCTTTACTGGCACAGACAGAAGCTGTAAAAATTTAGAGCGAGTCCTAGAGACCTTCACACACCCATCACAGAGACAACCATGGCCCCAATCGAGACCCTTTACCTGATCCACCACAGCCACACCGACATCGGCTACACCCACGACCAACCCATCGTCTTCGACCTGCACGAACGCTTTATCAGCGAGGCGCTCACCCTGGCAGAACGCAGCGCCGACCGCGACAGTGACGGCGCTTTTCGATGGACGGTCGAGAACACCTATGTGCTCGACCGTTGGCTGCAGCACGCCTCGACCGCCGAGATCGAACGCTTTCAGACGCTGGAGCGGGCCGGTCGGATCGAGGTGACCGGGATGTACGCCAATCTCACCCCGCTGTTCGACACCGACCAGCTGGTCGAAAGCCTGCAGGGGGTCGGACGGCTGCGCCGCGACTACGGCTTCTCTATCTCCTCAGCCATGAACTGCGATGTCAACGGCGAAAGCTGGCCATTGGTCGACCTGCTGCTCGATGCCGGCATCGAAGGCTTCACCATGGCCATCAACACCCACTTCGGCGGCGCGCCCTTCGTACGCCCCAACACCTTCTTCTGGCAGGGGCCAGGCGGGCGCTCGATCCTCGCCTACAATGGCTGGCCGTACTACCAAGGCTGGCGCCTCGGGATCGGACGCAGCCAGGAAGAGTTTGAAACGGTCTGGTGGCCGCGCGTGCAGGCCTGGCTCGACACGATCGACTACCCCCTCCCCTTGCTCATGGTCCAGAGCTACCATCCTTTCGGCGACAACGGGTCGGCCTTTGCAGGTTTCAGCGACTGGATCGAGGCGTGGAACGCCACCGGCAAAGGCCCCCGCATCCTCTTTGCCACCCCACGCCAGTGGTGGGCCGCCGTCAAAGAGCACGCAGCGCAGCTCCCCACCCATCGCGGGGACTGGACCGATTTTTGGAATTTTGGCTGTGCCAGCAGCGCACGCGAGCAGACCCTCAACCGTCAGAGTCGGCTGCGCCTGCGCACAGCCGACGCGCTGGCGGCTGTGGTCCCCCCCGACCGCTGGCTGCAGCGCTCCTGGCAGCTCTACCGACAGCAGGCCTGGGACCACCTGATGTTTTGGGACGAACATACCTGGGGCGCCGATATCGCTGTCGCCCGGCCAGACAGCGACGACACCCTCTCCCAGTGGAACCACAAAGCCCACTATGCCTTCCAGGCTCGCAGCCTGAGCCTGTTGCTGCAGCGCGATGCGCTGGCCGCGCTGGCCCTGCAGGTCGAACGCGCCACAGCCGCCGACCTGCTCCTCGTCAACCCGCTGCCCTGGGAGCGCACACTGAGCGGGGAGGTGGCCGACTGGGTGCTCACCCCGCGCGGGGGCCCAGACGATTCGACCGCCGGACGCCATTTTCAGGATCGCGAGCCCCATGTGCGCCGGCGCCAGGCCCACAACGCCGACACGTCGATCGACCTGGACGCAGAGCACACCCTGCTCCCCCCCACCCCCGTGCCCGCCTTCGGCTACACAGTGGTGCCCCGCAGCCAACTGCGCACCTACAAGCTCAGGGATGCAGCCAGCGAAGACGCCCACGTCGAGACCGATTTCTGCCACTTTTCTTTCGACACCGAACAGGGCGGCGTGACCCGCTGGTTCGACAAACAGCTGCAGCACGAATGGGTCGATCCAGACGCCGGCTACGCCCTCAACACCTTTGTCCATGAAGAAGTCGCCGACCGCGCCCACCCCTGGCCGCGCCACCGCCTCTTCGAGATGCACTGGGATGCCGAAGTGGTAGAGCTGGATCGCGGCTGGAAAAGCGGCTGGCGCGCCCGCCGCCGCACCCCCACCAGACTCCTGGCCCACCACGTCTTCCGACTGCCCACCGGGATCCGGGTGGTACAGGAGCTGGAGGCCCCCGGCCTCGCAGGAACCTTGTTACAAACGACCTTTCTGCCCTACAACGCGCCCTGGGTCGAGTTCAACGCCCGCTGGCATCTCTCCAGCACCACACACCCCGAGTCGACCTACCTGGCCTACCCCTTCAACCTGCCGCTGGCGGTCCCCCACCTGGATCTCGGCGGCCAGGCGATCCAGCCCGGCGCCGACCAGCTCCCTGGGGTCTGCTTCGACTACTATACCGTGCAAAATTGGGTCGATTTCAACAACGGCCTGCTCGGCGTGACCGTCGCCACCCCGGACAACCCAATGGTCCAGCTGGGTGGGTTTCACTTCGGAGACAACCAGTCCAGCTTCCACCTGACCCGCGCGCTGCTGCTGGGCTGGGTCACCAATACCTACTGGGAAACCAATTTCCGTGCCCACCAGCCAGGACAGGTGAGCGCCCGCTACCGTGTGCTGCCCTATGGGGGGCCATTCAACGAAGCCAACGCCCACCGCTTCGGGCTCGACGCGGCCCACGACTCGTTGCTGCTCCAACAGCTCGGCGAGCCAGCCCCGCAGAACCGGTGGCCCACGCGCGGGTCGCTGCTCTTGCTGCCCGAACTCCCTGTGCTCACCTTGCACGTCAAACCAGCCCCAGAGGGCACTGTCGTGCGCCTGCTTAATACCAGCGACAGCCCCCAGCAGGCGACGATCCGCGCCGGACTGCTCAGTTTCCAGAGGGCCCACCGCTGCGATCTCTTCGAACAGCCAGAAGCCGAGCTGGCTGTCACACAAAACCAGCTCTCGCTGGAACTGGCCCCCCGCCAGGTTGTCACGGTCAAGCTTTGCTAAAAATGAGCTGTGCAGGGCAGCATGCTGCTGCCCTGCACGATCCCCGCCTCAGGTCAACTGTCCCTACGGCACGCACGCCCCATCGGGGCGGATGAATTCTCTCCAGAAAGACCCACGGTTCGGTCGTTTTTCATGTTGATTGAGACGAATCAACGGCAAGACGATCATAGATGGCTGTTGGCATGCCAAGGAGGAACAGCCCAGGCTGCTGGCCGGCGCACTCAGAGCTGCAAATTCATTCGGCAGAAGGAAATTCCGCCCCGCTGCCCGTCTGCCGGGCGCCGCGTACATTGGCCCCTTGGAGCTGGGCACCGGTCAAATCGGCGCCGCGCAGGTCTGCCTCCTGCAGATTGGCCCCCCGCAGATCCGCCCCAATCAAAAGCGCGCCGCGCAGGTCGCTGTTGTGCAGATCCGCCCCCGCAAGATCGGCGCCGGACAGGTCGACCGCTCTGAGGTCAGCCCAGCTCAACAGCACACCAGCCAGCTGCCGCTCAACCCCTCCGTGGGCCAACAGCTCCACCACCAGCCGCTGCTGTTCAGCAAGCTGGGTGGACTCATCCACAAGCACCCCGCGCAAATCAGCCAGCCGCAGGTCGGCCAGCTGCAAATTCGCCCCGCGCAGATCCGCCCCCACCAGCGATGCCTCCTGCAGCGCAGCGTGACGGCCATCCACCTCGCGCAGATCCGCCCCATCCAATGTCGCATAGCGCAGATCAGCGTCGCGCAACACCGCACCCGCCAGCAGCGCCTTGGAGAGATCCGCCTCCCGCAAATAGGCCCCCTCCAGCCAGCCATCCGACAGATCGGCCCCGACCAGCTGTTGCCGACGTTCAATGGTGTTGGCCACCTGCCAGACCTGACGCCATCTGCTGTCCAGTCGGGTCGTCTCGTCCACAACCGCCTGCTGCAGACGAGCCAGCGCCAGGTTGGCACCAGAGAGATCCGCACCTTGCAGCCAGCTGTTGCGCAGG
>CAIOHJ010000094.1 GCA_903858085.1 uncultured Chloroflexota bacterium
CAATCTGGCCGAAGCAGTGACCCAGTGGTTTCAATCCCCGCCATGAACAAAGCTTTCCCTGCCCCGGAGCCCCCCCCTGACCCCACAGCGCCTCGCAGCCTGCTGCGGGGCGTCGACAGCCTCTGGCACTGGCTGGCCGACCCGCGCCTGCTCTTCGGGCTGGCGTTGGGGCTGGCTGCGCCGATCTGGCTGGGCTTGGTGCTGCCACAATTGCCGGGCCAGCTGCGCAGCGAGCCAGCAGCCGCAGAACGCTGGCTGACCGCTGCGACAGAAACGTTTGGTGTCTGGGGCCCATTGCTGCGCACTCTGGGGCTGTTCGATGTGCTGCGGAGCCCGCTGGTCAGCGTGGCGCTCTGGATGGCACTCTGGGTCTTGCTCGTCCAACTGGCCCACACGACAACGGCTGTCCTGCGGTGGCGGCGCCTGCATCGCCTGCTTGAAGAGAGCAGCCAGACGAGCGGAGATGCTCTACCGCTTCTGCTGTCGGACCCCCTCTGGCGCTGGCGCGGCGTCTTCCCCGCCACTGCACAGAGGCTTGCCGATGTCGGAGAGAGCCAGCTGCAGAGCTGGGCAGCGCGCGTGGAACGGCGTGTCGTTCGTCTCAGCGCCGGCCCCGACCAGATGGCTCCCCTCTCACCGACGGCGGAGCCCGCCTCGCTGCTGGAGGAACGCTTGTTGGGCGTGCAGGGCTGGCCAGAGACTCTGCTGCGCCCCTTGCTGCCTGCGGCCTTGCTGCTGGCGCTCTGTGTCCCTCTGGCTTCCGCCACCCTGGGCCACGCTTTCCAGCCCCCGCCGCTTTTGCCCGGCGAACGCAGCTCGGACACTACCGCTGGGCTGCTCCTGGAATACCTGCTCCTTTACCCACAGCCGGGGGTTGTCGGCCCGGTTCTGCGTCTGACCAAAGGCACGCACGAACGTCTGCTGCCGCTGGCCCCCAGCAGCAGCACTGTCGAGGGGGTCCACGTCGATGTACAGCCGGGGCCGCCAGCGCTTCTGGTGCACACGGTGGATGGTTCCGCACAGCTGGCCCGCCCGGGGCAGTCGGACAGCGCAGAGACCGTGAGTCTGGGCTTTTCCGACCTGGGCAGCGAGCAGGTGCTGCTGCTCCCCGGCTATGAGATCGGGCTGCGCATCATCCGCCAGAAGAGTGAATCCTCTGCGGTGGCAGAGAGCACCTTCAGCGTAGAGATTTTTCAAGGCGACCAGGCGGCGCAGCGGCTGACGATCCAGGGCAGCCAGATCGAGCGCATCGACACGCCGGCGGGCCCGCTCCTGTTGGGGTTTGTGCCGATCGCGATGTTGCAGGTGCACGTCTACACCACACCGGGCGCCTGGCTGCTGCTTCCTGCTCTGCTCCTGGCGGTGGCGGGCGCGGCAGGTTTTCGGCGCAAGCCGCTTTTTTTGCTGGCCCAACTGGCCCCTTGGCCGGTCGAGCGCAGCGTCGTGGTGCTGCACTCCAATAGCCCTGCTCTGCTCGCAGAACTGCGCCAGAAATTGGACCCGTTCGAACCCCCTTCTGCGCTCTCTGCGACCACGCCCCAACGGTCTGGGTGAGGTGAAAATGCAGGATGGTTGCAACGGCCCGCCCCAGCCTGCTCTGCTCGGTGGCGGCAAAAGGAGAGCCAGCAGCCCTGGCAAGGGGGGGGCCGTTCCGCTGCTCCTCGACATCGGCCCTGCTGTCCATCAAGGGGCTGGCCTGGCCCGCTATGCCGAACAGCTGGCGCTGCATCTGCGCCGTCTGCCTGAAGAGGTAGATCTGGAGCTTTTTTACAACGCACACAGCGGGCACGGCCTCCCGGCTGGCCTGCAGGGTGTGCCCGTGCGCTCTCTGTCCCGTGGTCAGGTGGCCTGGCGGCTCAGCGTGCTGGCCAGCCAGCTCTTCCGGCGTCCCTTGCGCTCGTTGGCTGCTGTCGGCACCCGGCCTCGGCTCTATCACGCCACCGAACATCTGCTGCCCTATCTGCGCACCCCAGCGGTGCTGACTGTCCACGACCTGATTTTTGAGCGCTACCCCGAGCACCACACACGCCGCAATGTCTGGTTTCTCAAAGTGGGGATGCGGCTCTTCACCCGGGCTGCGGCGGCCATTGTGGCGGTCAGCCAGCACACCCGCCGCGACCTGATCGCGCTGTACAAGACGCCTCCTGACAAGATTTGGGTGATCCATGAGGGCATCGACCCCCTCTTCCAGCCAGCCAGCGCCGTCGAGGTTGCCCGCGTCCGGGCCCACTATCGGCTCGAGTCCCCCTATCTGCTGATGGTGGGCACGCTGGAGCCTCGCAAAAATCATCGTACAGCCCTGCACGCCCTGGCACAGCTCAGGGCCCAGGGGGCCCCCCACCAGCTGGTGATCGCAGGGGGAAAAGGCTGGCTTTTCGAGCCGATCCGTCAGCAGGTCGACGAACTGGGGTTGGCCGACGCGGTGGTTTTTACCGGCTATGTGCCGGCCGCCGACCTGCCCGCTCTCTATACTGCTGCGGAGTGCCTCCTGCTGCCCAGCCTTTATGAGGGCTTTGGCTTTCCTGCGCTGGAAGCGATGGCCTGCGCCACACCCGTCATCTGCAGCAATGCGGGCAGTTTGCCCGAGATCGTCGGCGCTGCGGCCCTGCAGGTCTCTCCTCTGGAGAGCGCTGAGCTGGCTGGCGCCATTCGCCAGGTGGTCAGCCAGCCAGAGCTCTCGGCGCAGCTGCGTCGTCTGGGCCGAGAGCAGGCGGCCGCCTTCAGTTGGGAGCGGTGTGCGGCACAAACTGCGGCGCTCTACCGACAGCTGGAGGGGGCTGGGTAGGCTGTGCGGCCGCTCTGGAAAAAAGCCTTCGGGGGCCTTGGGGAGTGCAGTGTGGCCGGTGCTATAATAGGGCATGGGCCGCAGTAGGTTGTGTGGTCGGTCAAAGAGCAAAAAGAGGGAGTCATGTTTCATACATTGGTGGCGGCACCGCCTGACCCTATCCTGGGGTTGACCGAGGCATTCAAAAAAGAT
This sequence comes from uncultured Chloroflexota bacterium, assembly GCA_903858085.1. Lineage (GTDB taxonomy): Bacteria > Chloroflexota > Anaerolineae > Caldilineales > Caldilineaceae > Caldilinea. The sequence continues at coordinate 2,978 of CAIOHJ010000094.1, forward strand.
CACAACCCTCAGAAAGTCAATCTGGGGGTCGGCGTCTACAAAGACGCAGCTGGGCAGACACCAGTGTTGACGGCGGTCAAACGGGCTGAAGAAACGCTTTTGCAGGCCGAGAAGACCAAAAACTATCTGCCGATCGAAGGACACAGCGAGTTTGACCAGGCGACCCAGGCGTTGCTGTTGGGAAGCGACCCGGCGGGTGGGAGTGCGGGGCGGGCGGTCACGGCGCAGGCGCCGGGCGGAACCGGCGCGCTGCGTGTGGCAGCTGATTTTATTGCGTCGACGCTGGCTGCCCCTCGCACGGTCTGGCTCAGCGACCCAACCTGGCCCAACCACCCCAATGTCTTTCAGGCTGCCGGGCTCCGGACAGCGTCCTATCCCTATTTTGACAAAGCCAGCAACGGGGTGGCCTTCGACGCCATGCTGTCGACGCTGGAGAGCCTTCCAGAGGGAGATGTCGTCGTGTTGCATGGCTGCTGCCACAATCCGACCGGCGTCGACCTGGATCGGGCCGAGTGGCAGGCCGTGGCCGAGCTCCTCTGCCGCCGCCACCTGCTGCCTTTGGTCGATTTTGCCTACCAGGGCTTTGCGGACGGGATTCGCGAAGATGCGGCGGGTCTGAAGATTCTGATGCAGCACTGTCCCGACTTGCTTGTCGCCAGCTCGTATTCGAAGAATTTTGGCCTCTACAACGAGCGGGTCGGTGCGCTGACCCTGGTGGCGGAGAGCAGCAGCGGGGCTGCGGCTGCGTTGAGTCACATCAAGCGGGTCATCCGGGCCAATTATTCCAACCCGCCTTCGCATGGGGCCAGCGTGGTGGCTGCTGTGCTCACAGATGGCGAGCTGCGTGCGCTGTGGGAAGAAGAGGTCCGCGCGATGCGTGGCCGCATCCAGAAGATGCGCCAGGCCTTTGTCGAGACGCTGCAGGCCAAGGGGGTGGACCGCGATTTTTCGTTTATTGCCCGGCAGCGGGGGATGTTCTCGTTTTCGGGGCTGACCGCCGGGCAGGTGCAGGCGCTGCGGGAGCAGCACGCCGTCTATGTGGTCGGCTCAGGGCGCATCAGCGTGGCGGGGATGACCGAGGAAAATATGGACTATCTCTGCGGCGCGATCGCCGCTGTGCTGGCTGGGTAGAGAATGTACGAACGCTTTACGGTGACCGGCCTGGCTGGGCCCCAGCGATTGGATCGCATTTTGCGTGCCCGCTATTCCTTCAGCGGGCGCCAGGCGATCGACCAGCTGCTGGCGCGGCGACAGGTGCAGGTCAACCGGCGTACAGTCTGGCTGGCCTCCTGGCAGGTGCGCAACGGAGATACGGTTGCGGTCTTGGCGGCCCCCGAACCGTTGCCGGTGCAGCCCACCCGTTTTGAGCCGGGCTGGCTGGTCGCCGACGAAGGGGATCTGCTGGTTGTCAACAAGCCTGCAGGGCTGCTGTCCGAGCCCCGGGCTGGGCTGGACCGTCCTTCCCTGCTGCAGCTGGCTGTCGAGCAATTTGGCCCGCTGACCCTTTTCCACCGGCTGGACCGGGACACGTCGGGGTTGCTGCTGCTGACGCGCGGGGGGCCGCTCAACGCAAAGCTTGCACTGGCGTTTCAATCGGGGCTTGTCCACAAAGAGTACCTGGCCCTGGTAGAGCCCTCGACGGCGTTGCAGAAGAGCGGGGTGATCGCCTTGCCGCTGCGTCCACACCGCCAACGGCATGACCAGATGGAAGTTGCCCGCTGTGGCGGTCAGCCTGCTCTCACCCGCTACAGCCAGATAGCTGCCAGTGCCAACCGTCTCTGGCTCTGTCTGCAGCCAGAGACCGGGCGCACCCATCAGCTGCGGGTCCATCTGGCCCATCTCGGTGCCCCAATTTTGGGGGATCGCCTCTATGGGCACGCCCACTCTGCTCCCCGGCTGATGCTGCACGCCCATGTGCTTGGGCTGCCGGCGTTTCTGTACGGGATAGACCGTTGGTTTGTGAGTCCGGCCCCCCCAGAGTTTGACCCGCCCGCCGGCGCCCTGATCGAGAAGGCTGTGGAGGAGAGCCCTCTTTCTTCAGCAGAGCTCAGGGTTCGGCGGTCGCGCCCACAGAAGACGGAGCTCGGATCCCCATGAGTCTGGCAGATCTGGCCTCTTTGCACAAAGCGCTGGCGATCCATGGCTCTGCTTTACGAAGATTTTGACCTGTTTGTCGACCGCATGGAGGGTGCCTATCGGCTGCGTGTGCTCGACTCTCCAGTGGGTCAGGCGCAGACGACCGTGGTGCCCGACGGGGCCCTGCTGGCGATCCAGACGGCGATCGCTGCTGGCTGGCAGGTGGAGGAGATTGTTGTTGCGCAGGATTGGGGCCGCACGCTCTACGCCACCCTCTTTGCAGATGCTGTCGAGCTCTGTCTGCTGCGCAGCCTGGACAGCGTGCAGCGCAGCGGGCGGGGGCTGCGGATCCGGCTGCATCTGACGGAGGTTCCTGAACTGGCCGCCCTGCCCTGGGAGCTGGTCTACTCTCCCCACAGTGAGCGTTTTTTGGCGCTTTCCAATACGACGCCGATCGTGCGCTATATGGCGTTGGCCACCCACGCACCGGGGCTGCTGGCTGAACTGCCGCTGGCCATCCTCTGTGTGCTGGCTGACCCGACGGATCTGGAGCCCCGCCTGGAGGTGGAGGTGGAGTGGCGGCGGATCCAAGCTGCGGTGGCTCCGCTGGTTGCCGCTGGCCAGGTGACCTTGCAGCGGCTGGCTGCCCCTACGGTTGCTGCGCTGCGCAGCCAGCTGCGCGGCCAGCGTGTGCATCTGCTTCATTTTATTGGGCACGGCTGGTACGACCCTGCCAGCCAGAGTTCGGGGCTGGTGCTGGAGGAGGAGACGGGGCAGGCGGCTCTGGTCGATGCGACGCTGCTCAGCGTGTTGTTGGAAGGCGAGCAGACGCTGCGGGCTGTCTTTCTCAACGCCTGTGCAGGGGCTCGGGTCGACGAGCGCAATGCCTTTCAAGGCACAGCCCAGCAGCTGGTCCGGTTGGGGATTCCATTGGTGGTGGCGCTGCAGTTTGACATCGTTTCTGAGCGGGCTGTGCTGCTGGCACAAGAATTCTACCGAGCGATGGCGGATGGATACCCGGCGGAAGCTGCTCTCGCCGAGGCACGCAAGGCGCTTTTTGACCCTGCGGCTCCGCCGGATTGGAGTGCGCCGGTGTTGTTTGCGCGTTCCGCCGACAATCGGCTGGTGGCGCGTGTGCTGGAGAGCGTTCCTGCCCGTCCTCGTTTGCCTTTCGAGCCAGAAATGAGGTCGGTTCCAGCAGGCCCATTTGTGATGGGGGCAGCCAACGCCCCGCCTGAGTGGCAGCAGCACAGGGTGGACCTGGCCCCTTTTGCGATCGGCCGCTATCCAGTCACCAATGCGCAGTATGCAGCCTTTGTGCGCGAGCAGAGCGAACATCGGCCACAGGGGGTGGGCTGGTTTTTTACAACACCGCCGGCCGGGAAGCTGGAGCATCCGGTGGTCGGGATCAGCTGGCATGCGGCTGCTGCCTACTGTCGCTGGCTGGCTGTGCAGAGCGGACGTGCCTACCGGCTGCCTACGGAGGCGGAGTGGGAGAAGGCTGCCCGCAGCGACGATGGGCGCACCTATCCCTGGGGGGAAGCTCCTCCGTCCGCCCAGTACTGCAGCCATGGGGGGGGGCAGACGGCAGCGGTCACCGCCACAGCAGCGGGCTGCAGCCCGTACGGCGTCTGCGATCTGATCGGCAACGTGCGGGAGTGGACCGCCACGCGTTGGGGCGACAACCTGCGCCGGCCCCAGTTTGTCTATCCTTATCGGAGCGACGAACGCGAGCAGCCCACCCTGCGGGCCAATGAACTCTGTATCTGCCGCGGCGGTGCCTACGATGACCCGATCGAACGGCTGACGTGCAGTGCCCGGCTGGGCGTGCACGCCGCTGCTGCCCATCACAACGTCGGGTTTCGCGTGGCGTACAGCAGCTGACTGCCGACCCAGTGCAAGGGAGGACAATGCCAAACAGCGAGATTTCCTGGAGCTACATTGCCGACCAGATCACGCGCAAACGCTGTACGCCGCTGGTCAGCAACCAGCTGATCCTGGGGGCACTCTTTCCTGGCGGAGGGGTGGTGGCGGAGTGGGCCCGCGACAGCCAGTACCCGCTGTCGGAGAGCAGCCTGCCGCTGGTCGCACAGTATCTGAGTGTCACCTACCGGGATCCTTACCGTGCCAAAAGCGAGTATTTGCAGTTTCTCAAACAGCGTTATCTGGCGGCGTTGGAACAGGACCCTGCGGTGGACCGGATCTTCTTGGAGCAGGTGCGTCGTGAGCGGGGGCTGAGTGTCTCTCAGCTGGTCGGCGATCGTCTGGGCTATCCGGCGCGCGGGGATCTGGAGAATCCGCTCAACCTGCTGGCTGCGTTTGACATGCCGGTTTTTTTGACCACCAGCCCCCACCTGTTGCTGGAAACTGCGTTGCGCAACCTGGACAAACGCCCACGCACCGAGGCCTACGCCTGGCATGCCGGGTTGGAGGAGCTCATCCCGGTCGATTATCGGTCGGACCCTGGCTACCAGCCCACTGTTGCAGCTCCGCTGGTCTACCATCTGCATGGGCTGGATGAATGTCCCGAGTCCTTGGTGCTGACCGAGGACGACCATCTTGATTTTTTGAGCAGCGTGCTTCGTGACTTTCGAGAAATCGGCACGATACCCAATGCGGTGCGCAACGCCATTTCGAGCACCATCTTGTTGATGATCGGCTACAGCACGCAGAGCTGGGAGATGCGGGTGATTCTGCAGGAGCTGATCCGCGACCAGCCGCGACGTCCGCGCAGCGTGGCAATACAGCTCGACCCGCTGGAGATGGCTGCGATCCGTGACCTGGCCCGTTTTCAGGACTATGTGCAGATGTATCTGGCTCAGGACAAATATCGGTTCGATATTTTTTGGGGAGATCCACTCACCTTTTTGCGTCAGCTGTGGGAGGCCTGGCAGGGCGGTGGGGGGTGAGTGGCCATCGGCAACCAGCCATGCCCAGCCGCTGCCAAAGCAACCGACGCCGATCGTCTTGAATGGGGCCTGGAACGCTTCGAAGCGGACCCACTGGGAGAGGTTGTGGGAGGTGAACGATGACAGCACCGGAAAATTTCACAAAGTCCCCCCCGCAGCTGGGGGAAGAAGTCAGCCGTGCGCAGAATCCGTACATCGGCCCGCGTCCCTTTGCCGACAACGAGCGTGAGCAGCAGCTCTTTTTTGGCCGCGAGCGCGAGGGGGCTGATCTGCTTTCGTTGGTGATGGCAGACCGCAGCGTGCTTTTTTATGCGCCTTCGGGTGCTGGCAAAAGTTCGCTGGTCAACGCACGTCTGCTGCCGGCGCTGCGTGCGGAGGGGTTTGTGGTGCTGGGGCGGGCGCGGGTCGGCGGTCAACTGCCCGCTGATCTGCCGGTCACAGCGGTAGCGAATGTCTATGTCTACAATTTGCTGCGGGATCTGGACCCAGGGCACCAAGGGGAGGTCTCTCTGCGCCACCAGCGGCTCCCCGACTTTCTGGCCCGGGGGGCGGGTGAGGAGAGCGATCGGGTGCTGGTGATCGACCAATTTGAAGAGATCTTCACCACCTATCCGGAGCAGTGGGACAAGCGTGAGGACTTTTTTCGCCAGCTGAGCCAGGCGCTCTCCGCCGACCCCCATCTGTGGGTGATTCTGACCATGCGCGAGGACTACATTGCCGAGCTGGACCCTTACACGCGGCTTCTGCCCAATCGGCTGCGGGTGCGTTACCGGCTCAACTACATGGATGCGACGGCGGCGCTTGCTGCGGTGACCAAACCGGCTGTGCTGGGGGGGCGCCCGTTTGAACCTGGTGTGGCCGAACGGTTGGTGGACAACCTGCGCCAGAGGGTGGCGGAGGGCACGACGGACAGCTCTGCCCCCTTGGGGGAGATGGTGGAGCCGGTGCAGCTGCAGGTTGTCTGCATGCAGCTCTGGCAGCGGCTGCTGGAAGAGCCTGGGGCGACGATCACCGCCGAGGATGTCGAGAAACTGGCGCGTGGGGCGGGGCTGGGGGAGTTTGTCAACCATGCGTTGGCCAGTTTTTATGAACAGACCCTGGCCGCAGTGGTCGCAGCGACGACCACAGGGGTCAGTGAGCGCGAGCTGCGCGACTGGTTCAGCCAGCGGCTGATCACGCGCGACGGCACGCGCAACCTGCTTTACCAGTCCGATACAGAGACAGACACGTTGCCCAATTCGATCGCACTGGCGCTGGAGCAGCGTTTTTTGCTGCGCGGGGAGACGCGCGGCGGTGGCCGCTGGGTGGAGCTGATCCACGACCGGCTGATCGGCCCGATTCGAGAGGCCAACGAGCGTTGGCGCCAGGCCCATTCGTTGGTGATTGCAGCGGATCTGTGGAATGTCGACCGCAGCCCCTCGCGTCTGCTGCACAGTGCGGCGCTGGCCGAGGCAGAGCAGGCGCTGGCTGCAGCTCCCTGTTTGTATGGGCCGCTGGAGCGCAGCCTGGTGGCGAGCAGCGCGGCCGCTGAAGCGGAGCGGCTGGCTGCACTTCAGGCCCGGGAGGCGGCGCAGCAGCAGGAGGCAAAACGCGACCGGCTGATCGCGATCGGGGCGACGGTGGCGGCGATCAGCATGTTGCTGCTGCTGTTGTTGTCTCTCTGGTTTGCCAGCCAGGCGGCTGCCAACTATGTGCGGGCGCAGGCGGAAGCTGTCTCAAGAACGCTTGAAGCGGCCCGCGCCAGACAGCTGGCCGACACAGCCAAGGAGCAGGCCGCGGCAGCAGAGACAGCTCGCTCGGCTGCGGATGCTGCTCGAGTCGATGCGGTGCAGGCGCGTGCCCGCACCGAACAGCTGCTGCGACAGATCCGCGGCGACCAGCTTGCCAGCCAGGCTGTTTTTGCCCTCTCCAGCCGTCCCCAGCAGGCGCTTTTGTTGGCTGTCGAAGCCATGCGGGTGGGTGCCGCCGGGGGGCAGTTCTCGCACACGATCGAACAAGGGATTCACGACGGATTGGCTGCGACCGGTGGCCTGCCTTTGGCTGCGCTCAGCGACAGCGCAGTCGCTCTGACCCTGAGCCCGGACGCGCACTGGGCAGCGGCTGCCAGCGAAGATGGCGCGTTGGTCGCCTGGCGGATCGCAGGTGGCACACTGCGTCCGGTCGAGCTGGCAGCCGCGGGTGAGCCGGTCAGCTGGGCGCTGGCCTTCTCTGCGGATGGGCGGCTGGCGGCGGCGGCCGACGACGGCACGGCGCGCATCTGGCGGCTGGCGGCTGGCCCTGCCCGGGTTGTTGTCGCCAGCCAGGGGCCGCTTTACAGTGTTGCCTTCAGCCCGGACGGTCGCTGGCTGGCTGCGGGGGGGGAGGATGGTGCGCTCTGGCTCTGGGACAGTGCCGCTGCAGACGCGGCGCCGCAGCGCCTGGCAGGGCCTGGGGCCACGGTCAACCTGGTCCGTTTCAGCCCGGATGGCCGCTGGCTGGCCGCAGGGGGCGATGACGGCGCGCTCTGGCTCTGGCCGACGGCAGGCGGGGCGGAGACGGCGGGCCGGATGGTCGGCAGCCATGCAGCGCCGGTTTCGGTGTTGGCGTTCAGCCCGGACAGCCGTGCCCTGGCTTCGGGAGACCGGGCAGGGGATCTGTGGGTCTCTCCGCTGGCTGGGGGAGAGCCTCGGCGGCTGGTGGGCCATCGGGCCTCGATTCGAGCCATGGAGTTTGCGCTGTACGGCAGCTGGCTGGCCACCGGGGATGAAAACGGCGTGCTGCGCGTCTGGAATCTGGACGACCCGAACGCAAGCTACAGGGTCCATGCCCATGCGCTGCTGATCAGCGGGCTGGCCTTTGTGCTGGGTGCCGGCGGGGAACGGCTGGTGACTGTTGGGTACGACGACCTGGGAGCGGCCAGCGTGCGCATCTGGCAACACACCGACGGCGGAGCTGCGCCGTTGATCCTGCGCGGCCATGACGGCGAGATCAATCTGTTGGCGACAGTGCCGGGGGTCAACGGGTTTCTGACTGCCGGCTACGACCGCACCTTGCGCATCTGGCGGGTCGACGACCCTCAAGCTGAACCGTCGATCCTGGCCAGCGACGGGCGCCCGTTCGAGGATCTCGTCGCTGTCCCGGTCAGCGCAACGCTGTATACGATCGGCGCCGGAGCGGTGCAGGGCTGGTCTGTGCAGGAGGGGCGGGCCACTGCTGTGTTGAGTGCCACCGGCCAGAGCGCCCTGACGGCGCTGGCGGCCGACGGCAGCTGGGTTGCGGCGGGCGATGCGGCGGGCAGGGTGGTGCTGTGGCGTCCGCCCGATGCGAGCCCGCTGGCGATCTGGGAAGCGCATCGCGGCAGGGTCAATGGGGTTGCCCTGCATGCCGGGTTGGGGTGGCTGGCTTCAGCGGGGGACGACGGCGCGATTCGGCTCTGGACGGTCGATGCGGTCGGGGTCAGTCGGCAGCTTACCGCTTCGCAGGTTGCCCGGGCCACGGCGGTGCAGTTCAGCGCCGAGGGCGACCTGCTGGCTGCGGCCAGCAGTGACGGGAGGGTGACTGTCTGGCGGCTGAACCAGCTGGCGATGGGGGGGCAGGTGCTGCAGGCGGGTCAGAGTGCCCTGACAGCGTTGGCGTTCAGCCCGACAGGGTCGTGGCTGGCAACGGCAGACGTGGCGGGAGAGCTGTGGATCTGGAATCTGGCTGCTCCAGAAGAGGGTGTGCTGCACTGGGAAGCCCATCGCAGCGAGATCAGCTCGCTTCTGTTTGGGGTTGACCAGAGCCAACTCTACACGGCCAGCGCCGACCGCACGGTGCGGCTGTGGAATTTGTCTGTGGAACCGCCCATCCCCACTGTGCTGGCTGGCCACCAGGCCAGTGTCAACGGGCTGGCCTCTTTGGGGGGGCAGCTTTACACGGCCAGCACCGACGGCACACTGCGCCAGTGGCTGCTGACCTCTGCCGAGCTGGCGAAGCGTGCCTGCCAGGTAGCTGGACGCAATCTGGACCAGGCGGAGTGGGCACGGTTTCGGCCGGGTGAGAGCTGCCGGGCAACCTGCCCAGGGCTGCCCAGCCGCTGCGGGGTAGCTTCTCCAGCCGCTACGGGGCCTTGACAGGCTCGGCGGCCAGTGTGGGGGCATCGGCGCACGAAAGTTCGCGACCGACGATACAGAGATGGTAGGTGTAGGTTGAGCCGCTGGCCAGCTCTGTGTCTGTGCAGCGATAGCGGGCGCTTTCGGCGGTGACTGGCGTGCGGCAGCTGTCTACCGGGCGCCAGATGCCGCCGTCGGCGGAGCGTTCGACGACAAAAAAGGCCGCCTGGGTGGGGCCGGAGTAGAGCCAGCTCAGGTCGACCTGCCCGCGACGGCGGGCGGGGACGGCGGCGAAGGCGTCCGGCTGCTCCAACGCGGCCGCTGGGGCCGGCGTTGCACGGCGGGTTGCAATCGGACGGGGGGTTTGCGTGGCAAGCACCGCAGGGACGCGATCTATCGTCGCCAGGGTGGCGGTGAGCGGCAGGGTGGCGGTGAGCGGCAGGGTGGCGGTGAGCGGCAGGGTGGCGGTGAGTGGCAGGGGCCGTACGACCAGGGTCATCGCCAGGGGGGTACGTTGCCTGGCCGGTGCTGCCTGGGTCGCTGCCACAGTCGCTGCACCCAGCGACTGTGCAACCACCCACAGACCTACCAGCAACAAAACTCCTGCTCCCACAACAGCGATGCGCCGCATCTGTTTCCTCCCGAGTCCTCTTTCCCCAAAATAGCACAAAACAGCCATGCCGTCAAGGGTCCGGCCAGGGCTGGGGAGTGGCGAGCAGCGGCCCTCTTTGGGTGCCGTGCTGTCGGGGTTTGGGTCGTTTGCGATATAATGGGATCAGCTGACCACGATGTCGGCGGCGATGTCGGCGGCGATGTCGACGGTGTGAACTGTCTGTAGAAAAATGCTGCTCCAATAGAAAGGTGTTTGTATGCGATCGATCTCTTCGACCCTTGCGGGGGTGCCGCCATCGCCGACGACGATGATGATGCAGCGCGGGCGCGAGCTGCGCGCGGCCGGCAAGGATGTCGTCAATCTGGCTGGGGGCGAGCCCGACTTTGATACACCGCGCCATATCGTCGAGGCTGGCCTGGCGGCGATCCAGGCGGGGGACACCCACTACCCGCCTGCTTTTGGGACCCCGGCGTTGTTGGAGGCAATTGTCGCCAAACTCAAGCGGGAGAACAATGTTCACCATGTGACGCCCGGCCAGGTGATGGTCACGCCGGGGGCCAAGTGGGCCCTCTTTGCCACCCTGGCGGCGCTGCTCGAAGCGGGCGACGATGTCTTGATTTTGGATCCTTCCTGGGTTTCTTACGCGCCGATGGTCCTGCTGCACCGTGCCAACCCGGTGCGGGTTGCCCTTTCAGGGGACGACCATTTTCGGATCAGCGTTGACCTGCTCGAACGGGCCATCACGCCGCGCACCAAGGTGTTGATGGTCAACAGCCCCAACAACCCGACTGGTCGGGTGCTGACGCGGGCGGAGATCGATGCAATCGTGCAGGTGGCTGTCGCTTTTGATCTGTACGTGATCAGCGACGAAATCTACGAGCATCTCGTCTATGAGGGCCACCTCTCTGCCAGCCTGGCGGTCGAACCGGGCATGGCCGAACGCACGGTGATCGTCAACGGGTTCAGCAAAGCCTATGCGATGACCGGCTGGCGGCTGGGCTGGCTGGCCGGCCCCGAGCCGATCGTGAAACTTGCCCGGGTCTATCAGACCCACAGCGCGCAGTCGGCTGCCAGCTTTACGATGGCGGCGGGTGTGGCAGCGCTCAACGGGCCGCAGGGGTGCATCGCCGAGATGAGGGCAGTCTACGACCAGCGTCGCCGGATGGTGCTCGATGCCTTCGAGGAGATCCCTGGGATCGAGTGTCCGCCGATCGAAGGGGCTTTTTATGTTTTTCCGCGCTTTACCCAGACGCGCAAGAGCAGCCTGGAGATCACGCAGGCGTTGATCGACGACGCCCTGGTTGTGGGGACCCCAGGAAGCGCCTTCGGCCCGGCTGGGGAGGGGCATGTGCGCTTCAGCATCGCCGAGCGCACCCAGGATCTGGAAAAAATGTTGGACCGACTGGCCCGAGTCGTCCCCACCCTGTGAGGTAACGCTGTGAGACTGGTACTGGTTCGTCATGGACAATCCACCAATAATGTGCTGGCCGAGGCTGTCCCTTACGCCGAATATGTGAAGCGCCGTGTGGCGGAACCGGAGTTGACCGCTGTCGGCGTTCAGCAGGTGGAGCGGCTGGGTACGTTTTGGGGCAATCTGCCGCAGGCGGACCACACGCTCTCCGAGCGGCGCGCCACCGTGACCGAACGTCCGGTGACCTCGCTTTACACCAGCCCGATGCTGCGGGCGCTGCAGACAACAGCGCCGCTGGCCAAGGCGTTGGGGTTGGCGCCGCAGGTCTGGACTGAGATTTTTGAACATGGCGGGATGTTCACCGGTGACCCGCGTGCGGGCACCGTGGTCAATTTCAGTGGGTTGGGGCGCCGGGAAATGGCAGCCCAGTTTCCGGCCTACACACTGCCTTCGGAGGTTGGCGACGACGGCTGGTGGTGGAACGGCTACGAAGATCTGGGGCAGTGTGCTGCGCGGGCTCGGCGGGTCTCCGAAATTTTGTACCGCTGGGCAGAAGAACGCAGCGACGAGGTGATTTTGCTGGTGAGCCACGGGACATTTCTCGACCAGCTGTTGAAGGCGCTGACCGGCGCCGGCGAGCACGCCAATTTGCATTTCAGCCATCTCAACACGGCGATCAGCCGGGTTGATTTTTACCCGGAGCGGTTTATTGCCCTTCGCTATCTCAACCGAGTCCCTCATTTGCCGCGGGAACTGTACACTCGCTAGCCAGACCAAGGAGGAGTCCGTATGTATGTCCCTCGCCTGACCGAGCTGCCAGCCTGGCAGCAGCTGCTCCAGCATGCCGCCAGGCTGGGTTCAGTCCATCTGTGCGATCTCTTCGACCAGGATCCGGGCCGCGGCGAACGCATGGTGATCGACGAACTGGGCCTCTATGTCGACTACGCCAAGCACCGGGTAACCGCAGAAACGCTGCAGCTGCTGGTCGAGCTGGCCGAACAGAGCAGGCTGCGCCCGCAGATCGACGCCATGTTTGCCGGGGAGAAGATCAACCTGACCGAAAACCGTGCGGTGTTGCATACGGCGCTGCGTGCCCCGCGCTCTGCCCGCATCTACGTTGACGGCGTCGATGTGGTGCCGGAGGTCCATGCGGTGCTGGACAAAATGAGCCTCTTTGCCGAGCGTGTGCGTCAGGGGGAGTGGCTGGGCTTCACCGGCCGCCGGATCCGCAACGTTGTCAATATTGGGATCGGTGGCTCTGACCTGGGGCCGGTGATGGCGTACGAAGCGCTGCGCCACTACAGCGAACGCAGCCTCTGCTTTCGGTTTGTCTCCAATGTGGACGGTACCGACTTTGCCGAGGCGGTGGTCGACCTGGAGCCGGCAGAGACGCTGTTTATTGTCGCGTCCAAGACCTTCACCACCCTGGAGACCATGACCAATGCCCATTCGGCGCGACGCTGGCTGCTGGCTGCGTTGGGGGACGAGCGTGCGGTGGCCAACCATTTTGTGGCAGTCTCGACCCACGCCACAGCGGTGGCCCAATTTGGGATCGACACCGCCAATATGTTTGGCTTCTGGGACTGGGTGGGGGGGCGTTACTCGATGGATTCGGCGATCGGGCTGTCGACCATGATTGCAATCGGGCCGGCCCAGTTCCGTGCCATGCTCGCTGGTTTTCATGCCATGGACGAGCATTTCCGCACGGCTCCTTTCGAACGCAACATGCCGGTGATCCTGGCCTTGCTGGCGGTCTGGTACAACAACTTTCTGGGGGCGGAGAGCATTGCCGTGCTCCCCTACGACCAGTATCTCAAGCGGTTTCCCGCCTATCTTCAGCAGCTGACGATGGAAAGCAACGGCAAGTCCATCACCCTGGACGGCGAGCCAGTCAACTACCCGAGCGGCCCGATCTACTGGGGGGAGCCGGGCACCAATGGCCAGCATTCGTTCTATCAGCTGTTGCACCAGGGCACCCGGCTGGTGCCTTGTGACTTCATCGGGTTTTGTCGGAGCCTCAACCCGACCGGCGGTCACCACGACCTGTTGATCTCCAATATCTTTGCGCAGGGAGAGGCGCTGGCGTTTGGCAAGACGACCGATGCCGTGCGTGCCGAAGGGACCCCTGACTGGCTGGCACCGCACCGCACGTTTGAGGGAAACCGGCCTTCGACCACAATTCTGGCTGACCAGCTGACGCCGGAGATTTTGGGCAAATTGGTGGCGTTGTACGAACACAGTGTCTTTGTGCAGGGGGTGATCTGGCAGGTCAACTCGTTTGACCAGTGGGGGGTCGAACTGGGCAAGGTGCTGGCCAGGCAGATTACCGACGAGCTGAGCGCGGCTGAGCCTGCGCTGCACCATGACAGCTCGACCAACGCCCTGATCCGCCGCTATCGCAGCCGACGTTGAGCAGCTCTGGATCCTCTGTAAGTGGGGTGGCTGGGAGGGCGAAGCAGTGCTTCGCCCTCCCAGCCTTTTGCGCGCCGACGGCAGGCTGGGAGGGGGTGGATCAGGCGGTCGCCCCTTTGGCATGGAAGGCATTTTGAATCAAGGTGCGGTCGAACTGTGTGGCGACCTGGCCTTGGGAAGCGTAGCGATAGACAGCTGCCTTGTAGATGCCGCTGAGCGTGCTGTTCAGCACCGCCAGCAGGATCAAAGCGCCCCCCCCGATGCCGAGCACGGTCCACAGCAGAGCGGCCACGCTGCTCACCAAAAACAGCGCCAGGAAGGTGAGCACGACGACAGCCGCGGCCAGCAGGCCAAAGATGAGGCCCAGCCCGCCGCTGCCGATCAGCTGTTCGCCCCAGGTTTTGCGCAGCAACGATGTGCTTTTCTGGATGGCACCGAAGGGGCTGGTGGGCTGGTCGGCGATGACTGGGATGACCAGAAAGGTGGCGACGCCCCAGGCCAGATCGCCCAGCGAGGCCAGCAGGTTGCCGGCCAGGTTGGAACCTTGGCGTTGGTTGCGCAGCAGGCTAAGCACCACCCCAACTGTGGCTTCGATCGCTGCAAAACCCAGGATCAGCCCCAATCGGCTGTTGGCGATCTGGATTCCTTCTGCGAAGGAGGTGTCGTGGCCGTCGAGTCGGCGCAACGCAGCGCCCGCCATGCCAGTCGCAAAGTAGGTGGCGATGGTGCTGATCAACAAATAGTAGACGAAGAGCACGAGGATGCCTGCCACGGCCAGCAGGGGCGAGCCCGTCTCGCCGCTGTCGGCTGCGGCGGAGCTGTTGTTCAACGCCTGCTGCAGATTCGGATTCAGCGCCACAACCCCGACCAGCACGCCCAGAAGCAGCAGCGAGGCGATGACCACCAGCAGGGCAGAGAGCACTGGAAACCAGATCAACGAGGGTTCGCTGCGCACAACACCCCAGGACGATTTGAAAAGCGACCAACTGCGGCCAAAGATGTTCATGGCAGACCCCTTATCAATACGCAAGAGCAGAATCAGATCGAGATGAAAGCCGGCTCACTCTAACGCAGCACAGTGGCTCTGTCAAGGCCGCTCAGCAGCAATTCCATTCCTCACCGCCTGCCAGATGGGGGATGACCTCATCCTGCGAGCGCTGGTGGGATCCGGTGGGCCGCTGGTTGCACGGGGGCAAGAAGCCGAGTTTTGGGTGGTGCGCCCACACCCCCAGATGGGCAGCAGCGCGCCCTCTGTGGTAGAATGTTGTATCATGTCCCGTATTTCTGTCTGGATTCTTGGTGACCAGCTTCTGCTCGACCATCCCGCACTGGTGGCAGCCAGTCAGATCGCTGCTCGTCGGGAAATTTGTGTGCTCCTGGTGGAAAGCGCGCAGCGCACAGCTCGCCTGCCCTACCAGCGCAAGAAGCTTGTGCTGCTCTTCAGCGCCATGCGCCACTACGCTGAAGAACTGCGTGCGCTCGGCTACACGGTTCTCTACCTGCATGCCCGGTCTGTGCAGGAGGCTTTGTGTCAGCATGTGGCCGACTGGCAGCCGGAACGGCTGTTGACCATGGCGGCCGCCGAGTACCGTGGCCGGCTCTTCCAACAGCAGCGCCTGAGCAGCCTCCTGGCCATTCCGGTCGAGGTGCTCCCCAACAGCCAGTTTCTGATCGGTCGCTTCACCCCAGGCCCTGCTTCCGGCAAGAAGATGATCCTCGAAAATTTTTACCGCACAATGCGCCGGCATTGGGGGCTGCTGCTGGACGCAGAGGGCAACCCTCTGGGCGGCCTCTGGAATTTTGACCACGACAACCGCAAGGCCCTGCCCCGCAGCGGGCTGTCAATCCCTCCCCCGGTCCGTTTTGCCCCCGACCCGTTGACCCGCCAGGTGATGGCGGAGATCGCACAGCTGGAGCACGCTTCCGGCTCTGTGGATGGATTTGATCTGGCTGTGACCCGCAGCGAGGCGGAAGCAGCGTTCGAAGATTTTTTGTGCCATCGCCTGCCCAACTTCGGCCCCTACGAGGACGCGATGAGCAGCCGCAGCGCCGTGCTTTTCCATTCGCTGCTCTCCCCCTTTCTGAATCTTGGCCTGCTGGACCCGCTCGACCTGGCCCGTCGCGCCGAACAACGCTACGCCGCCGGTCTGGCCCCCCTCGCATCGGTCGAAGGGTTCGTTCGTCAAATCGTGGGCTGGCGCGAGTTTGTTTACTGGCAGTACTGGCAACAGATGCCCGGCCTGCTCGACGCCAATGGCTGGCAGCACACCCGGCCCCTGCCCCAGCTCTTCTGGGATGCCGATACCCCGATGAACTGCCTCCGCCATGTGGTCGGCCGTGTCCTTGAAAACGGCTATACCCACCATATCGAACGGTTGATGGTGATCTGCAATTTTTGCATGTTGGCTGGCATCGACCCTGCCGCGCTCCACCAGTGGTTTCTCTCTTTGTATGTAGATGCCTACGAGTGGGTCGTCGCCCCCAACGTGATCGGCATGGGACTCAACGCCGATGGGGGGAAGATTGCAACCAAACCCTATCTGGCCTCGGCCAGCTACCTGCACAAGATGGGCGATTTTTGCAGCGGCTGTCGCTTCAACCCCAAAACGCGCAGCGGAGAGGGCGCCTGCCCCTTCAATTTTCTTTACTGGAATTTTCTGCTGGAGCACGAGAGCACCCTGCGCGCCAACCCGCGCTCTGGTCCAGCCGTTTTGGGGCTCAAACACCTCTCTCCCCCCGAACGCGCCGTGATCCGCCAGCAAGCGGCGGCTTTTTTGGCGGCTCTGCCGCTTTACCCGGCGTCGGCCGGGTCCCAATCTGCGGAGGCAGCCGGCAGCTGCTCCGCTTCTGGCCAGAGAGCACCGTAGCGCACCGCGGCATACAGGTCAGTCAATTGCTGCAAAGCAGCCTGTTGGGGCGGGGTCAGCCGGTCCAGCGCTGCGGCGTAGCCGGCAGGGGTGGCGCTGCGCGGCCGCGGCTGGCCCTGGGCCGCCATTGCCGCCAGAAAGGTCTGGTAGCGGGAGCGGACCTCGCGCCGCAGCGCTGGCTCGCTGTCCAGCGGCAGGAATGCATCTGCCGTCGATGCAGCGGGGCGGCGCAGCTGTTCCCAGAGTGCACGCAGCTGCTCTCCCAGCAGAGAGCGGGTCAGGATCGACTCGCGCGTCTCTTCGCCGTTGGGGGCTGCACTTCCCCGCAGCAAACGCAAAGACAGGGCAAAGAGTACGGCGGTCACGACCAGCACAACCCCGATCGCACCCCAACGGAGCGGTTCTGTCGCCGCAGCGACCACCTCTCCTGCCAGCTGTTCTTGCAGCAACGGCGACAACGGCTGCATGGGTGCTGCCTCCAGCGCCATCTCCATCGGCTGCGCGTTGGCCAGCATCGTGCGCAGCCAATCGATCAAGGGGGTCAGCAGCCAAAAGAGCGCGTAGACTGCCCCGTACAGCAGGGCAAGCAGCAGCCAGGCCAGCAGGTCGACGACCGGCTCCAACAGCGCCAGCCACTGGGCGATCTGTCCGGGGGCAAGCCATGCGGAGAGCAGCAGGCCCAGCAGCACCACCGCCCCGATCACAGTGCCCACACTGGCCAGCCAGGAACGGCTGGGCCGCAGGGGGCCCGTGTGGGCCATACTGCCGCTGTAGAGGGCCCGCTCCATCCCCGCCAGCGCCAAGGCCGCCATGCCGGCGACGACGAAAAGCAGCAGCCAGCCCTGGCTGCCGGCCGCCAGATCTCCGCTCAACTGGCCAGCCAGCAGCAGCAGCGCAAAGGCGACAGCGCCCGTCTTCCAGGCCCCGGCCACAGCGGCATGGTCGTCCGCCCGCCCCCCATCCAGAATTCCACGCAGCCACAGACCCGCTGCCGCCAAAAAGGCGAGCACGGCGGGCGGGATCTCGTTTGCCCAGAGCGACCCTTCCCCCGTAGCCAGCTGCAGCCAGCGCAGATCCCAGGGCGCCAGCGGGGCCCCGTACTCTGCCCAGAGCAACCCCAGCACCGCCAGCAGCCCCACCAACGCCATCCCGGCACGCGCCTGACGCGCAGCCAGACCCCGTTCTGCAGCCTGCCGTACCAGCAGCCGCCCGCCCAACAGCAGCGCTGGCAACGCCCCCAAGGGGAGCAGCGGCCCCTGCGCAGAAGGGGAAAGCCAGGTTTGCAGCCCCAGCAGCCACGGCCAGACCCAGGCAATCCGCATCACGGCCGTCAGCCCCGCCTGCAGCCAGAAGAGCCGGGCTGTTCCGTCCAGAGAAGGGCTCTCCTGGCCAGCCAGGGGGGCTGCCGCCCCTTGGGGAGTCTTCGGCATCTGCACAGACTCAGGCAGCGCGCAGCTGAACGACGTTCGCCGAGGGGTCTGACACTTGCCAGCAATTTGCCGTCTCTGTCGCCGGATAGCCCGCTGCGGCCAGCCGTTCGAGGGCTGCCTCAAGGTCGGCAGGAACGGGGACGACCAACTCCCAGCAGAGCAGGCGGGCTGCGGCAGCAGGGGCAGGCGGTGCCCCTTGGCCCGCCCAGGTGTTGAGCCCCAGATGGTGGTGGTAGCCGCCCGCAGAGACAAAGATCGCCTGCCGGCCAAATCGCTGCATCAGGTCAAGCCCCAGCAATTCGACATAAAAATATTCGGCTGCTGCCAGATCTGCCACATGGAGATGGACATGTCCTACTGTCGTCTCTGGCTCCAGCCCGGTCCACGCACGCTGCGGCAGCGCGGCCGCCAGCAGATCGTGCACGTCGAGCGGGTCGATCGTCATGGTCAGGTTCCCGGCGACCGCAGGCCACTCGGCCCGAGGCCGGTCACGATAGAGCTCAATCCCGTGGCCGTCGGGGTCGGTCAGATAAAGCGCTTCGCTCACGCCGTGGTCGCTGGCGCCGTCGATCGGGGTTTGGCTCTCCAGCAGGTGGGCCAGCAGACGCCCCAGCGCAGCCCGATCCGGCGTCAACAGGGCAAAGTGGTAGAGGCCTGTGTGGTTGCGCTGGACCGAGCGCGCGCCGGGCTGTTCGACCAACCGCAACAGCGCCTCTGTGCCGACCCCCAGAAGCGCCTCCCCGGCGCTGTGTTGCTGCACCTGCAGCCCGATTTGGTCGGTGTAGTAGCGCAGCGAGCGCTCCAAGTGACCTACGCTGAGAGCCACCACACCGCAGTGTGTGGCTGGGCCCAACCTGGCTGGAATCATTTTTGCTCCCGTGGAATGGCTCTTTTGGCCTGAGGAGAGCGGTCGGCTCGCCTACAGATGTTGGGAGAAGCGAAAGAACCTCGGTCGTCGATCGGGAGCTCCTGTACAGAGATCGATCTGCTCAAGATACAAAAAGACCTACCTGTGGTCCCCCGAAGGCTGGATTGGAGCCAGCCACCACAGGTAGGCTTATCTTTACTATAGCACAGCGCCGACAATATTGCAAGACCCTTTGCAAACAATGTCAGAGTACATTTCGGTGCAGGGCAGATTTCGGTTACAATTTGCCCAAAATATCAGTATCCAGCGATCATCCAAAGCGAGTTCGAGGTGTATGATGCAGAGTCTTTGGCGAGAGGAAGAGGCGGCGCAGTATTCGGGCGATCTTGGCCTGCGTGTCTACACATCCAGGCTGTTGGGGCGTGACCCGGATCTGGTCCTGCACGGCGGCGGCAACACCTCTGTCAAGATCCTCGAACCCAACCTCTTTGGTGAAGCTGAAGAGCTTCTGTACATCAAAGGGAGCGGCTGGGATCTCGAACAGATCGAGGCGGCTGGCTTTGCTCCTGTGCGTCTGAACCCCGTTTTGCGGCTGGCGACTTTGTCCCATCTCTCAGACCCGCAGATGGCCAATGCGCTGCGCACCAGTCTGGTCGATGCTTCTGCGCCGTCGCCTTCGGTCGAAACGATTTTGCATGCCTTGCTTCCCCACAAGTATGTAGACCATACCCATGCCGATGCGGTCGTCACCCTCACCAACAGCGTAGGCGGTGCCGAGCGTGTCCGTTTTTTGTACGGCGAGCGTGTGGTGGTGATTCCCTATGTCATGCCAGGCTTTCAACTGGCCCGTCTCTGTGCGGAGCTCTTCCCTGCCCAGGCGGGCCCACAGACGATTGGGATGGTTCTGCTCAACCATGGCCTTTTTACATTCGGCGCCACTGCCCAGCAATCCTACACGCGCATGATCGAGTTGGTCACGGAGGCAGAGGAGTTCCTCCAGCGACAGCAGGCCTGGACGATCGCCCTGCCTGCGCAGCAGCGTTCTCCTGCGCCCGCCCGCACGGCGCGTGCTGCGCTGCGCCGCCAGCTGTCGGCGGCGGCAGGGGCGCCGCTGCTGCTTTCGTTTGACGACGACGATCTGGCTTTGCATTTTGCCCGCCACCCGCAGGTAGAGACGATCGCCCAGCAGGGGCCGGCGACACCCGACCATGTGATTCGGACCAAACGGCTGCCTTTGGTCGGGCGGGATGTCCAGTCCTACGTCGACGCCTACCGCACCTATTTTGCCCAGCACCAATCCTCCAGCGCAGCTCCCCTGACGATGCTGGACCCTGCGCCGCGCGTGCTTGTGGACCCAGAGTGGGGGATCGGGGCGGTGGGCCGCACCGCCAAAGATGCTGCCATCGCCGCCGAGATCTACCGCCATACCATGCAGATCATTTTGCGTGCCGAGCAGTTGGGGGGCTACCGCGCCCTCTCCGCCGCCGATCTTTTTGAGATGGAGTACTGGGATTTGGAGCAGGTCAAGCTGCGCCGTCCACAGAAACAGCCCCCCTTCACGGGCGAGGTCGCCCTGGTCACCGGGGCCGCCTCTGGCATCGGGCGGGGCTGCGCAGAGTCCTTTCTGGCGCGCGGCGCAGCGGTCATTGGCCTGGACCTCAACCCTGCCATCCCCGAGCTCTGGCGCCGCCCGGATTTTCTGGGGATTCAGTGTGATGTCACCGACGGCGACGCGGTCGAGGCGGCGCTTGAAAAAGGGCTCCAGCGTTTCGGGGGGCTCGACATGGTGGTGCTCAACGCCGGAATTTTTCCGCCGGGCCGACGAATTGCCGCGCTCTCGTCAGAAGACTGGCGCCGTGTGTTGGCGATCAACCTCGATGCCACCTTTGCGCTCATGCGCAGCGTACACCCGCTGCTTGCACTGGCACCAGCCACAGGAAGAATGGTGATTGTCGGCTCCAAGAATGTGCCCGCCCCTGGCCCGGGGGCTGCCGCCTACTCCGCTTCAAAAGCCGCAGTCACCCAGCTGGCACGTGTCGCCGCCCTCGAATGGGGGGACGATCGGATCCGCGTCAATGTGGTGCACCCCAACGCCGTTTTTGATACCGGCCTCTGGACCCCCGAGGTTCTGCAGTCGCGCGCCGACCATTACGGCATGACTGTGCAGCAGTACAAGACCCACAATGTCCTCCACGTCGAGGTGACCAGCCACGATGTCGGCGAATTGGTGGCAGAACTCTGTGGGCCGCTCTTTGCCAAGACAACGGGGGCACAGCTCCCGATCGACGGCGGCAACGACCGGGTGATCTGAGCCCGCTGCAAAGGCACCCCTTGCAGCGGGCAGGCTTTCGGAAGGTACAATGGAAATCCTGGCTGGCGAAGTTGAACAAATTCTGGAATTCCTGAGATCCGCTGAAAAACTCAAGGATACGCTGCGCAGCGGCTACACCACCCAGGGGCGCCCGGAAAGCACCGCCGAACATACCTGGCGGCTCTGTCTTCTGGCCTTGCTCCTGGAAAATTGGTACCCAGCCGTCGACCACCATCACCTGCTCAAATTGTGCCTGGTGCACGACCTCGGCGAGGCTCTCTACGGCGATACCCCGGCTGTTCACCTGGCCGCCGGGAAAGACAAGCAGGAGGCCGAGCGGCGCCATTTTTTGGAACTGCTCGCCCCGCTCCCTCCAGCGCTGCACGCAGGGTTGCTGGCCTTGTGGGACGAATACCATGCTGCGGTCACCCCTGAGGCTCGCCTCGCCAAGGCCTTCGACAAGCTGGAAACCCTGCTCCAGCATACCCAGGGCCGCAACCCGGCCGACTTTGAGTATACGTTCAACCTGACCTACGGACGGCTGTACACCGACTATGACGCGATGACCCAGACGCTGCGCGCCTCCATCGATGTTGCAACCCGGAACCTGGCGAATGCCGAGACCCGCCAGCAGAGCTGAACCGGCAGGTTTACAACCCCACGCCTGAAGGCGGCGGGAGCGCATCGGAGGAGCTGATGAAACCGTTGACCCGTCTGAAGATTGCCCTGCTCTTGGGGGGCCTGTGGCTGTTTCCGGGGGGGCTCTTTGGGGGAGCGCAGGGCGCGGCGGAGCCGCCACCCACGCCCGCCAATGTGGCCGCCGCCGACCGTTGGCCAGACGAGTATCTGGTGGTGCGACAGCCCTCCACCGAGACCGAGGCAGAGGAGTTTCTGGCACAGACCGGGACCCGGATCGACCAGGTCGCCGCGTGCGGCTCCAGCAGGCTGCTGCAGGTCTGGCGGCTGCCAGGGCCCGACAAGGCAGCTGCCCTGGAGCAGCTGGCCAGGCTGCCAGGAGCTGTGGCGGTCGAGCCCAACTGGGTGGTGCGCGCGGCCCAGCAGTTCCCCCCTGTGCAGCCTGAAGAACCGTTTGTCCTGGAAGATACCTACTATGCAGCTCACCAGTGGCCCCTGCAGCGGAGCGAATTTGCCCGCGCCTGGCAGCTGGCCGCAGGGCAGACGGGCGCGCTGGCCCCTGTGCGGGTGGCTGTGATCGACAGCGGGGTGGATTTCAACCATCCCGACCTGGCAGGCCGCCTGCTGGCTGGGGTCAACTATGTGATCTCCGGCACGGTGCCCAACGACGACTTCGGCCACGGCACCCATGTGGCGGGCATCCTGGCTGCGCAGGCCAACAACGGGCTGGGCATTGCTGGCGGCGCGCCCAATGTGGTGATCGACCCGCTCAAGATGCTCGGCAGCAGCGGCAGTGGGTCGATCACCAACCTGATCCGCGCCCTCTGCGACGCCACCGACCGGGGGGCTGACGTGATCAACCTGAGCCTGGAGATCCGCTTGGAGCTTCTCAACGTGGCGCTGGTTCAGGAAATTCAGGCTGCGATCGACTACGCCGACGCACGCGGGGTGGTCGTGGTGGCGGCCGCAGGCAACAGCAACGGCGGTCCGGTCTACTACCCGGCCCGGCTCGACCATGTGCTGGCTGTGGCTGCTTTGACCATCGACCAGCAACGGGCTTCCTACAGCGCTGTCGGAACCCAGATCGACCTGGCCGCAGGGGGGGGCAGTTCCACCCAAGGGGTGTTGAGTACCTGGCCCTCTGCGGTGCCAGGCAAATGTGTCGGCTTTGGCCGCGTCTTGCTGCAGGAAGGGGCCCACTACTACTGCACAGAGCCTGGGACCAGCATGGCTGCACCGCTGGTCAGCGCAGCAGCGGCCCTGCTGCTGGGAGCACGGCCTGATCTGTCCCCCGCTGAAGTGGAAGCGATTCTGGAAGGCACGGCGCGCCAGCTTGCGCTCCCCCAGACACAGGCGGGCGCAGGTCTGCTCAACGCAGCCAGCGCCCTGCGTCGGGCCCTGGCCAGCACGGTCAGCCTGACACCGGAAGTGCTGGCCGTGACGCTCCCCCCAGGGGCAGCCCCCTTGACCCGGACCGTCCGCATCGCCAATTCCAACCCGCTTTCAGCGACGGTGGCCGGCGAGGTCCTGCTGTCGGACTGGTACACAGTGCCCAATGTCCCCGGCAGCGACTTTGTGGCGACAGCTGCCTACGGCCAGCCCGCGTATCTGACTGTGGCGATCTCGCCCACCTCCCTGGCCATCGGCAACTACATGGGGGGGGTCGGGCTGGCGGTGACCGATGCCGGGGGGCAGAGCACGAACCGGTGGCTCCCGATCCGGGTCGACGTGGTCGGCACGCTGGATCGCAGCCTCTATCTGCCTTGGGTCGCCCGCGGCGAAGAAGCAGCGACAGCGCTGCCCTTCCAGTGGGAGATCCCCGCCCTCTCCCCGACCGTGCTGATCACGGACAGCCGGCCGTCCGTGTCTGTGGCGCTGCCCTTTTCATTTCCGCTCTCTGGCCAGGACTCACCCACCTCTACCCTCTATTCGACGGCAGAGGTCTACGCAGATGGGTTCCTGGCCTTTGCAGAGAGCGGGCCCCCTGCTCTCCCTGGCCAGAACCGCTGTCTGCCGGTGCTGGCTGAACCGGCGCAGGCCATCTTTGGCTGGTGGACGGACCTGGACCCGACGCTGACTGGCGGGCAGATTCTGGCCTTTCAGCCAGCCCCCGACCGTTTTGTGGTCGAATATCAAAATGTGGGGGTCGTTGGCTCGCCAGCAGCGGTGACCTTGCAGATCGTCCTCTACGCCAACGGCGACATCGGTTTCAACTATCAGGAGGTGCCGGCACCGGTGGCGCAGAACTTGAACCAGCTGACCCCGCAGGTCACGGTCGGTGTGCAGGCCCGTGCCGGACTCTTTTACAACCAGGTGGCCTGCACGACGGCCTGGGAAGGCTATGGCTGGCCGCCAGGCAGCGCCACATCGCTTCTGATCCAACGAAAGGATGCCTACTGATGAGCTCAGAGGAACACCGCAAAGCAGCAGAGAGGCAGGGGACAGTTCCGGTTGCTGTGGTCACGGTCAGTGATACACGCACCGCAGAGACGGATGTCAGCGGCCAGGTAATCCGCAGTCTGGTGGAAGCTGCGGGCCACCTGGTGGTGGACTATCGGATCGTCGCCGACGAGCCGGACGCCGTCTTGCAGGCATTGGAGGAGTTTGCCAGCGGGCTGGCGCGGTTGATCATTTTCAACGGAGGCACCGGCATCGGACGCCGAGATCGCACCTACGACGTGATCAGCCGTGCGATCGAGAAACCGTTGCCGGGCTTTGGCGAGCTTTTTCGCATGTTGAGTTACGACCAGGTGGGGGCTGCGGCCATGCTGAGCCGGGCGACTGCCGGCATCTACCGGGAGAGGGTCGTCTTCAGCACCCCCGGCTCCCCCCATGCCGTCCAGCTGGCTCTGGAAAAATTGATCCTGCCGGAAATCCAGCATCTGGCCTGGGAACTGGTGCGTTGAAGGCCGGGGGTGCGGTTCAAAGTTTTGCAGCAGGTGAAACAGTTGCTGATGTATCGCACGCCCGTATCCTCTCCAAAAGCGCTGGATCAGAGCACCGCTGGCACGGCGGCCCGGTGGGCGACGCGCTCGGCGAAGCTGGGGGGGTCATCGCGTTTGCGCACCCGGCGTCGGACCGCCAGTTCCATGTGGTCGGGTGCTAAATTCATCCGCCCCGATGGGGCGTGCGAAAAAAACCAGCGGTTGACGGAAGAATTGGCGGCGACGCAGGAGTCGCTGCGTCGGGTGAACTGCTCAGAGCCCCGACCGTAAGGGAGGGTTCTTCGACACGCCAGCACACACTTCCTCTGGCATCCAACGTATGTAGGGGCGGCGATCCGCCTGTCATG
>CAIOHJ010000095.1 GCA_903858085.1 uncultured Chloroflexota bacterium
ACAGCGCCCCCTCCCTACCGTTCGATGACGGGCAACCACACCCCCCGGCTGGGGCAGACCAGTCTGATGGTCTGGTTGCTGTAGACAAAATCGGACGGGTTGAGCGGGTCCGTGCCCCGCAAAAACAGCGATGTCTGCTCGGTCTCTTTGGTGCGCAACGTCGGGCTGATCGTCAGCGTGAGAGAGGTGGGCACTGTGTCGAACGCAGAGGTCACCGCTGTCACCCAGGGCGTCTGTGAAGGCCAGTCAAAGCTGTCAGCCCCCGCAGGCGACGCAGCAGGGGACTCGGCAGGGGACGCGGTGACCAGCTCGGTGGGCAACACCATCCCCCTCCCTTCGCGGTCCCGCAGCAGCACGCCCTCCTCCGTCAGCTCGCCGACCAGAAACCGATCGCGCAGCTGAACCGCCTGGGCCGCCAGCAGGGGGGGCAGAACCACCGCCGTGAAAGCGGTGCCCGGCGTGCCAGCCACCGTCACGGTCAGCTGCTGTTCTGCCAGCGGTTCTGTGCATGGGTAGTAGAAGGCGGTGACCTCATCCGGGATCGCCCCAAACGGGGGCATGGCGACCGTGACGGTCATCGGAATGCTGAAGGGCACATTGACCACATTCGGCGTACTGGAGGAAAGGATGATTTTGGCGTCCGTGTACACCCTGCCCGCCGTCAGCGTGGAAGCGTCGATCCGGTAGGTCATTTCGAGCGGCGATCCAGACTTGCCCGGGATGAACCCGGTCGGGGGGGAGACGGTCAGCCAGCTGTAGCCAGAGGCTGCCTGGTAGGCGATCAGGTCGTCGGTGGTGGTGTTTTGCAGACGGATGCTGCCCTCGCGCACGAAGCCCATGTAGACGGTCTCGTCGATCCGGCCAGGGGTCGCCCCCAACACAGGCCCCGAAATAAAGCCGTTGCGGTCCAGGTCCCCGATCAGCAGGTTGCGGCGGTCGGTCAGGACGTTGATCGTCTGGTGGCTGGTCGAATTGTGTGCGTCCGGGAAGTAGCGAATCTGGTTGTCGCGCATGGCGACAATCTCGTCGCGGCCATCCCCGTCGATATCGCCTGCAGCCACAGCCCGGAAGCCGTCGTCGTCGTCCAGCCGCAGGCCATCGAGAAACCCCTGCACAATGCCGTCAGAGCCGTCGTTGCGCACGATCAGCCGGGCACAGTTCCCTTCACAGCGGCGGACCATGATCGCCTCAGCATCTTCGTTGCTGCCGCTGATATCGCCCGCCACAATCACCCGCGGGCCCGGGGCCAGGCGGTCGCCGGTGACCGCCACCATGATGGAGCCGTTGTACTGATAGATCTCGAAGGTCCGCTGCGCGGTGCTGTCTTCTTTGCGTGCCACCAACAGCTCCGGGTAGCCCCCACGAATAAACTGGCCGACGGCCACATCACGCATTGGGTTGCTGTCGCTGCCACCCGGCCCGTCGATTTTTCGGAGCGCATCGTCGGGGCGATAGACGTTGAACTCCCCCTTGTCTTCGTCGAGCAGCACCAGTTCCTGCGCCCCCGCCAGGTCGAGGTTGCCCACCGCCCCGCGGTTCCATTCCTGGTCAAAATTGCGTGAGACATGTTCGACCCAGGCCGTCCCGGTCGGTGTGGCGCTCGTCTGTTTGTAGACGGTCACCCGCGTCTTGCGCGTGCCCCCACCGTCGGCTGGCACCAGTGCGCGCGAGACGGCAATCTCGTCGCCCGGCACATTGGTGTCGAAGTTGCCGGCAAAGACCAGCGTAGGGTTGCCCGGCAGCGGCAGCGTGAAAAGTTGTTTCCAGGGAACGCCGTTGATCTCCTGGCCCTGCGACGGCGCGCCGGTGGCCACCACCGGGTCAAAGACCGCCAGCTCCGGGGCGACCGCACTGTTGAGCGCGCCGCGCACCGCTGCGATCTCAAAGTCGCCGTCGGCGTCAAAATCACCCAAGGCGATGCTGCGCCACCCGGCTGTCGGGCTGTACCACTGCACCTGTTTGGTGTTGTAGGCCAGATCCTGCACCCGAATCACACCGTTGTTGTCTACATAGACGATCTCTTCGCTGGCATCTGCGCTGGGCACCTGCGGGACCATCTGCCCTTCGGCCAGGGCGCTCGGCACGGCTGCACCAGCCAGCAACGACAGCCAGACCGCCAGCAAAATCCCCACCCGAGCCCGCTGCCGCCACACTGCTTGTTTCATATCCTTGCTCTCCCCCTGGTTTACAAGCCCTGCCTGCGCCCCCGCACACCCTCTGGTCTGAGCCAGAAAATGCCGACAGCGCCCCTTTCCCTCTCAGCCAGATTGCCAAGAACCCTGATTGGCGCTATGCTAACCGCATTTATTGTACATGCAACCAACGAGCGAACCAAGAATTCTGTTCCTGTATCAGTAAGAGGGAGAAAGATCGATGAAAAGCCCGATTCGAGTGAGCGTCACCGGCGCTGCCGGCAACATCGGCTACGCGCTGCTCTTCCGGATCGCCAACGGCGACTTGTTTGGCCCGGACCAGCCTGTGGTGCTGCAGCTGCTGGAGATCAGCGCGGCGCTCAAGGCCCTGGAGGGGGTCGCCATGGAGCTGGACGACTGTGCCTTTCCTCTGCTGGCCGGCCTGGTTCTGAGCGACGACCCGAACAGAGCCTTTGCGGGCGCCAACTGGGCGCTGCTCGTCGGCGCCCGCCCGCGCGCCAAGGGCATGGAACGCAAAGATCTGCTCAGCGCCAACGGAGCCATCTTTACGGTGCAGGGCAGGGCCCTCAACGACCATGCGGCGTCGGATCTTCGGGTGCTGGTGGTCGGCAACCCGGCCAACACCAACGCGCTGATCGCGATGCGCAGCGCCCCCGACGTGCCCGCAGAGCGCTTCACTGCCATGACCCGCCTGGACCACAACCGGGCCATTCACCAGCTGGCCGCCAAAAGCGGGCAGCCGGTCAGCGCCGTTCACAAAGTCACCATCTGGGGCAACCACAGCGCCACCCAATACCCAGATGCGTTCCACGCCGAGATCAATGGAGCGCCAGCCCCCAGCGTGATCGACGACGACCGCTGGATCCGCGAAACGTTCATCCCGACTGTGCAAAAACGGGGCGCAGCTGTGATCGAGGCGCGCGGCCAAAGCAGCGCCGCCAGCGCCGCCAATGCCGCCATTCAACATGTGCAAAGCTGGTACCACGGCACACCTGCCGGCGACTGGGTCAGCATGGCAGTGCCCAGCACCGGCGCCTACGACTCCCCCGCTGGCGTGATCTTCAGCTACCCGGTCGTCGTCAGCGACGGCAGCTATCGCATCGTCGAAGGGCTGACGCTGAGCGATTTCGACCGGCAGCTGATCCAAACGACCGGCGCCGAGCTGCTCGAAGAAAAAACGGCTGTCGAAGAACTGCTCGGTCTCTGAAGACCCAGCTGCGCTCTGCCGCCAGTCTGCCGCCAGTCTGCCGACGGCAGCCTCCCCCTGTGGGGGGCTGCCGCCCCAGCGTCCATTCTCGAAAGAGACCCGGCAAAGCGCTGAAGTTGCCAGAAACGATGCGATCCTGTACAATTTTTCACTATCCAAACGAGGCCAACTGTGATACAGTTGGCTGGGGGAAAGCGACGCTCGCCTCTCCGTTCAAAATCAGCCGGCCGCGGCGGCCCTCTGGGCCCGCTGCACGCTACAAAAAGGGATGAGTTCTATGACGACCCCAGTAGCACGATTTAGCGACCTGAAACAAGAACAGATCAACGAATTTCTGCACGACCGCATCCAGGTCCCCGAGGATCTGCAGTCCAATGTGATGGTCACCACCCTGGACAAAGTCTACAACTGGAGCCGCAAGTCCAGCATGTGGCCCTTGCTCTTCGGGCTGGCCTGCTGTGCGATCGAGATGATCGCAACCGCCGCCAGCCGGTACGACCTGGCCCGCTTCGGGATGGAGGTCATGCGCCCCAGCCCGCGACAGAGCGACCTCATGATTGTGTCCGGCACAGTCACCAAAAAAATGGTGCCGGCGATCGTTCGGATTTACAACCAGATGGCCGAGCCACGCTATGTGCTGAGCATGGGTGCCTGCGCAACCGGTGGGGGCCCCTTCAAAGAAGGCTACTCGGTGGTCAGCGGCGTCGACAAGTATATCCCGGTCGATGTCTATGTCCCCGGTTGCCCCCCTACCCCTGAAGCGCTGATCTATGGGCTGCTCAAGCTGCACGAAAAGGTGGAACGCCAAAGCATCACCAGCGTCCCCTGGTACCGCAAAGGGTCCAGCGAGGCTGTCCCAGTCCCCATCCTCGGGCCCGATCTTTTCGACCCGCGCAAGGTTCAGGTGATCAAAGAACATACCCTGGGCAGTGCAGCAGCGGTCAAAGGCGCTGTCGCCAGCAAAGCCCGGCTGCAGCCCCAGCCGATGGCCGAAGAGCTCAAAGCCCGCATCCGCGCCGCACAGGCCCAGTATCGAACACAAAAACAGCCAGCCTGACCAGGCTGCACAGGCTGAACACAAGCATGGGGTACAACCTCTGGGGGGTCTGACATGAGTGAAGCTACGATGGTTGCTGCGGCCCCGGTCGCAGACCCAGCCCTGCCCTTCCACGACGCTGTGGCAGGAGCGGTCATCGGAACATGGGCGGACAGCACCGACAAAGCGCTCTTCGTTGCGCCCGATCGCCTGCTGGCCTTGCTCACCTACCTGCGCGACGCACAGCAGTACGATCTCTTGTCGAGCGTCACCTGCGTCGATTACTCGGCGTACAAAGGCAAAAGCCGCGCCGGGATCGACGAACGCTTCGATGTCGTCTACCATCTCTACAGCACCCGCAAGGGCGGCGACGCGCTGCGACTGCATGTCCGCGTGCCGGCAGACGACACCGTGCCTTCCGCCACCAGCGTCTACCCTGGAGCCAATCTGCAGGAGCGAGAGGTCTATGACCTCTTCGGGATCCGATTTACCGGCCATCCCAACCTGCGCCGCGTCCTGACCTGGGAAGGGTTCAACGGCCACCCCCTGCGCAAGGACTGGAAAGAGGCCTACTACGAAGAGGAAGCCAAACCCTTCAAAAGTCGCCACCCCACCGGCGGCTACCAGTGGCATGAAGAAAAGCTGCCCTGGGGAGACAACAACACCTACCCTGCTGGCTGGGACCCAGACTCCTGGAAAGAGCCGGTCTCGTATGTGCCGGTCAGCCAGGCCCCCCACCACGGATACGGCGATCTGGATACCGAGTCGATCGTGATCAACCTGGGGCCCCACCACCCCAGCACCCACGGTGTCTTCCGAATGTTGACCCGGCTGGAAGGGGAGACCATCCTGGCGCTCGAACCAGAGATGGGGTACCTGCATCGCAACCACGAAAAGATCGGCGAACGCAATACCTGGCTGATGAACATGCCGTTCACCGACCGGCTCGACTACATCAACTCGATGAGCAACAACCTGGGCTACGCGCTCGCCGTCGAAAAGCTGCTGGGGGTCGAGGTGCCCGAACGGGCCCAGTACATTCGGGTCATCATGGCCGAGCTGACACGCATCATCAACCATACCTGGTCGATCGGCTTTATCCTCAACGACCTGGGCGCGCTGCAGACCCCAGCCCTCTACGCCATCGAAGAGCGGGAAATGATCCTGGATCTCTTCGAGGAGGTCAGCGGGGCACGGCTGATGTGCAACTATCTCCGGTTCGGCGGTGTCGTGCGCGACCTGACCCCCGGCTGGGAAGACCGTGCCAAATATCTGGTAAACGACCGCCTGCCCCGCGCGCTCGACCAGCTCGACGAACTGCTCAGCGGCAACGAGATTGTCAAGGCGCGCGGGCGAGGAGTCGGCTACCTTTCTGCCCAGGATCTGATTGCGTTGAGCGTCACAGGCCCCATGCTGCGCGCAGCCGGGGTCCCCTACGACATCCGCAAAGCCGCCCCTTACGCGATCTACGACCGCTTCGACTTTGCAGTGCCGACGTTGCCAGAAAGCGACATCTACGCACGCTACTACATCCGCCTGCTCGAGGCGCGCGAGAGCCTCCGGATCCTGAAACAGGCGCTGCGCGACATCCCCAAAACCGGCGAAGTCCTGGCGGGCAAAGGCGGCTATACCTTCCGCCCGGTCGAAGGAGAGGCCTACGCCCGGGTCGAAGCCCCCAAAGGGGAACTCGGCTATTTTGTGGTCAGCGACAACAAAGCCAACCCCTACCGCTACCATGTGCGCAGCCCCAGTTTCATCAACCTCAACGCGCTGGGGCCGATGTCCGTCGGCTACAAAATCGCCGATGCCGTCGTGATCCTGGGCGCCATCGACATCGTGCTCGGCGAGGTCGACCGCTAATTTCTATCGGGAGAAACCAGTATGTTTGGAACCGGACTGCTCAAAGGCCTTGGCATCACCCTCAAACACTTTACAGATACCTTTGCAGACGATCGACGCAAAGAACCGGCCCGCTACGAGGGCAGCATCCAGATCGACGATCGACGCCGCGTGATCGACCAGCCGATCACCCAGGAAGGGCTGCTCACCATCCAATACCCGGAGGAGCGCCGCCTCCTGCCAGAACGCTTCCGCTACATCCCCATGCTGATCTGGGATACCGAGGTCGGCGAGGATCGCTGTACCGCCTGCGGTATCTGCGCCAAGGTCTGCCCCCCCCAGTGTATCTGGATCGTGCGCGACATGGACGACAACGGCAAACCCGTCACGCGCCCTGCAGAATTTTATATCGACGTCGCTGTCTGTATGAGCTGCAGCTTCTGCACCGAGTTCTGTCCCTTCGACGCCATCAAGATGAACCACGACTACGAGCTGGCTGTCTACGACCGCTACCCCCAGCTGGTCTACGACAAGGCCGAGCT
>CAIOHJ010000096.1 GCA_903858085.1 uncultured Chloroflexota bacterium
GCCTGCCAGAAGAGCGATCAACCCGGTGTTCCAGAGGTCATCCGGGCGCAGACCGAGGCGGCGCCCAACCCGCCCGGCAGTCTCCAACCCCAGATAGATCGCCAACAACGCAAAGATCGGAGCGGTCGGCAAGGTGATGGGCCCCAAAGGCAATGCTGGATACATGGTCAGTGTTTCTCGCTCGGTACAGTCCACCTGGGCGCTGCCAGCCTGGCAACGCCCACCTCGAATCAACCCAAAAGGAGTTTTTTGCGATGCGAATTCTTGTGACCGGCGGCGCCGGTTTTCTGGGCAGCCATCTCTGTGACCGGCTGCTGGCCGAAGGCCATGATGTGGTGGCCATGGACAATTTGATCACCGGCTCGACCGACAACATCGCCCACCTGGCCGGCAACCGCCGTTTTCAGTTCGTTCACCACGACGTCACCAACTATATCTACCTCAGCGGCCCCCTGGACGCTATTTTACACTTTGCCAGCCCTGCCAGCCCAATCGACTACCTGGAGTTGCCGATTCAAACCCTCAAGGTTGGCAGCCTGGGCACCCACAACGCGCTGGGGCTGGCCCTCGCCAAGTCGGCCCGCTTTCTGCTGGCCAGCACCAGCGAAATCTACGGCGACCCCCTGGTCCACCCCCAGCAAGAAAGCTACTGGGGCAACGTCAACCCGATCGGGCCGCGCGGCGTCTACGACGAAGCCAAACGCTTCTCCGAAGCGATGACCATGGCCTACCACCGCAGCCACAACGTCGACACCCGCATCGTACGCATTTTCAACACCTACGGGCCACGCATGCGGCTGCGCGATGGACGGGTCGTCCCCAATTTCGTCGGCCAGGCGCTGCGCCACGAACCGCTGACCGTCTACGGCCAGGGCAAACAGACCCGAAGCTTCTGCTATGTCAGCGACCTGGTCGACGGCATCTACCGGCTGCTGCTCAGCCAGGAAAACAGCCCGGTCAACATCGGCAACCCTGCCGAGCTGACCATCTATGAATTCGCTCAAGTGATCAACGAGCTGACCGACAACCCCGCCGGCATTCGCTTCGAACCGCTGCCCGTCGACGACCCACAGCAGCGCCAGCCAGACATCACCAAGGCGCAGCAATGCCTCGGCTGGAGCCCCCAGGTCGATCTGCGCAGCGGAATGACACAGACCGTAGAGTGGTTCCGCAACCAGCTGAAGGGCTGACCCCGGATCGCGCATTCTGGCCAGTACACTTTGTAGACCATTCCCACAACATCGGGTATACTCCACCTCATGAACCTTGACCACATCCGCAATTTCTCAATTATCGCCCACATCGACCACGGCAAAAGCACGTTGGCCGACCGTCTGATCCAGATGACCGACACCGTCACCGAACGGGAGATGCGGGAGCAGTTGCTCGACTCCATGGAGCTGGAGCGCGAAAAGGGTGTCACGATCAAAGCCAGCGCCGTGCGCATGATCTACAAATACCAGGGTCAGGAATATGAGATCAACCTGATCGACACCCCCGGCCACGTCGACTTCAGCTACGAAGTGCACCGCGCCCTGCAGGCCTGCGAGGGTGCCGTGCTCGTCGTCGATGCCTCGCAGGGGATCCAGGCACAGACGATGGCGCACCTGTTCGCCGCACTGGAACAAAATCTGACCATCGTGCCGGTCATCAACAAAATCGACCTGCCCGCGGCAATGCCCGACGACATTGCCCAGGAGATCGAAGACCTGCTCGGCGTGCCCGCCGAAGATATCCCGCGCATCAGCGCCAAAGCTGGTCTCCATGTCGAAGAAGTGCTCGAACGGGTGATCGCAGAGGTGCCCCCCCCGACCGGCGACCGCAACGCGCCGGTGCGCGCCCTGGTCTTCGACTGCCACTACGACTCCTACAAAGGTGTGATCGCCTATGTGCGCATGGTCGACGGCACGATCGCCGGAACCCCACGCCTGCTGGCGATGAACACAGAAAAAACCATGGATCCCCTCGAGATCGGCGTGCTCGTGCCCGCCATGCTGCCCGTCCAGGCGCTGCATGCCGGCCAGGTCGGCTACATTGCCACCGGGCTCAAAACATTGCAGGATCTGGACGTCGGCGACACCATCACCGTCGCCAGCCAGCCCGCTGCTGACAAGCTCCCCGGCTACCAACCCCTCAAACCGATGGTCTTTGCCGGCCTTTACCCAAGCAGCCCGGATGACTACAACGAGCTGCGCGACGCACTCGAAAAGTTGCAGCTCAACGACGCCGCACTCAGCTACGAAGCCGAAACCAGCCAGGCGCTCGGCTTCGGCTACCGGCTCGGCTTCCTCGGTCTCTTCCACATGGAGATTGTCCAGGAACGGCTCGAACGTGAATACGACATGGAGATTATCTTCACGGCCCCCTCGGTCGAATACCGTGTCTTGAAAACCGACGGCCAGCTCCTGGAGATCGACAGCCCGGCAGCGCTCCCTGACCCTACCGAGATCACACACATCGAAGAGCCCTGGTGCGAACTTCGCGTCTTCACCCCGGCAGAGTACATCGGGGCAGTGCTCGATCTGGCCACCAAACGTCGCGGCGAACTCAAAACCCAAAATTGGC
This sequence comes from uncultured Chloroflexota bacterium, assembly GCA_903858085.1. Classification (GTDB taxonomy): domain Bacteria; phylum Chloroflexota; class Anaerolineae; order Caldilineales; family Caldilineaceae; genus Caldilinea. The sequence continues at coordinate 2,566 of CAIOHJ010000096.1, forward strand.
TCGACACCAAACGGGTCGAAATCGTCTGTCTGATCCCGCTCTCCGAGATCATCGTCGATTTTTACAACGAACTCAAGGCGCGCACCAAAGGCTACGCCAGCATGGACTATACGATCGACACCTACCGCGCCTCGGATATGGTCAAGCTGGATGTGCTGGTCAACCACCAGCCGGTCGACGCGCTCAGCATCATCGTCCACCGCGACAACGCCTTCCACAAAGGACAACGGCTGGTCAGCAAGATGAAAGAGATCATCCCGCGCCAGATGTTCGAGGTGCCGATCCAGGCAGCTGTTGGCAACAAGGTGATCAGCCGGGCGAATGTCAGGGCCATGCGCAAAGATGTGCTCTCCAAATGTTACGGGGGGGACATTACCCGCAAGCGCAAACTTCTGGAAAAACAAAAGGCCGGCAAAAAACGGATGAAGATGGTCGGTTCGGTCGAGATCCCGCAGGAAGCCTTTATGTCTGTGTTGAGCCTGGATGAAGACTAGGGCTGTTCCTTCCCGAACCGACCGATCTGTGGGCGGGTAGGTGCCCCATGACAGCGCCTGTTGCCAAAAAATCGCTCGGCCAGCATTTTCTTGCCGACCGCCGCTACCTGACCCCGCTGCTGGAGGCGGCTGCGCTCGGTGCTGCAGACACTGTTTTGGAGATCGGGCCGGGCCGTGGGATCCTGACGGCAGCGCTGGCCAAAAGAGCCGGCTGTGTGGTGGCAGTTGAGCTGGACCGCCGCCTGATCGAGCCGCTGCAGCAACAGTTTGCCGACCAGCCCCAGGTGGCGGTTGTCTGCGGCGATATCCTGGAGTTGTCCCCTGAAGCGCTGCTGGCCCGCTTCTGTCCGTCTGCCCGCTCTCCCTACAAGGTTGTCGCCAACCTTCCCTACTACATCACCAGCGCAGTGCTGCGCCATCTGCTCGAAGCCGCGGAGCCGCCCACCCTGGCGGTCCTCATGGTGCAGTGGGAGGTCGCCCAACGCATCTGTGCCCCTCCTGGGGATCTGTCGCTGCTGGCCGTCAGCGTGCAGTACTACGCCGAACCAAGCCTTGTGGCCCGTGTGCCCGCCAGCGCATTTCACCCACGCCCCAAAGTCGACAGTGCGATCGTGCGGCTCCAAGTTCGGCCGCAGCCCGCAGTCGAAGTGCCCGCGGCACTCTTTTTTGCTGTCGTGCGCGCTGGCTTCGGCCAAAAACGCAAACAGCTGCACAACAGCCTGGCCGCTGGCCTGCAGCTCGAAAAATGGTTCGTCCACAAGTGGCTGGAAGCTGCCGGCATCGATCCAGCCCGACGCGCCGAGACCCTCACCCTGGCCGAATGGGGAGGGCTCAGCCAGAGACTGGAGCGTACACGCCCAGAACAAGGCGAGGCCCAGCCTCCAGCACCTGACAGAGACCCGCCCCATCCGTTCACAAAGAGGCTGCCATGACCGTCCATTCCTTCACCCCTTCCCATTATGTCAACCTTTTGGCCACCGTACCGCCCGTCTTGACGATCGCCCCCGGGGACAGCGTCCAGACCAGCACGGTCGACGCGCATGGGCTCGACGCGCACCGGCAGCAGGTCACCCCGCCCGGCAACCCTATGACCGGCCCCTTCTGGGTCGAAGGGGCAGAACCGGGTGACACGCTGGTGGTTCGACTGGAGGCGATTGTGCCCAACCGCACGTATGGGTGGGGGAATGTGCTGCTGGCCCCCAATGTGGTAGACCCGGAGTACCTCGCCGAACTGCCCCGGCCGGCCAAAGGGCAGCGCAGCCACTGGGCGGTCGATGTGACCGCCGGGACGGCGACCCTGGTCGAGCCAGCCGTGTCAGGCGGCCTGGTGCTGCCGCTGGCACCGATGGTGGGCTGTTTTGGGGTGGCCCCCAGCGGCGGAGAGGCCATCTCGACAGCGACCTCAGGCCCACATGGCGGCAACATGGACTACCGGGGGTTCAGGGCTGGCACGACCGTCTACTTCCCTGTCTTTGCACCGGGTGCCCTCTTTTTCTTGGGGGACGGCCATGCTCTTCAAGGGGCCGGGGAAATCGTGGGCACAGGCATCGAAATTTCGTGCGACATTCGCTTTCAGGTCGA
>CAIOHJ010000097.1 GCA_903858085.1 uncultured Chloroflexota bacterium
TACAGAGGGTGCTCCCCGAAGTGGGGGGTTGTAAAGACAGCCAGTGCGATCGGCCAGCCTAGAACAAAGCTGACCAGGACCCCTCCGATTGCGGTCAGAGCGCTCACTGTTTTGTTGCGGTTCAAAAACAAGATGATCGCCACAAACGCAAGAAAGGGTGGCACAGGCAACAGCCAGGCGAGATTCAGAAATCCTTGCATTGCTTACCCTCGTTTTGTTGTACGCCCCGTCAAGAAATAGAAGGTGAACGGGGCGGTCATTTCAGACAATCAAACCGCAGACTGCCGCCACCGCCAACTGCGAATCAGATTTCCTGCCCCGTAGCCGAGCAGCGCTCCAACCAACATCAGCCCCAAAAACAGCAGGTCGTTGGAGACCCCGACCCTTCCACCGAGCGCCACAGCCAGCGAAGCGCCCAAGACAGCCATCAGCAGCAAAAAATTCTGCTCTGCTTTTTTTGCCTTGGCGGTCTGCAAAAGCCTGGCTACGTCCCGGTACTCTGGTTTGTACTTGACAATTTCTTTGAACAGATGCACAGCCCCCGTGTAGTTGCCTTGCTCCATTTTTTCCTGTGCCAGGTTGTACAAAAATTCACACTGTTCTTCCAAGGTCCCTGTCAATTTTTGCTTTGGCATCGGATTGGTGTGTTGCTCCCAGTCGAATGAAGTTGCTCAGCCTTTGAGCAGATTCAGATCGTCGAGATTGACGGTTCGTCGGTTTCGATAGACGGAGATGACCAGCGCCAGCCCGACGGCGACCTCCGCTGCGGCGACAGCGATGACAAAGAGGGCAAAGATCTGGCCGTCCAGATTTTGCATCGGGGCCACCCCATACCGCCAGAACGCCACCAGATTGATGTTGGCGGCGTTGAGCATCAACTCGATGCCCATCAACACTGCGATCGCGTTGCGGCGGCCCAGCACCGCATACAGGCCACAACAGAACACAAACGCTGCAACAATCAGATACCAACTGAGAGGAACCATCTCCATTGCCCCTTTTGACGATTGCTTTTTGTGACGACTGTCCCTGGTCGCCTTCGGTCTTTGTGCCTTCTCGTCCAGATCTACAGCTGTGCAGGTTACTTGCGGTCGCGTGCCAGCACGATGGCGCCGGCCAGGGCGACCAGCAGCAACATGGCCAGCAGTTGGAAGGGCACGACGTACTCGTTGACAAAGGCGCGGCCAAGTCCAGCAATGATGGCCTCTCCGTCCCCGATCGCTTCTCCGGCCTGAGGCCAGGGAATTGTGGAGACCAGTGCCCAGAGCACGACGAAGGCCAACAGGGTGATCATCGCAGCGGTGCCCGACTGTCGGTTGCGGGGCGATGTCGCTCCAAACATCATGCCGCGCGTCAGCATGATGGCAAAGGTGATCAACGTCGAGATCGCCCCGACATAGACCAGCACCTGGCTGACCCCGATGAATTCGGCCTCCGCCACCAGGTAGATGCCAGCGGCGCCGAAGAAAGCGGCGACCAGTCCCAGTGCGCTGTGAAACAGATTGCGTGCCAGCACCACGGTCAAGGCGCCCAAAATCATCAGCCCTGCAATCAGGACAAAGATGACCTGTTGGACAGAAGGCAGCGGGAATGGTAGTTCAGGCATGGCAGAGCTCCTTCCTTAATCGCCCGAAGAAGATTGAACTGGCTGCATGGTCCCGATCAGCGACTTCGGCTCGAACGCTCGCTTCGAGCGGATCTGTTCGCTTTGGAAGTAGTTCCCCATGATGTTGAGAACCGTTGCCACCACCGCAAGGTTTGCTGCCAGCACCAGCAGATAGTTGGCCCAGAGGGGCAGCGGCAGTTTCAGGATCACCATCTGCGCCAAAATCAGCGCCAGGACCAGCGGCACCAGCACCTTCCAGGCAAAGCCCATCATCTGGTCGATGCGGACACGCGGGAAGGTCCCTTTGATCCACTGGATCACGACGTAGACCAGGAAGGTTTTGGCCAGAAAATAGATGGGCCCCAGCAGCGGAATCTGACCTGCAAACGGGCCTTGCCAGCCGCCCAGGAACAAGGTGACGGCAATGGCTCCCAAAAAGAAGCTGTTCAAAAACTGGGCCAGAAAGAACATGGCAAATTTCATGCCCGAGTATTCGATATGGAAGCCGGCGATCAGCTCTGACTCGGCTTCGAGCAGGTCGAAGGGTGTCTGTTCTGCCTCGGCCAGCGCGGCGATGAAGTAGATCAGGAAGGCACCTGGCAGCAAAAAGACGAACCAGCCCACCCCGAGGTTGACCGGGCCCAGAAAGAATGACTGTGCCTGGACCAGACCCTGCATGCTCATGGTGCCAATCAAGAGCACGGGGGCCAGCATGGCCAGCACCATCGGGATTTCGTAGCTGAGCAGCTGTGCCACCACCCGAAAACCGGCCAGCAGCGCGTACTTGTTGTTGCTGCCCCAGCCAGCCATCAACGCCGCCATGATGCCGAGCGACCCGAGCGCCACCAGATAGAGGACACCGATATTGAGATCGGTGCCGATCAGCCCAGCCCCGATGGGCAGGACAGCCAGTGCCATCAGCACCCCCATCACCGACAGGACCGGCGCCAAGAGATAGGAGAGGGTATCGGCTGTCGTCGGCTTGATATCTTCTTTGGACAAGAGTTTTACAGCGTCGGCGACGGTCTGAAAAAGCCCGAAGGGGCCCAACCGGTTGGGCCCGATCCGATCCTGGATGCGGCTGACTACCTTGCGCGTGATCCAGATCAGCAACAGCGCCAACACCAGTGCTGCATTGGCCAGCACGAAGGCCCCCACAAAAAAGGTGATGCCTTCCACCAACCA
>CAIOHJ010000098.1 GCA_903858085.1 uncultured Chloroflexota bacterium
AGAGAAAGACCCTCCCTTACGGTCGGGGCTCTGAGCGGTTCACCTGACGCAGCGACTCCTGCGTCGCCGCCAATTCTTCTGTCAACCGCTGGTTTTCTTCGCCCGCCCCATTGGGGCGGATGAATTTAGCTTCGTCCTACAGCCACCCTGCCCTGTGACACGGACAGGACCGCAGCCGATCTCCAGCAGCACCTGACCACATGGAACTGGCGCTCCGACGCCGGGTGCGCAAACGCGAGGACCCCCCCCAGCTTCGCCGAGCGCGTCGCCCACCGGGCCGGTGTCGCCGTGCCATCGGTGGGCTGATCCAGCGCTTTTGGAGAGGATACGTTTGGGATTTTGCCGCAATCTGTTAGTAAAAAGCTGTGCTATTTGGCATAGAACAGGGAACAAGCGGAGTTGCTGCGCACCGGTCTCCTCTGGCTGCAGAATGTCCAGGGGGAAAGAAAGTGGCGGCATCGCTTCAGTTGCTGGTGTGAAAGCTAAATGCAGCATCGATTGTAGTGGCTTTTGCGCAGCGTTAGTAACAAAATCGGCGGCCCAGACGACGTTTTTTTCCGCCTGGACTGCCGAAAGTGGGTGAGCAGATTCCTAACGGGCACCCCGACCGGGCGCCTCACGGATATCTGATAATTTCCATCTGTGCGGCTTGGAGTGCCCGCACGAGGGAAGTTGGTGCACATCCGTGAGGTCACGGGTTCGAGTCCCTTCTCGCCCACCATAAGTTTTCTGCCGTACGGGCACTCCTGGTTTACAGGAGTGCCCGTTGCTTTTTACAGTACTTTTTAGTATCTGTACAGCACGGGTGTTCTAATTTTGAGCGACCAGCAACCGCACGGATGGTAGAAACGGTCAGGAGGGCGTATGCGACTCAGCTTGGCGATTGAAGGCTTTTTGCTCTTATCGGGCGGGCGCCGGTTCCATGGCCATCGTGCGCGATTACCACAACACGCTGCATCAATGGGTGGCGCACATCGGCGATGTGGACACGGCGGAACTCAGTGCCGACCACGTGTGACGCTTTCTCTACCACCGCCGCATCGAAGAGGAGCTGGCGCCCAAGACGGTCAAAAACGTGTGGATTGGGCTCTCCTCGTTTTTCACCTGGCTGGAAGCAGAGATGGGGATCGAGCACGTCATCCGGCGGTACAAGATCAAGATGCCAGCGGCGGGCAGTTGCGCGAGAGCAGCGTCCTGGCAGACGTCGGGCAGCCCGGTTTCCTGTTCGATGCGCGTCTTGGCGACCACAAACCAGCCAGCGTCATCGGCGGCGTGGGGCGCCACCTGGAGCAGGTAGGTGAGGAAAACGGCCGCATTGGCGCTGTCCAGGGCGCGGACCAAGCGCGGGCTGATTGCCAGCATCCGGGCGCCGGTGAGTTCACGAAGTAGTAGATTGAGTGTCCGGCTGCCAGGCGCCGGTGGCGTTGCAGTGGCCATGGGCCTCCTGTCGATAGATGTTGACTTGGCAAAGCATACGGTCGCAGCCGGTGTGCTGCTGTGCGTGAGCGGCGGGACGATGATGAAGGGCAGCGGCGCTGTGTTGCTGCGAAGTCTGTCTAGTGTGCCACTGTTGGCACACTAGAACAAAAGTTCTGATTTGCTAGTAAAGGGGAGACGAGCAGTGGCGTGTGGGCGCCGGTGAAGTGCGCGATGTGCAATGACGTTGCGGTTGCGGTGTTTGGTCAGTCTCGGATGGAATCAGGCATCGCAGGTGTTGTTCGTGGCGGCTTGACCCGTGAAGTAGGCACGCAGCGCCTGGACCTCAGCCTCGGCGATGGTTGTGGGTCCCAAGCGTGGCTGAATACCCTGTGCCAACAAGATAGCCTTCATCTGCTCCCAGCTGACGCCGGCCAGACTTGCGGCTTTGGCCAGTGATAGCTCTTCTGTCTGGTATAGCTGAACGGCAGTGGCGATGCGCAGGTCACTTTGGTTCTTGTGCGGCGTGCTCACATTGTCGTCAGCGGACTCTCAATCGCCACGATGGGTACGATGTCTGTGCCCGCCGGTGTATAGCTGGACAGTTTCAGAATATCGCTGACGGGTGGCTGTTTGAGCAACGCCAATACGAGTTCTTGCCAGGCCGGCTCGAGGTCGATCAGCCCGCTCAGCGGGAAGTGACGGGAGCCGAGGGGCGTTGGTTGCATCAACACGGAAAAATCCATGAACGTGATCCCGATGGCACGCGCTTCTTCACGATTGAAGCGCAGTAGGATATTGTCGTTCAACTCAACGGCCGCTGTGGCTTTCTCGCCCGGTGCGAAGGAGACATAGAGGATGTCAGTTTCCTCATCGTAGTTAAATTTCGCTTGAGCTGCTGCAGGCATGGTTATTCCTTTGCCAGGAGATGCTTCAAGAACGCCGTCGCCACATAGTTGTTGGCCTGAATACGTCCGGCTGAGTCAACCTGTGATCCGAACATTACGATCACAACAACATGATTCATGCCATCTGGCAGGTCGGCAAACATCCGCACGTAGCGATATTTGCGCGGATTCAACGGTTCCTGACGGCGTTGACCGTGACGAACTGTTGCCTGCACATATTTCTCATAGTCTTCTACTTCAGGATGATTTTCGGCATCAATGATATGTTGCCAACGTTCCTCAGTCAGATAGACCAGATTGCCAAACTGATCCTGCACGGTCCAGCGCCTACCTTGCAGATCCACAAGTTACTCCAACAAGCTAAATGCGACAGGGAACGACACAATCATTGCTCTGGTCATATTTTACCATCCATCGAATGGTCGGCAAACATTGCTTTGCGGACTTCAGGTGGCATTGCCTTTGGACAACTCGCCGATGGCCAGGATCCGGCTGAGTTCGTCGATGCCCGCCGGCGTCAACGTCTGGCTCAGGTTCCGGCACATGAGGAGCAACAGCATGGTGAGCTTCTGGTCGTTGATCACCTGGCGCTCCAGGATCGCCTTGACCGTCTGTTCGGCGCTCTGCTCACTGGCTGCCTGCTGCCGGTAGAACTCAACCATGGCATTGAGGGCGACGGAAGTCGTGGGCAGCCCTTTCTGCTTGCGGAATTCCTCGATGAACTGCGCGTTTTCTTCTTCGATGTAGGCGGTGACTTTGCACGTGCGCAAGCCCCGCCGCGCGGATGGTGGCATAGCTCTCGGTCTCTGGCTGCCGGCTGATAGTTACTGTTCAGGCACAGTATGGTGCAGTTGGCAGCATAGCACCGCTGGTAGCTTGCGTCAATCATTCAGGCGCGGAGAGTTCGGGCTGACCTGACTGCTGTCCCTGCCGGCTGCTGTCACGACTGTTTTTTGGCCGGCGTGAGCGCGGAACTGACTCATAACCGTTATGAGTCACCCGCCAACTGCAGCGTCTCCTGGCAATCGGAGAGAAGAACGTGTCGTGCACAACTGCTTTACCCCTTGAGTTGACTCAAATCCGATTTGAGTCGCCGTCCACCCGCAGCGGCGCAGACGGACGCTCAGACAAATTTTCTTCAGGCCCTGAGCAGTCTCCCTAGCAGGTTCCGGGTATTGGTCGTGTCGGTCTCATCGTGGCCCAGGGAGATGATCGCCCAGTCGTACGGCCGCGTCTCTTGACGCTGCGCTGGAGGGTGGCGGTGCTGGGCGACATTGCCCGCACCAAAGGGATGACACAGATCGCCTGCGAGGCTGGCCTGGGGCGTGAAAGTCTCTACAGGGCGCTTTCGCCGGCAGGCAACCCGGAGTTCGCCGCACTTCTCAAGGTGGTGCAGGCGCTCGGCCTGCAGTTCTATGGTGAGGCAGCCCGCGCCTGAAGCCTGGTCATCTTGCGTACGCCTTCGGCGCAGCTGAGCCTGTTGGGTTTACAGAGGTGGTAGGCACCCTCCACACCTGACGCGTGAAGGGCTTGAAATTGTCTGTAGAACACCGGCGGCGCCAAATGGGGCTACCCGCAACCTCCTTCACGTCCTCAGCTTTTTTTGCGTCGGGCCGAGCGCCCCGGCAGCGCTTCGCTGCCGATGTAGATGCCCGCTGCGGGCAGCAGCCGGCGGTGGACCCACAAAGTGAGCAGGGTACCTGCAATGGCCAGCGCAAAAATCCACACTGTCGCAGCCAGGCTGTTCATCCATGTCGGGTCGACCAGCATCACTGTCGCCAAGATCAGCATCCACATCCCCCCTGCGAGTTTGAGAATACGCCCCTGTGTTTCTGACAGCCTGCTGGCACGGAGCCCGGCCAGGGTTCCCACAAAAATGGCCAGCTCGTCGAGCTGGTAGATCACCATATAGAGCGCCAAGAGCGGCCAGAAGGTTGCCGGGGTCACCCCCTGTGTGGCCAGGAGGTTGGTCCACAACAGAGGGAACCCAGCCGTACATGAAAATTCGACCAGCGACGCACCGGCTGACAGCACGATGGTCGCGCCGACCAGGGCTGGCAGCGAGCTGCCAGCCGCCAGCACCCGCCGCAGTTTGCGATACAACCCCGGTTTCTGGCGGCTGGCTATCGTCAACGAAAATCCCTTGCCGTACAGAAAGTACTCTTTGAGGTTGACCACAGCAAGCAGGAGTGCGACCGACGCCACCAGCCCCTGGATCCAGGGGATCCACTCCAAGAGAGCGAACAGGTTGAAAAGACCAACGATGAACAGCATGTAGACCAGCGATGTTGTCGACAAAAAGACCAGGCCGATCCCCAACACCCTGCGCCGCGAGCCGGTGTGGAGGGTCAACGCCAGCAGCATCGACAACACCCACAGCGAGCAGGGGTTGATCCCGTCGACAAATGCGATCAGGGCCGTGCTCAGGAGAAGGGACTGTGCCCCCAGGTCGACGCTGCCCAGCCACGGCACTGTCAGCCTGCCCGCTGCCGGGGGGCTGCCCGCGCTCGGGGCGCGGCGTGCTGGAGAAAATTCCGCCGACCTCCCTCCCCCGCTCTCCGCATCCGGGCAGGCCGCACGCACACACTCCCCCACGGCGCGCTCGATCTCAGGAGCCGAGATCGCTTCTGCATAGCCAACCCAGTGACGGTCGCCGACAAAAAAGGCAGGGACTGCGGTCGGCTCAACACCATGACGGGCGGCTATCCGGGCAAAAAGGGCCCGGTTGGCTTCGTGGTTCCAAACTTCATACGCCCGCACCGTCAGGCTCGGGTACCGCTGCTCCAATTCGACCAGGAATGGTTTGGCCGCAGCACAATGTGGGCATCCCTCTCCCCAAAAAAAATAAAGGACGACCGACTCCATCTCCTGCCGGGCTGGGCTCGCCTGCACGGCACTGCCCCAGAAGAGGGCAACCAACAGGACAGACAAAAGACGACGTTTCATCTTTTTGACCTCCCCTCTCAGTCTCGCATCTTTTTGCTTGGCGGACAGGGGTCATTTGTCCTGTCATTGTCCTGAACAGACCCAACTTTTGTGGATGGGCCCAATTCCCGTATGATCCAAGGAGGAGTTCGGAGCGTTCGTGCAGGATTCAGATCTGGCCGGCCGACTGCGGGTGTCGACGTGTGGGCCAGATGTCTTTGCTCCCCAGTAGAAAGGTTTGTTATGCTGACCCTTGCTGAAAAAATTCTGTTTTTGGGGGCGGTGGGGCTGTCGCTCTTTTATGGCTGGCGGGGCTTCTCCAAGGTGTACAGGGTCATCCTGCGCGGGAGCGGCGCCAGGCCGGCTGCCGGCGAGCTGCTGGCGAGGCTTGGGCAGGCTGGCGCAACCTGGCTGGGCACGCGACCGATCTGGAAGGCGCGGCCGTGGAGCAGCTTTTTTCATGCGCTGCTCTCGGTCGGGTTTGTTTTTTATTTTCTGGTCAACTTTGTTGACCTGGTCGAAGGCTTTTTCCCGGTCGTTTTGTTTGAGGGAAGCTGGGCGGGCAATTTCTACCGTCTGCTGGCCGATCTGGCGACGGCCAGTGTGTGGGTCGGTGTGCTCTATTTCAGCGCACGCCGTTTTCTCTTCGACGACCGAGCGCTTCGGTACAACGCCGCTGTCAAGCTGGTCGACCCGGTGCAGGCCGGCGCCATCCGGCGGGATTCGGGGATTGTCCTCCTCTTTGTGTGGGGCCATGTCGGTTTTCGGCTGGTCGGCAACAGCTTCAAGGTGGCCCTGCACGGCGCGGATCCCTGGCAGCCTTTCAGCACGCTGCTGGCACAGGCCTGGCTGGGCTGGGACAGGGGGGCGCTCACCGTCGGCGAGCACCTCGGCTGGTGGCTGGCGTTCGGTCTGATTCTGGTTTTTGTTCCCTATTTTCCTTACACAAAACATCTGCACCTGATCTTTGCAGGCATCAATTTTCTGACCAAGCCCCAGCGAACGTCCCCGGGAGCGTTGGACCCGATCGATTTCGAAGATGAAAGCCAGGAAACCTTTGGCGTCCGCAAGATCGAGGAACTGCCCTGGACCCAGTTGGTCGACGCCTATGCCTGTATCATGTGCAACCGCTGCCAGGAGGTCTGTCCAGCCTATACGACCGGCAAAGAGCTTTCGCCTGCAGCGCTGGAGGTCAACAAACGGTATTTTCTCAACACCCATCTGACAGCGTTGGCAGCTGGCGAGCCGTCTGCGTTCAATCTGCTTGATTTTGCCATCAGCGAAGCGGCCGTGTGGGCCTGCACGGCCTGCGGGGCCTGCGTCGAAATCTGCCCTGTCGGCAACGAACCGATGTTCGACATTTTGTATCTGCGCCGCCACGAGATGTTGATGGAAAACCGATTTCCTGCTGCGCTCAAGACGGCCTACCGGGGCATGGAGCGCAGCGGCAATCCGTGGAACCTCAGCGAGCGCGACCGCCTGAGCTGGGCCAAAGGGCTGGCAGTCCCCACCGTCGACGAAAATCCTGAGTTTGACCTGCTCTGGTGGGTTGGCTGCGCGCCTGCCTATGACCCGCGCGCCCAGGAGAGCGCGCGGGCGTTGGCGCAGGTGCTGGCTGCAGCAGGGGTCAACTTTGCCGTTTTGGGCGAGCGGGAGCGCTGCACCGGCGACGCAGCACGGCGTTCTGGCAACGAGGCACTTTTTTATGAACTGGCCCAGAACAACATCGCCACCCTGGACGAAGCGCTGGGCGGACGCCCGCGGCGGATCGTGACTACCTGCCCTCACTGTCTGCACACCCTGGCCAAGGAATACCCACAGTATGGGGGCCGTTACAACGTGCTTCACCACACCCAGCTGCTTTCTGAGCTGACGGCAGCCAAGAAAATCAGTGTGGCCCGCACCCAAGAGGGCCAGCGGATCACCTTCCACGACCCTTGTTATCTGGGCCGACAGAATGGGATTGTCGACGAGCCACGCACCCTGCTCGAGCAAAGTCACGCCCTGTTGGTCGAGATGCCGCGCCACGGCAGCCAATCCTTCTGCTGTGGCGCCGGTGGGGCTCAGATCTGGAAGGAGGAGGAAGCGGGCAGCGCTGCTGTCAACCAGACGCGCTACGCCGAAGCGGCGGCCACCGGGGCCCAGACGATTGCGGTCGGCTGTCCGTTCTGTTTGACCATGCTGTCAGACGCAGCCCGGCAGGCTGGCCAGGGGATTCAGGTCAAGGAGATCACGGAGCTCCTGCAGGGGGGGGCTGCCGAACGGATTGTTCCGGGAGGGGCTGGCGGATCCACTCCTCGAAGAGGGTGAACAGGGCCGGGTCGGAGAGGGTGTTCAGTTCGTTCAGCCACTGCTCGGTGTCGACGATCTGCCAGCGGTAGCGTTCGACGTAGCTGCGGAGAAAGCGGTCGAACTGGCGTTCTCCGACCCTTGCGCGCACGATCTCCCAGAAAATGGCTCCCTTGGCGTAGACGATCGTCTCATACTGGCTGCCGTTGAGAAAGGCTTGGACAGGCTGGTCGACTGCTGCGTCCTGGGAGCGACTGCGCAGCCCCTCTACCGGGGCCCGCCACCGTTGTCTGGCCAGCTGCTCGGCCTGGTCGTTGCCGCGCAAATCCTGGATATAGAGCCGCATCGAGAACTCCGCCAGCGCCTCGTCCAGCCAGGGGTCGTTGACGGGGTCGTTGTGGACGATCTGGTACCACCACTGATGTGCGGTCTCGTGTGCGGCCAAGAGTTCCAGCCGGTCACGAAACCGTCCATAGGTTTCGACCCCCAGCAGAATCACCTGGGGGTACTCCATCCCGCGGTAGTTGATCGGAGCCGGCGCCACGCGCAGATCGACAAAGGGGTAGCCGCCGAACCGGTCGCTGTAGATGCGCAGCGCCTGTGCGGTGTAGCGGAGCGCTGCCCGGCCGGCCGCTTCTTCGCCGGGGAGGTAGTAACTGGTCACTCGTGTTCCATAGGCTTCGGTGGTCACCTGGTTGAAGAGCGGGCTGGCATGAATCAGAAACTCGCGCGAGGGGCCGGTGACATAGACCCGCCGGGCTTGGTCGCCGATCGGTTCGCTGGCCACTTCGGTTCCGCTGGTCACGGCCACCCAGCTGGCCGGCAAAGTCAGGGTGACGGAGAAGAGGGAGATCGGATGGAAGGCGGAGTCTCCCCGCTCGCTGCCGATGTCGAGCCACCACTGGCCGGTGCCCAGTGTTGGGCCGTCGGTGTAGACAGCCAGGGCAGGATAAAAGAGCGGCAGGCTGACCATCTGTTGGCTGCGTCCGAAGAGTGCATAGACGGCGGTCTGGTCGTTCCAGCGGGGAAACTCCAGCCGCCAGGTCAAGGTGACCGACACCTCCCGTCCCGACAACAGCGGCACATCCAGATCCAGACGCACGGCTGTGTTTTCGCTGAGATAGACAAAGGGGGTTGGCCTGTCCTCCACCAGCGCGCTTTGCACCACCAGATTGCCGCCGTAGTGGCGCAGCATCGGGTAGAGCCGAAAGATCAGGTAGGTCCATGGGTCGTTGCTGCTGTTGGGGACGGTGATCCTGGCGCTGCCGAACAGGTAGTTTTCTGCGGGGTCGAGGGTCGCGCTGATGGCGTAGCGGGGGACCGGGCCCAGCAGCTCCAGATCTTGCTGAAAGGCTGCTTTCAGCGCAGGTCGGTAGGCGGCGTAGGGGTCGGCTGGGGGCGCTGCGTTTGTGCAGCTGCCCAGGGCCAGGGTCAGCAGCAGCCAGAGGCCACTGCCCAGGCTGGAGGCCAACCAGACAAAGTGATGGGACCTGCGGCAAGGTTTCATTTGCTGCAACCGTGATGCCCTCTCTCTGTAAGAATAGACACTTCATCTGGCGAACTGTCTATGATATGCTGTCGTGGAGTAGGCCGCACCCCTACTCTTGTAACATTTTTTGGGGCACCTTGCAAGTAGGCTGGCCCCATAAAACTCAGGCAGGGACATGGCAGCAACCACTTTTGTACTTTTGATCCGGCACGGCGAAAACGAGTTTGTTGCCACCCACAGACTGGCAGGCCGTCTTCCTGGCGTCCAGCTCAACGAAAGAGGGGTTGCCCAGGCTGCGCAGCTGGTGGAGTTTTTGCAGGAGCAGCCGCTGACCGCGGTCTACAGCAGCCCGCTGCTTCGCTGTCTGGAGACTGCCCGCCCGCTGGCTGCTGCCCGTGCGCTGCCGGTGGGCGAAGACCCGGCCTTTTTGGAGGTGGACTATGGAGAGTGGCAGGGGGCCGATCTGCGTGAGCTCTCCAAGCTGCCGGAATGGTACAAAGTCCAACATGCCCCCAGCACCTTCCGTTTTCCCCAGGGGGAAACTTTGCGTGAGGTGCAGCACCGTGCCGTCACTGGTTTGGACAGTCTGCGTGTTCAGCATCCCAACGCTGTGATTGCACTCTTCGCGCACGGCGATGTGATTCGTACGATGCTTGCCCACTATTTGGGGGTTCCGCTCGACCTTTTTCAGCGGATTGTCATCCAGACAGCTTCGGTCAGTGTTTTGTCTTTTGTCGACGACCACCCGACCGTTTTGGGGATGAATTGTCTGGCGCGGTTGCCTCGGATCGAGCTCAAGCCCTCCCCGGAAAAGGGCGAGGAGGGCGGTGTTCCTGCCACCGGCTCTGCAGGAACGAACCGATGAACAGTCGGTGGAGAGAAGGGGTGCGCGCCAGAGCGTGGCCCTATTGCGACCTGTGGCCTGTCTGCTGCGGGTCTTTCCGGCGTTCAAAAGCCGTAACAGAGCGACACTATGCAGTATCAACATGATCTGAACCCAGTCGACAGCATTGTCGCCGACGCAGTCGGCGAGCCTGGCAAGCGCACATTTTTTCTGCAGGCACGCCAGGGGCGCCAGTTGGTCAGTGTGACGCTGGAAAAGCAGGAGGTCAACAACCTGGCGCTCAGCATTCTCCAGCTGCTGGAAGAGCTGGAGGAGCGTTACCCAGATCTGCCGCCTGCGCAGCAAAGTGGCCGCGCAGCGCAGGCGGTGGTTCCGTTCGAGCCGCTCTTTCGTTCTTCCCAGTTGATTCTTGGCTACGACGAAGCGAACGACCGGATTTGGGTCATCGCCAAGGCGTTGGTGGCAGACGGCTCTGGCACCTGGCTCAGCCCTGAAGACGAGCGGGTTCCAGCCGTCCGTTTTGTTGCCACGCGAGCGCAGATGCGTTCGCTGAGTGACTATGCCCTGCAGGTTGTCGCCAGCGGGCGTCCGATCTGCCCGCTTTGTGGGCGTCCGATCGACCACGGCGGCCATTTTTGTCCGCGTACCGACGGCCATGCCATGCCGATTGTGCTGTGATGTGGGCGATGTATGTCGGTTGAAGTGACTGAAGAGCAGGTGTTGGCCACTTTGCAGCAGGGGGAGATGGCCGAAAAAGGGGTGCTTCCCTACAGCTCCAACCACAGCTTTTTGGTTGTCGTCGAGCATGAGGAGTTGGCGTTGCCGGCGGTCTACAAGCCAAGGCGTGGAGAGACACCGTTGTGGGACTTTGCCAGGGGCACGCTCTGTCGCCGCGAGAGAGCTGCCTATGTGGTCAGCCGGGCTCTGGGCTGGCGGCTGGTTCCCCCTACAGTCTTGCGCAGCGGCACACGGGGGCTGGGCAGCGTGCAGTTTTTTGTCGACCACGACAGCGACAGCCACTATTTTTCGGCAGCAGAAGACGCTCGTTTTACCGATTCTTTTCGCCAGCTGGCCCTCTTTGACTTTGTGATCAACAACGCCGACCGCAAGAGTGGGCACTGTCTGGTGGGCAACGACGGCCGTGTGTGGGCCATCGACCACGGTATTTGCTTTCATGCGGACTACAAGCTGCGTACGGTGCTCTGGGAGTTCAGCGATACCCCGATCGAAGCCACCTATCAGGTCGATCTGGCCGAGCTGGACGCCGAGCTGCGCGAGGGGGAGCTGGCGGAGCAGCTGGCAGGGTTGCTGGCGCAGGAAGAAGTGAACGCCCTCCAGCAGCGCGTCGTCCAGCTGCTGCAGACCGGCCGTTATCCGGCCCCTTCCGAATTTCGCCGCAACTACCCTTGGCCGCCCATCTAGCACAGGCGGGCGTAAGTCATCGGCAATGATAGTGCAGCATGGAAAGCGATTTGAAAATCGCTAACCGCCGACTGATTTGCGCTGACGTGTACGAGGCCATCCAGCGCCACTGCGGGCGCAGCTGTTCTCGGAGGAGCGCGCCGGGCGCGCAAGGAGAGATCTTGTGAAAGCGGTTGTCATGGCTGGGGGGGAAGGTTCGCGGCTGCGCCCGTTGACGATCGGCCGCCCCAAACCGATGGTTCCGATCGTCAACAAAACGGTGATTGGCCACATCTTTGACCTGCTCAAGTACCACGGGATCACCGAAGTCGTGGTGACGTTGCGCTACATGGCCTCGGCGATCGAAGACTTCTACGACGACGGCAGCACTGTCGGCATGCAGATCACCTACGTCGTGGAGGAAGCACCGCTTGGCACGGCAGGCAGCGTCAAAAATGCAGCCCGCTATCTCGACGAGACCTTTATCGTGATCAGTGGCGATGCGCTGACCGACTTTGACCTGGAGAAAATCGTCCGTGTCCATCAGGAGCGTGGGGCGCTGGCCAGCATCACTTTGGCCCATGTGCCTGACCCGCTCGAATTTGGGGTGATCATCACCGCGCCAGACGGTCGCGTCCTGCAATTTTTGGAAAAGCCATCGTGGGGGGAAGTGCTCTCTGACACCGTCAACACGGGGCTGTACGTGCTCGAGCCCGAGGTGCTGGATCTCATTCCAGAGGGGGTCCCCTACGATTTCTCCAGCGAACTCTTTCCCCGTCTGCTGGCCGACCAGCGAGCGCTTTACGGCTACATTGCCGACGGCTACTGGTGTGACGTTGGCAACATTGCCGAGTATATGCGTGCCAACGCCGACGTGCTCTACGGCCGGCTGAGGCTGGCCGAGCCGATCGGAACCCACCTGGGGGGCGGGGTCTGGGTGGGCGACCAGGTCGAGATTGCACCGAGCGCCCAGCTCTTTGGCCCCATCTACCTGGGCAACGAGGTCAAAATCAAGGGGGATGTGCGCATCTACGGGCCGGCGGCGATTCGTGACTACACGATCGTCGACAACCGCACCAGCATCGAACGCTGCATTGTCTGGCGCAACAACTACATCGGCGAATCCTGCGAACTGCGCGGGGCCATCATCACCCGCCAGTGCAGCGTGAAATCCCAGGCCATTCTTTTGGAAGGGGTTGTCGTCGGCGACAACTGTGTGATCGGTGAAGGGGCTGTGCTCCACACCAACGTCAAACTCTGGCCCAGCAAGGAGGTCGAGGCGGGTGCGACCATCAAAGACAGCATCATCTGGGGCAACCAGGGCCGCCGTGTGCTCTTCAACCGTTTTGGAGCCTCTGGCGTTGTCAACATCGACCTGACCCCAGAGTTCGCCGCCAAGCTGAGCGCAGCGTTGGGGGCCACCCTGCCCAAAGGCAGCTACGTCGCCATCAACCGCGATTCACATCGCAGCTCGCGCATGCTCAAACGGGCCCTGATCAGCGGGCTGCCCGGGACAGGTGTCAATGTCTGGGACCTGGGCAGCGTGGCCATCCCGGTTCTGCGTCACTATGTGCGTCAGCGCAAAGACTCCTCGGCCGGCATCCACGTGCGGCTCAGCCCCTTCGACCAGCGGGTGGTCGATATCCGGATTGTCGACGGTCAGGGGCTCAACCAGACCCCAGCCGCCGAGCGTGCGATCGAACGCAATTTTGCGCGCGAAGATTTTCGGCGTGCCTTTCTCGACGAAATCGGCGTGATTGCCTACGCCCACGAACCGATCGCCGAGTATACAGGGGATTTTATGCGCCACGTCGATGCGCTGCGCATCCGCAACTACGGCTTCAAGCTGGTCTGCGACTATTCCCACGGGCTGGCAGGCGACACCCTGGCTGCCATCTTCAACCAGCTCGGCGTCGATGTGGTGCCGCTCAATGCCCGTGTCGACGAGACCAAGCTGGCCATGCTGCAGACCGAATTCAAAGCCAACCAGGAACGGATGGGCAAAATTGTGCGTGCGCTCGACGCTCAGTTGGGGGTCCAGCTGGATGTTGGCGGCGAAAAGCTTTTTTTGGTCGACGAGCGCGGCGATCTGATCGACGATGTCACAGCGGCTGCGTTGATGCTCGAGCTGGCTCTGTATGCCCATCCTGGCCGCCCGGCCGCTGTTCCGATCACGATGCCCAATGCCTTTGAGACGATCGCCAACTGGCATGGCGCCCGGCTCCTGCGCATCGCCCAGAACCTGCACGGCCCGATGCACACTGCCAACTATGTCGGTGTCCTTTTGATCGCAGATGGGGCTGGCAGCTTCATCTTCCCTGGCTTCCATCCTGCCGTCGACGGCATGATGGCCATCGTCCGTCTGCTCGAATATCTGGCGATCCGAAAGCTGCCGCTCAGCGAGATTGTTGCCTACTTGCCCCGCTCCCATCTGGCCAAAGAATCGGTTGCCTGCGGCTGGGAGCACAAAGCGACTGTCATGCGTCTTCTGATGGAACAGCACCAGGACCGTCCGATCGAACCGATCGACGGGCTCAAGCTTCATCTGGACCACGGCGAATGGGTGCATCTCTCGCCCAACCCCGAAAAGCCCCGTTTCGAGATCGTCGCCGAGGCCGAAAATGCAGCGCGTGCCGGGGAACTGGCGGCCCACTATCGACAGTGCATCGAGACCTTGCTTCAGGAGAACAACGGCAGCCGCCGGCAGGGAGAATAAATCACGATGGATGGACTGCTGCTGCAGACCCGTTCTGCCCACGGGACCCGCAGGGTTGGGGTTGCCTTGGGGCGTCTGCTGTCGGGGGGAGAAGTGTTGGCACTCTGCGGCAACCTGGGGGCTGGCAAGACAACGCTGGTGCAGGGCATCGCTGTCGGGCTGGGGGTGGATGTGCGGGTGACCAGCCCCACCTTCACCCTGATCAACGAATATGGTGCCCCCAACAATCGCTGCCGCCTGCTCCATGCCGACACCTATCGGCTGGCCGAGCCGGCAGCCGAGGCGGAGATGCTGGGCGATCTGTTCGACGAAGAGCCAACAGCCGTGGTTGCTGTCGAGTGGGCAGAGCGTGTGGCAGCGTTGCTGCCCCCTGACCATCTGCGCGTCGAGTTGGGCATCGTCGATGCGACAACACGGACCCTGCGGCTGACCGCCACCGGTGTCGAGAGTGCGGCGTTGCTTGAACGGCTGTGCACTCGGCTGGCCGAGCTGCCAGAGGAAGCGACGGGTAGAGATATCGAGTTTTTTTGAAAAACTCGGTTTCCGAGCCAGGTTGACAAAGCCACCGGATGAAAGTATAGTGTAGGAGCTGGACAGGGGCGAATAGCTCAGTTGGTTAGAGCGCCTCGCTTACACCGAGGAGGTCAGGGGTTCAAGTCCCTTTTCGCCCACCAGTTTTGAATGACTACACCGTATGCCAGCCGCCATTCTTTCTGTCCCCAGCCCTGGTAGAATCAGATCAAGATGTATACCGATGTCTCTGCTGATCGACAGGTCGAGTACCGCAAGCTGCCTGCTGTAGACAGCCTGCTGCGTGTGCCAGCCATTCACCGGCTTGCAGACGAATTGGGGGTGGAGTGGGTGACCGCTGCTGTGCGGGCAGAACTTGCCGCCGTGCGGCAGTCGATCGCGGCGGGGGCCACCGCCCCCGCTGTCGACCTCTGGCCCGAGCGGGTGCGCCAGCGGCTGGAGCAGTCGAGTCTTTGTGCGTTGCGCCCGCTCGTCAACGCGACCGGCGTCGTGATCCACACCAATTTGGGCCGGGCCCCGCTGTCGGATGCAGCCCTTGCAGCTGTGCAGGCGGTCAGTGTTGGCTACAGCAACCTGGAATACGATCTGGCCGACGGCGGGCGTGGCAGCCGCCACGACCACGCCCGCCACCTGCTGTGCGAGCTCACCGGCGCCGAAGATGCCATGGTCGTCAACAACAACGCAGCTGCCATTTACCTGGTCCTCAGCGCGCTCTGTGCTGGCAGCGAGGTGCTTCTCAGCCGCAGCCAGCTGGTCGAGATCGGCGGCGGTTTCCGTATCCCCGATGTCCTGCGCCAGAGTGGGGCTCGTCTGGTCGAAGTTGGCACCACCAACCGGACCCACAGCGACGATTTTGCACAGGCTGTCACGGCTGCCAGCACCGCCCTCCTGCGCGTCCACAGCAGCAACTTCAAACAGATCGGTTTTGTCGCCATGCCTGCGCTGGCAACGTTGGCCACGCTGGCGCACCAACATGGCCTGCTGCTGATCGACGACCTGGGCAGCGGCACGCTGTTGGAGACCACTCCTTTCGGGTTGTCGGCGGAGCCGTTGATCCAGCAGAGCGTGGCAGCGGGCGCAGACCTGATCACCTTTAGCGGCGACAAATTGCTTGGCGGGCCGCAGGCTGGCTTGATCCTCGGTCGTGCCGGCGAGGTGGCCCGGCTGCGGCGCCATCCGCTGGCACGGGCATTGCGCGTCGACAAACTGACCCTGGCGGCACTGGAGGCGACGCTGCTCAGCTATCGTCGCGGGCGGGCGCTGCAGGAGATCCCAGTGTGGCAGATGATCGCCGCCAGCCCCGAGGAACTGGCGGCCCGGGCGCGACATTGGCAGGCGACGCTGACCGCCCAGGGCTTCGCTGCCCAGCTGCACCCGGGTTTCAGCACGGTTGGGGGAGGTGCTCTGCCCGGCGAAACCCAACCGACGACGCTGTTGGCGATCCCCCACGCAGCCCCTGACCGGGCCGCCGCAGCGCTGCGCAGCCAGCCGGTGCCAGTGGTCTGCCGTATCCAGCAGGACCAGCTGCTGTTTGACCCGCGCACTGTGCTGCCGGGCCAGGAGGGTGTGCTGTTGCAGGGGCTTTTGGCAGCCTTGCAGCGGACAGCCAGACAAGAGGAGATCGGATGCTCGTCTTTTTGAAATTGGGCGGTTCCTTGATCACCGAAAAACGGCAGCCAGAGACGCCCCGTCTGGAGGTGATTGCGCGGCTGGCCGCCGAGCTTGCGGCTGTGCAGCAAGCCAACCCAGCCCTCCAGCTGGTGGTCGGCCATGGTTCGGGCAGTTTCGGCCATCTGTACGGACACCGGTACGGGACGCGTGCTGGTGTCCGCGATGCTGTGGGCTGGTATGGTTTTGCAGCGACCGGCGATGCAGCGGCCCGCCTCAACCGCATCGTGACCGCTCAGCTGCTCCAAGCCGGTGTGCCCGCCTGGAGCATCCAGCCGAGCGCGCTGCTGCGCTGCCAGGACGGCCAGATCGTCGCCGGACCCGAGGCCACCGTCGCCGCTGCGCTTGCGCAAGGACTCACCCCGGTTGTCTACGGAGATGTTGCGCTCGACAGTGTGCGCGGCGGCACCATCGTCAGCACCGAAGAACTCTTCGAGTATCTGGCACTGACCCTTCCCCCCCAATGCATGGTCCTGGCCGGCGAGGTGGATGGCATCTTCACGGCTGACCCGCTGCAGGAGCCCGCAGCGCAGCTGCTGGCCACCATCACCCCGGCCTCGTTGGGGGCGATCGTCGCCGGCCTGGGCGGCAGCCATGGCGTAGATGTCACGGGCGGGATGCGTGCCAAGGTGTTGCAGGCGCTGGCGATGGTCCGCCGCAACCCAGGGCTGCAGGTCGTCGTCTGCAGCGGCATGCTGGCGGGCCATGTCCGGTCTGCACTGGCGGGCCAGGCCGTCGGCACCCGCATCTACGCGTAGCCATCTCTGCGCCGGTTTCAGCGTAGGCTGAGATAGCCGCTATACTAAGCTTGGGAGGGGCCTGCTGGGCCCGCACCCCTGGTTTGTGAGAGGAAAACCAAACAATGTTTTTTGACTGGATTTTAACTGTACTGTCGTTTGTGGCCGTCTTGGGCGTGCTTGTCTTCTTCCATGAGCTGGGCCACTACTGGGTGGCGCGGCGCAACGGGATCGTCGTCGAAGAGTTTGGGCTGGGGTATCCCCCGCGTGCGGTCAAACTGTTTCGTTATGATGGCACCGATTTTACCTTGAACTGGCTGCCGTTGGGGGGCTTTGCCCGCATGCAGGGGGAAGATGGCGGCGATCTGGGGCCGGGTGCGTTCAACGCGGCCAGCCGCAGTGGGCGAGCTGCTACCCTGGTTGCCGGACCTGCCATGAATTTTTTGCTGGCTGTCGTCCTCTTTGCGGCCAGTCTGGTCGCCGGGGCCCCTATCCCGACCGGTGCGCCGCAGCTTGACAGCGCCAGCCCGGCAGCAGCCGAGCTGGGCCTGTTGGCCGGCGATGTTTTGCTGGCGCTGGACGGTGCTCCCCTGCAGGTGCCTCTGGACGGCGGCACCGAGTTTTCTGTGTTCGCACAGCCTGCCAGCGAAGAGAGTGCAGGTCTCACCGTGTTGCGCGACGGGCTTCAGCTGACATTGCCCGCACCTGCCCAGGAGCTCCTCTGGCAGGCGCTGGAAGACAGCCAGTTCACACCAGTCCTCATGACCCAGGTCACCGGGCTGGCCGCAGAGAGCCCGGCCGCAGAAGCTGGGGTGCAGCCCGGGGATCTGATCTTTGCTGTAGATGAGTTGACCGTCTTTGCAGACAGGCCGCTCAACCAGCTGGTCAGCGAACGGCTGGGGCAGGAGCTCACATTGACCGTTGTGCGGGAAGGTCGCTGGCTGCAGCTCTCCATGACCCCGCGCCTCGACCCGCCCGCCGGACAGGGAGCCCTGGGCGTTCAGATCGGCACGGTCAACCGCATGGCCAGCATGGGGTTGCTGCCAGCCCTCTGGGAGGGGGTCACCAGCACGGCCTCGTACGCCGCCCTGGTACTCCAACTGCCTGTTTTGCTGGTGCAGGGTCAGATTGCTCCCCAGGATGCCCAGCTCAGTGGGCCGGTCGGCATCGCACAGATGATCGGCGGGGCTATGTCGGCCACGCTCGACACCGGTTTCTGGTTCCCGATTTTGCGCCTTTCGGCTGTCTTGAGCGCAGCGCTGGCAATCACCAACCTGCTCCCTCTGCCGGCCCTCGACGGCGGGCGTCTGCTCTTCATCCTGATCGAAATCGTGCGCGGCCGCCGGGTCAGCCCAGAACGTGAAGGCATGATCCACATGATCGGCTTTGCTTTGCTGTTGGGGCTGATGCTCCTGATCACTGTAAACGACCTCAGTTCGACCCCCCAGACGATTGACTGGTCGCGTTTGATGGGACAATAAAGGCGATGGCACAACAGGATCTGGGCCAGCGGCAGGGTGACGGCCTTCTTTCCGGGGATCTGCGTTCTGCAGCCACACGTCCCTGCCCCAGCTGTAACAGTGCAGTCAGCATCGGCGCCGCCCTCTGCCCTGCCTGTGGGGAGAGCCTGCCCGCGCGTGACAAGCAAATTCGCTGTCGGCGCTGCAACAGCCGGGCGCTGGCAGCGCTGGTGGTCTGTCCCCATTGTGGGCGGGCGCTGCACCCTGCACCGCCGCGGCTGCTCACCTGGGGGGGGCCGCTGCTGCTGGTTGTCCTTTTTGGGCTGTTTTATCGGTGGAGAGAGGCCGATTTCTCTGGCTGGACCCAACGCCAGCTGGAACGGGTGGTCACCGTGGCCAGCACGCTGGGAGCACAATTTTCGCCCGATTTTTCGGTCACCACCCGTTCGGTCGACACAGACGAGATCGAGTGGGTCAGCTTGCAGCCAGCCCCCCTCGATGCGTCGGTTTCTTCTTCCGCTCTTGCGCAGCAGGGCTCTGACCAGCCGAGCCCAGCGGTGGAGGTGCCCGCTGCTGACCCAGAGCTCCCGCCCTCCCCCACGCTGCCGGCTGCAGAACCGCCAGCCACGGCGACACCTCTGGCCACGCTGCCAGCTGCAGAACCGCCAGCCACGGCGACACCCCCGGCCACGTTGCCAGCTGCAGAACCGCCAGCCACGGCGACACCCCTGGCCACGCTGTCGGCCGCAGAACCGCCAGCCACGGCGATACCCCCGGCCACGCCGACCCAGGCCCCTGCTGCACCGGAGCCAGAAAAGGTGGCTGCCAGCGCCACGCCGACCCGGACGCTGCTTGTGGCCAGCACAGCAGCAACGGATCTGCAGGAGACAGATGTGCTTTTCCTTCCTACCCCGACCCCTCTGCCCCCCCTTTTGCCTCCTACTGCAACCCCGCATCGCTATCGCATTCGTGCCGGGGACACGCTCTTTGACCTGGCCCTGGACAACGATATCAGTGTCGAGGCCCTCCTGGCTGCAAACGGCCTGAACCTCAACGACAGCTATACGCTGCAGCCCGGCGACACGTTGATCGTCCCTGACCCGGCCACTGACCTGCCGACAGCGACGGCTGTTCCGGCAACCGCGACGGCTGTTCCGGCAACCGCGACACCGACGGCGACGGCTGTTCCGGCAACCGCGACACCGACCGCGACGGCGTCGATCCGTCTCGACCCGCCGACGCTGCGTACCCCCGAGAACAACGTCTCTGTCAAATGTGGATCTGGTGAATCGTTGGTCTGGAACCCGGTTCCTTTTGTTGAGCCCGACGAACTGTACAGGGTACACCTGGGCTATGTCAACGGGCGTGCGCAGGATGGCACCGAGCAGATCGTCTGGGTGATTGCACAGCAGCGGCCTGCGGGGGTCACCTTGTGGAAGTTGGATGACAGCCTGTGTGGGCTGGCGCCTTTTGAATTTGGTCGCCAGTGGCGCTGGTATGTCGAGGTTGTCGAGGCGGGCGCCGACGGGAGCCAGACCGCGATCAGCCCGGCCAGTCCTGTGTGGGGTTTTACCTGGCAGTGACCGGGCTGCTGGGCACCTTTGAGCAAAGAACCGACCATGACCGATCCAAGAAGTGATTACGAACCTGAAGAGAGTGACGACCTGTTCGACGAAGAGCTCCCCAGGCCCCAGCCGACGCTGACGGTTGCCGAACTGCTTCAGCAGCTGATCGTCGCTCCTGAACAGGTGGCGCCGGCCGAATGGTTTCTGTTTTCTGATCTGAGCAGGGCAGATGGTGCGCTGGTGCGGCGACACTGGAACCAGATCGCCCTTCCCGTGCGTGTCCAGCTGTTGGACAGGCTGGCTCGTTCAGCCGACGAGTTCCTCGACGTCGACCTGACCGCCCTGCTGACCATCTTGTTGGGAGATCCTGACAGCCGTCTGCGCCGGAGAGCCCTTGAACTGTTGGACGAGGGGGAGCCTGACGCCAGCCTGGCCGGTCCGATTTTGCAGCGTCTTCAGCAAGACAGCAGCGACGAGGTGCGTGCGGCGGCGGCGGCTGCGTTGGGCCATTATGTGCTGGCTGGCGAGTTGGAAGAGCTGGAGACAGCGCTTGCCATGCGGATCGAGAACGCCCTGTTGACTGTTCTGGCTGACGACCAGCAGCCCTTGGCTGTGCGCTGCAAGGCCCTGGAGAGCATCGCCTATTCGGAGGAGAACGGCGTGCGTCAGCTGATTGAAGACGCCTACTATTCGGCCTGGGATGCGCTGCGGGTCAGTGCGCTGGTTGCGATGGGCAACAGCGTCGACATCCGTTGGCGGCGGCTGGTGCGCGCCGAACTGCGCAACCCTGACCCAGCCATGCGCGCGGCGGCGGCCCGCACCTGCGGGGAGTTGGAGGCCAAAGCGGCCCTGTCCACCCTGCTCGATCTGCTGGAAGACGACGAGGAGAGCGTGCGTCTGTCTGTCATCTTTGCGTTGGGGCGGCTGGGGGGCAAACAAGCCCGCCAGGCGCTCGAACAGCTGGCGGCCAGCGACCGTGTGGAGGCGTCCGCCGCCGAACTGGCGTTGGAGGATATGCTCTTTTACACCGGTGCGGAGGCTGTGCGGATACCGCTGTACGACGAAGCTGAGGACGAGGATGTGTTGGACGATCTCGACCCTTGGGACAGCTGGGAGGACGACGAAGATCTGGGCGAGTACAGGTAGCCGCCATGAACCTGAAGCTCAAACGTCTTGTGCGCACAGCTTCTTCCGAAGAGTATGCTCTCTTTGACCTCGACCTGGGTGTGGCTGGCGGGACACCGACGACGATCGGCAAGCTCGACCTTCACTATACCGGCGAAGGGGTCTATGGGACATTTCTGCTCTGGGAAGAGAGCTGGCGCCAGCTCAAACCGGCACAGCGATCTGCCCTTTTTCAGGCGCTGTTGGGAGAATTGACCCAGCCGATGGGCATCCCGAACGAATATGTCATCGAATTTTTCACAGCCACGCTGGAGCACTACCAGGTCTTCCACAATGTGGGTCCTGAAGAGTCCGGGGCAGCTGGCAGCCTTTCCCCGCCCGGCAACCGGCGCAGCGGCCAGTTGTAGCAGGGTGCGATGAACCTTTTGGGAAGCCTGGTGCAGGTATTTGCTGGTACCGTACTGCCTGTCTTGCTTGTGGCTGGTGCCGGTTTCGTGCTGGCGCGCACCGTCCAGTTGGAGAGCCGCACCTTGGGGCGCGCTGTATTTTTCCTGGCTTCCCCTGCGCTGGTGCTGCGCAGTTTGTACAACCTGGATCTCGACACGGCGCTGTTGCAGCGGGAACTGCTGCTGGTGGCAGGGGTCTATCTGCTCACCGGAGCTGCCGGCTGGATTGCTGGAACCGGGTTGGAACGTCCGCAGCGCACTGCGCTGACCTTGTCCAGTGCGATCAGCAACAACGGCAACATTGGGCTGCCGGTCGCTTTTTTTGCGCTGGGAGATGCCGGGCTGGTCGCTGCCACCGTCTACTACACGATCAGCGCGCTGCTGACCAACACCTTCGGGGTTTTTGTGGCGTCTGCGGGGACAGCGCCTCTGCGCCAGGCCCTTTCCCAGAGCCTGCGTGCGCCTGTGCTGTATGCGACCCTGGTCGGTCTGCTCTGCAACCGTCTGTCCGTGCCCATCCCCGACAGCCTCTATCGGGCCATCGACCTGCTGGCAGGGGCGACCATCCCCATCATGTTGGTGCTGCTGGGCATTCAGCTCAGTCAAACCACCTTGACCCGCGCCCAGACGGTGGTCTGGCGCAGCCTGCTGATTCGGCTTGGGCTGTCTCCGGCGGTCGCGTTGGCGTTGTGTCTGTGGATTGGGATAGGCGGGGTAGAGCGCCAGGCAATGGTGCTGCAGGCTGCGATGCCGACTGCGGTTGTGACCACTGTGCTCTCCACCGAATTTGCGGCAGCGCCCCGTCTGGTAGCTGCTGCAGTGCTGGCCAGCACCCTGGTCAGCCTGGTCACCGTCTCTCTCCTTCTGGCGGTGATCACCTGAGCGGTTGTCCGGTAGGGGTCAGGGCGCCCTGCCTTCTTTCTGACCATTTTGTGGAATGGCTGGGTCGGCATAGAGCGCAGGGGCGCGCCCGTAGAGCTCTGTGGCCTCCAGCAGCCGGGCAGAGACATCCCCGTTCAGCTGTTCGGGCACAAATCGCCAGCTCCAGTTGCCCGCTGCACGGCCGGGCAGATTCATGCGTGCTTCGCTGCCGAGATTGAGCAAATCTTGCAGGGGGACAATTGCCGTGTCGGCCACGCTGCGAAAGGCCCCTTCGACCAGTGTCCAGGCAGCGTCGTGGCCGTCGGTCCGAAAATAACGTCGAAAGGCATCGCGCTCTGAGTCGGTTGCCGACGTGCGATACCATCCCCAGCTGGTGTCATTGTCATGGGTGCCGGAATAGACGACAAAATTGCGTGTGAAGTTGTGCGGCAGAAATTTGTCGGTCGCGTCCGTGCTGAAGGCAAACTGCAGAATTTTCATGCCGGGCAGGCCGAATTGGTCGCGCAGCTCGACCACATCGGGGGTGATCTCGCCGAGGTCCTCGGCGATGATGGGCAGATCTTCGCCCAGTTCGGA
>CAIOHJ010000099.1 GCA_903858085.1 uncultured Chloroflexota bacterium
CCCGGACGCTAACAGGCCACCAAAAAGCGACGCAGTTCGTAGCCGTTGGAAAGCTCGCTGTAGCTCAGCTGGGGCTCCTGGACGATGCGCAGGCTTTCGATGGCCAGCAGCCGTTGCAAAAAGATATCGCTTTCCTGGATGGCCACATAGGCCCCTGGGCAGCGGTGGTGGCCATCTCCGAAGCTGAGCAGCATTTCGGTGACCCGGTCGCCGTGCAGCTTGCGGCCCGGGCAGAGCTGCTGTGGCGCTGCGCCGACCACTTCCGGGTCCAGATTGGCTGCTGTGATATGAACATCGATCAGCGAACCCGCCGGGATCACTGTGGGGCCGTCGGTCTGTTCCAAAAGCAGATCGGCGGTGGTGCGTCGGAAAAGATGGCCGACCACCGGTTCCAGGCGGAGAATTTCGTGCAGAATGGTGTAGCGTTCGCTCTCTTCGGCGGCCAGATAGCGTGCGCGCAACGCCGGCTGCTCGATCATGTGCCAGGCAGCCACCCCGATGAACTCGCGCGTGGTGACCATCCCGGCTGCGCCGTAGGTGATGCACTCGGTCAGGATTTCACGGTCGTTGCGGCCCAGCTGCACCAGATGGCTGATCACGTCGTCCTGAGGTTGGCGTTTGCGGGCAGCGATGGCCGGTTTGACATCCAGGTAGAGAAACGCCAGCACATTGACCTGGCCAGTCAGAAAATCAAAAATCCCGCGCGGGGTGCGCCGAAATTCACCCACCCCTTCTCGGAAGAAGGCATCCAGCCGCCGATCCATGCCGGGCAGCCGGCTTGAGGTCAGCCCGACCACGCGCGCAGCCACGTTGACTGCCAGGTTCATGGTCACCTTGCTGAGATCAGCCTGGCCCTGCTGTTGCAACTCGGCGACCAGGGTGTTGGCCAGTTCGGTCATGAACTGGCGGTACCGTTTGTCCGTGGCGGCCGGTGTGAAATAGCGGGCGGTCTGTTTGCGCTGTTCGAGATGTTCCTTGCCCTCCATATAGAGGATGGGCGGGTTGGTGAGCGTGCCTGGAATCTTTTCGAGGAGCTCTGCTTTGAATCCTGCTTGTTTCGTGGTGGTGCTGCGCAGAACGGTGCGTGCCAGCTCGAAGTCGCGGACATGCCAGACCCCGCGCGCATCTCGCTCGAGAGGGCGGTCGGTCGGTTCGACGCTGCGGGCGGTTTTTTGGCTGCCATAGGGATGGCTGTGGTCGACCGGACAGCCCATCTGCCGGATCGGTTGTGCCACGTTTGTTTCAAAGACTGTCATAGAATTCTTTTCCATTCAAAAGAGTGCACCCGTGATACACTGTACGATCAGTATACCGGTGGAAAGCCCGGCAAACTGTAAGCAAATCGGGGAGAAGAGGGGCGCTTTTGTGGGCAAAACGGGAAGGACAGAATGAGCAGCGCTGTGGACCCGCACACCTTGTATCTGCACGATGTGCCGTTGAGCGAGGCAGTGGCCAGCTGGCATGCGGCGTTGGCAGCAGAGGCCCTGCTGCAGCCGCTGTCTGTTGAGCGCGTCCCACTCGACCAGGCATTGGGACGGGTCACCGCAGAACCTGTCTGGGCGTTGATCTCTGCGCCCCACTATTCTGCAGCGGCCATGGATGGGTTTGCCGTGCTCGCCGAGGCGACACGGGGTGCGACGGAGACCCGTCCGGTGCAGCTCAAGTTGGGTCTCCAGGCTTTTGCGCTGGACACCGGCGACCCGCTGCCGCCCAACACCAATGCGGTGATCAAGATCGAAGACACCCAGCGGGTCGACCTGCCCGAGGGACCTGCGATCGAGATTTTGGCGGCGACACCGCCCTGGCGATATGTGCGGCCGATGGGGGAAGACATGGTGGCGACCGAACTGGTGCTGCCTGCCAACCATTGCATCCGCCCGCAGGACCTTGGAGCTGTCGCTGGCTGCGGCCATACGGCGGTCACAGTCTATCGTCGGCCGCGGGTGGCGATTTTGCCGACCGGCACCGAGCTGGTCCCGTTGGGCACCCCCCTCAAAGCAGGGGAGATCCTCGAATACAACTCATTGGTGCTGGGCGCGCTGGCCCAGGAGGCTGGCGCGCAGGTCACACGGTTGCCGATCGAGCCCGATGTCCGGGAATCGATCCGGTCGGCGGTGCTGGGGGCGCTGGCCAGCCACGACCTGGTCGTGGTCAACGCCGGTTCATCGGCAGGGTCGGAGGATTTTACTGCGTCGATCGTCGCCGAGCTGGGGACGCTCTGCGTACATGGGATCGCCATCCGTCCTGGCCACCCGGTCATTCTCGGTGTGGCGCATGGCAAGGCGATCGTCGGCATCCCTGGCTACCCCGTGTCCGCTGCCCTGACCTTTGCGCTGATCGTGCGTCCGCTGCTCTACCGCTGGCAGGGGCAGCTGCCGCCGGAACTGCCCAAAATCGAGGCGGTGTTGACCCGCAAGGTCTTCTCCCCGCTGGGCGAGGACGAGTACCTGAGAGTCATGCTGGGGCGGGTCGGCGACCGAGTGGTTGCTACCCCGCTGGTGGGGGGAGCCGGGGTGATCATGTCGCTGGTCAAGGCGGATGGGATCGTCACCATCCCCCGCTTTTCGGAGGGCTACCCTGCCGGCGAGCGGGTGACCGTCGAGCTCCTGCGCCCGTCACGCACGGTCGACCATACGATCGTGGCGATCGGCAGCCATGACATGACCTTGGACCTGCTGGCCGATTTTCTCCGGCGGCGGAACCCGCTGCTGCGTCTTGCGTCGAGCCATGTCGGCAGCGTCAGCGGCCTGCTCGCCTTGCAGCGCGACGAAGCCCACCTGGCTGGCTGCCACCTGCTGGACGAAGAGACCGGCGAATACAACCTGGGCTCTGTCCAGCGCATGCTGGCGGCGGAGGGGATCCAGGGGCAGCTGTTGGGCTTTGTGGAGCGCACCCAGGGGTTGGTTCTCCCCAAAGGCAACCCCAAAGGGATCGAACGGCTGGAAGATCTGCTGCGCGAAGACGTCGTCTTTGTCAACCGCCAGCGCGGGGCCGGCACGCGGGTATTGTTGGACTACGAACTTCAAAGACGGGGGCTCCACCCCCGGCAGATCCAGGGATACGAGCGCACGGAATACACCCATCTCGCCGTGGCGGCTGCGGTCAAAAGTGGGGCGGCAGATACCGGACTCGCTGTCCTGGCCGCAGCCCGCTCGCTTGACCTGGATTTTGTCCCACTCTTTGTGGAAAGATACGACCTGGTCGTTCCAGACCGCCATTACGATTCGCCGCTGCTGCAGCCGCTGCTTGCGCTGATCCGCGACCCGTCATCCGGCTTTGCTGCCGCAGTGGCTGCGCTTGGCGGCTATGGTGTGGCCCGGATGGGGGCAGTGCTGGGCAAGTTTTGAGCAGGGGAGCGAGCCGACAACTTTGTATGTACAGAAAGGGAATGGTATGGAATCGCATCGTTTGATCGCGTTTACCCAGGAGTTGGTGCGCCTGCCCAGCCTGAGCGGCTCCGAAGGGCCAGTGGCCAGCCGGATCCAGCATGAAATGCAGCTGCTGGGCTTTGACCGGGTCTGGATGGACACCAACGGCAGCGTGGTGGGTGTGGTGGAAGGGAACCGTCCGGGGAAAACTGTCCTGTTCGACGCCCACATCGACACGGTGGGGATCGCGCCAGGTGTCCCCTGGGTGCATGACCCGTTCGGTGGGACCGTGGAGGAAGGCGTGCTCTACGGCCGTGGGGCAGCTGATATGAAAGGGGCGCTGGCAGCGATGGTCCATGCCGTGGCTGCGTTGGACCGGACCCGGCTGGCTGGGCGGGCAGTGGTCAGCGCTTCCACCTTGGAAGAGGTGTTGGAAGGGGTCGCCCTGAAAACGGTCATGGACACCGTCCAGCCCGACTTTGTCGTGATCGGGGAATCCACCGATTTGAACCTGAGCCGCGGGGGACGGGGCCGGGCAGAGCTCCATCTGACCACAGTGGGCCGACCTTCCCACTCGTCGGCACCCCACCTGGGGCGCAATGCTGTCTTGGAGATGATGCAGGTGATTGCGGCGATAGAGCGGATCGAACTGCCCGTCGATCCGGTGATGGGGCCGGCGATTTTTGCGTTGACCGACATCGTTTCCGACCCCTATCCGGGCCATTCCGTGATTCCTACCCTCTGCAAGGTGACCTACGACCGCCGTCTGTTGCCGGGGGAGCGGGCAGAAACGGTGTTGGCTGCGGTGACGGCGCTGCCGGAGCTGGCTGCGGTGCCGCTGCAGGCTGCGGTCGGGGTTGGGGAGTATACTGCGTTCACGGGGGCCGTGCACCGCTGTGAGAAATTTTTCCCAGCCTGGCTCTATCCGGTCGAGCATCCCTGGATAGCGACTGCGCTGGCCGCATTGAACGCTGCCGGGGTCGCCGCCCAGCCCAGCGCCTATCGTTTTTGCACCAATGCAGCCTACAGCGCTGGGGTCGCGCAGGTGCCGACCGTTGGCTTTGGCCCGGCGAGCGAGGCAGACGCGCATGTGATCGACGAACGTCTGCGGTTGGAGGATCTGATCCAGGCTGCGCGCGGCTATCAGGCGATCGCCGAAGCGGCGCTGCGGTAGGGGTCAGCCATCTCCCAGCTGGCGCGCGGTGGCCAGGGCTTCCTGGCCACAGTGCGGGCAGTGGTAGCTGGGCCGGCGAGTCCAGTGTATGCGGTCGACCAGTGGCTCTTCACAGTGAGGACAGTGCAGGTCGAACAGGAGACGCCACTGCCAGAAGTTGTTCACAAAATACAAAAGCGCAAAGAGCAGCGCGGCCAGCAGCAGAAAAAGGGTCAGCCCAGCGCTGCCCGAGGCGTTGCGGCTGACCCAGAAGCTGAACAAAAACAGGAGGGCCAGCCCGCCGCCCAGTGCGGCCAGAAGAATCTGGGCCCCCTGGGTTCTCGCCCGGCGGACCGCCCGCTGCGCTGCACATTGTGCAGCGGTCAGCTCTTTGCCGCCCAGAATCACGGGGCGGGCTGTTGGGGAGGGAGGGCGGACTTTTTTGCGCATCAGCTATATAGTATCGCACGGCATGGGGAATTTTGTGCAACCGGGGAAGAGACCGGTGAAGGAGAGAAGATGCAGCTGTGGCAGGGGCTGCGCCTGGGGCTGGACCCGCAGGCGCCCGATGTGGTCTCGATCGTAGGAGGGGGCGGCAAGAGCAGCACGGCATTTCGTCTGGCCGCAGAGGTAGCCGCGCTGGGGCGTCGCGCCATTGTGGCCCCGACAACCCGAATTGCTGCCTTTCAGACGGCCTGGGCACCGGTCTTTCTGGAGATCACTGGGGAGGAACTGCCCTGGGAGGCCCTTGCCAGCAGCCTGGAGCGACATGGCTGCTGCCTGTTGTGCGGGCCGGTCGTGCGGGACCGGCGGCTGGGATTGGCGCCCGAGCAGGTCGACCAGCTGGTGGAACGGGCGGCGGCGCTGCAGCTGGCGGCCATCACGGTCGAAGCAGACGGCAGCAAGATGCGCCCGGTCAAAGCCCCGGCGCCACACGAACCGGTGCTGCCGGCCTCGACAACCCATCTGGTGCCTGTGGTCGGGATGGATGCGGTGGGGGGGGCGCTCGACGAGCAGACTGTCCACCGCCCAGAGCGGGTGCGACACGTGTTGGGGCTGGCGGAAGGGACGACTGCGCCGCTGACACCGGCGCAGCTGGCGCTGCTGCTGCGTCACCCGGAAGGTGGTGCCAAAGGGCTGCGTGGCTCGCTGCGGCCGCTGCTCAACAAAGCGGACAGCAGAGTGCGGCGGACCTGTGCCCGGCTGGTGGCGTCGCTGCTGGCCAAGGAGGGGGTGCCGGCGTTGGTGGCCCGCGTCGGGGTGGCGGAGCAGCCGCCTGTGCTGGAGCGGTGGGGGCAGACGGCGGTCGTCGTCCTGGCGGCTGGCAGCAGCAGCCGGATGGGGCGGCCGAAGCAGCTGCTGCCTGTCCAGGGGGTACCGATGGTGGTGCGGGCGGTGCGGACAGCGTTGCAGAGCGGCGTAGGGCCGGTGCTGGTGGTCATCGGGGCGGCGGGAGAGCAGGTGCGTGCGGTGCTGGGGGATCTTCTGCCCCACATTCATCTGGTAGAGAACGCCGACTGGGCCGCTGGCCAGTCTACCAGCGTCGCTGCTGCCTGCGCGCGGCTGCCAGACAGGGCGGAGGCCGCCATTTTTATGCCGGTCGACCAGCCATATCTGGACCCGGCGTTGCTGCAGCAGCTGCAAACAGCCTGGCGCAACGGGGCTGACCTGGTCGCCCCGGTCGCTGCGGGGCTGTTGCGCGGGGCACCGGCGCTCTTTGACCGGCGTTACTGGAGAGAACTGCTGGCCCTGCAAGGGGACACCGGGGGGCGGCGTCTGCTGGCTGCCCACCCAGACGCGGTCCAGAGAGTGCCGGCGCAGGCCGAATGGCTGGTCGACGTAGACACCGCCAGCGACCTGGCGGCGCTGGCGGGATAAGCGGGCCGGATCAGACCCGGGCCAAAAAGCGGGTGTCGTTGCTGTAAAAAAGCCGGATGTCGTCGATGCCACGTTTGAGCATCGCCTGACGTTCGATGCCCATACCAAAGGCAAAGCCGCTGAACAGAGCCGGGTCGTACCCTCCGTTCTGGAGCACCACCGGATGTACCATGCCAGCCCCCAAAATTTCAAGCCAGCCGGTCTGTTTGCAGAGCCGGCACCCGGCCCCGCCGCAGAGGATGCAGTCTACGTCGACCTCCACACTGGGCTCGGTGAAGGGAAAATAGGACTTGCGGAAGCGAATCTGTCGCCCTTCCCCGTACATCTGATTGGCAAAGTTGAGCAGAGTCCCTTTGAGATCGCTGAAGGTGATCTTGCGGCCGACTGCCAATCCTTCGATCTGGTAGAACATCATCTCTGAGCGGGCAGTGACATCCTCGTTGCGAAAGCACTTGCCAGGCAGGATCACTCGGATCGGCTCCGGGGCGTAGCGGCGCATGGCGTGGATCTGGCCCGGGCTGGTGTGGGTGCGCAGGATCAGATTGGGCGTGGTCGTGAAGAAAGTATCCTGCATTTCGCGAGCGGGGTGGTCAGGTGGGAAATTGAGCAGGCCGAAGTTGTACTCGTCGCTCTCGACCTCGGGCGAATCGAAGACCTGGAACCCCATCTGTTTGAGAATGTCGACCATCTCGCGCATGGCCTGGTGGGTTGGGTGCAGCTTGCCCAGCAGCGGGCGGCGGCCGGGCAGGGTCACGTCGATCCCCTCGGCGGCCAGCGATCGCTGCAACTCCTCCGCAGCGATCGCTGCTTGTCGGGCGGCCAGGGCACCTTCGAGGAGTTCCTTGACCTGGTTGGCCTGTCTGCCCACCAGAGGGCGTTCTGACGGGGAGAGCTGTCCCAGCCCACGCAGCAACGCTGTGAGCTTGCCTTTGCGGCCCAGATAGTCGGCATGCCACTGCTCGGTTGCGGGCGTATTCTGGGCTCCGGCGAGTGCTGTCTCTGCTTCTGTCTGTACCTGCTCCAGCTGTTCGATCCAAGTGTTCATCGGGCATGTCCTGTTCCAGTAGGTGGCATCATATGGATCGGATTGTACCACAAGAGGGGCGTTGTCTGTGCTTGTCAGCGGGCCAGGGGGGAGAAATTCACTCGCGCACCGTGCGCTGCGACAGGGCGCGCCAGCTGCTGGCCATGGCCGCCCAGCGCTGGGCCAGCTCGGCGGGGAGGGGGCCGGCGGCCAGCAGCGCCGCAGTGGCACGGCTGCAGCGCACTTCGACTGCGTAGCGGCTGGGCTCCTGGCCAACGCGGCGAATGCGCTCGCCCAGGTTATACAGCGCATCGAGGGCGGCCTCCACTTCAACCTGGGCCGGGTCGTGGGTGGTGCTGGTGCCTTGCTGGCTGTCGCTGCGGCCATCTTGCAGGCGCACCAGCTGCCAGCGCCAGTGGTGGGCCTGCTCTCTGTTGGCCCAGACGTTGAGCGCAAATTCAGCCGGGCTGGCCAGCGCAGCACGATAGAACTGGTGGACCGCCTGGAACTCGCGCGTGAAGGAGGCGGGCGGCAGATCCTGGCGCGCGCGCCGACCGTAGGCTTTGCTGCTCAGCCGTTCGTCGAGAATGGCGACGACGCCGCTGTCGTCGCTGCGCCGGATCAGCCGGCCAAATCCCTGTTTGAGCGCCAGGGTCATCAGCGGGGTCATGTACTCTGCGAAGCTGGAACGCCCTTCTGCCTCGATCGCCCGCATCCGGGCATTGTGCAGCGGGTCCCCGGGCGTCGGAAAGGGCATCTTGTCCATCACCACCAGGCTCAGATCGTCGCCAGGGATGTCGACCCCTTCCCAGAAGGAACGGGTCGCCAGCAATACGCTGTACGGGGTCGCTTTGAACCAGCTCAACAGCGTGTCGCGCGGGGCATCCCCCTGAGCGCGGAGCGGCCAGACCAGCGCACGCTGGCCATTTTGCAGACGGTCGCTGACCTGTTGCAGGCCGCCCCAGCTGGTAAAGAGACACAACGAACGGCCACGGCTGATTTCGAGCAGCCGCTCCAGCTCGGCGGCGACGGCGTCGTAGAAAGGCGCAGGGCTGCGGTAGTCGAAGGGGGGCAGCGACGGCTGGTAGAGCAGGGCCTGGCGCGGGTAGTCGAAGACTGCCGGCAGCACCTGCTCTTCGCCGACCCGGCGAATTCCACAGCGGGCCTTGTAATGCTGGAAATGGCCGCCTGTCGCCAGTGTGGCGCTGGTGCAGATCACCGAGCGACGCAGCGCATCGCCGTTTTCATCTTCAGGGTGGAACAGATAGGTGGCCAGCAGCCCGGATGGGTCGATCGGGGCAGAATGTACTTCCAGCGTGATGTAGCGCCGTTCAAAAACGCGCACTGCATAGCGCACCCGGTGGTCGTCCTGGCGGGCGCTGCCGATCACGTTGAGCTTTTCCGCAGTGCTGTTGAGTGCAGTGACCGAGGCCTCGTAGGCGCGCGCCCGTTCGGCCGTGTCGGCGCTGGGGCGCTCGCCTTGCTGTGCGGCCTGCTCGACAGCTGCCGCATAGGGATTCTTCTGCTTGAGCCGTTTGCCGAGCTCGGCCAGCGCGCTGCCCAGCCTGAGCAGGCTCTCCAGGTCCCCCTCGAGTTGGAAGGCATTTTCGCGGCTGCTGTGGGCGATCTCCTGGAAGGCCAGGGTGTTGAGCTGGCGCAGCCGATCGAGATCGCTGTCGCCGAGCTCTTCTTTGAAGAGCGAGCGGGCGAGCAGCTGTTCGACCGTGTAGTCGGTCACCAGCACTTCGTAGACCGCAGTCGCAATCTGCTCGAGATGGTGTGCCTCGTCGACGATGTAGATGGACGCTGGCGGCAGGATGCGTTCGCCGGCAAAGCCCAACTCCAGCGCGTTGAGGAGCAGGTGGTGGTTGGTGATGAGGATTTGGGCCTGGGCGGCTTCGTCGCGCATTCTGTTGACCCAGCAGCCCTCTTCGTCGTAGCGGCAATCGTGGTGCAGACAGTCGTCGGGGAAACTGACGACTCGGTTGCGCAGGTCGCCGCCAAGCACAAAGGGCAGTTCGTCGATGTCTCCGGTGGAGGTCTGGGCCAGCCACGCCTGCAGCGCCTGAAACTGGTCGTCGGCACGGTCGTAGAGGGAGATGTAGGTCTGTTCCTGGCGCTCTTTGTCCAGCTTGTGGGTGCAGATGAAATTGCTGCGTCCTTTGACCACCACCGCCGGGATCGGCCTGCCCAGCACCTTGCGCAAGAAGGGCAGCTCTTTGTGGAAGAGCTGGCTTTGCAGCGATTTGTTGGCGGTGGAGATGACCACTGTCTGCCCGCTGAGGATCGCAGGAACCAGATAGGCGATCGATTTGCCGGTGCCAGTCGGCGCTTCGATCAGGGCGTGCGAATGGGACACCAGCGCCCGCTGGATCGCCTGGGCCATCCGCAGCTGGCTGTCGCGTCGCTCGTACGGATGCAGCGCGCGGGCCAGCGGGCCAGCGGGGCCAAAAAAGGTCGCCAGATCCACCGCTGCCAGCTCAGCCAGCGCATCGGCGTCAGAGCCGGGATCGTTCGCCTTGGGATCCTCCTCCCGCGCGAAGATCTCATCGGGCAGGTCGTCTAAAAAAGCATCCGTGGGCAAGGATGTGGGAAGCTGCGGCGATTTTGGCATAGACCCATCATAGCACAAAATCGACAGTCTGCTCAAGGGGGGGGAAGAAATTGCTGGCTGCAGGTGTGAGGCAACGAAAGGGGGGCCAGGCGCACTGCCCGGCCCCCCCTTGGCTTTTTTGAATCCTGGCGCGGTGCCGCTTACTGGGCTGGCGGCAGAATCACAGCGCTGATGGCATGGATGATGCCGTTGGTCGCCGGGATATCGGCGATCGTGACTTTGGCGCCGTTGATGTAGACGCTGCCATCTTTGATCTCAAAGGTCACCTGTTTGCCCTGCACTGTGGTGGCGCGCATTCCATTGGTGATGTCTGTCGAGCCAACTTCGCCGCTGAGCACATGGTACTGCAAGATCTGCTGGAGTTCGGGCGCTTTCAACAGCTGGTCGGCCGCCAGCCCTGTCTGGGTGAGCAGCTCGTTGAAGGCCGCATCGGTCGGTGCAAAGACTGTATAGTCGCCGCTGCTGAGGGTGGTGGCCAGCCCGGTCGATTCCAGCGCCCTGGCCAGGATCGAGAAGTTCGGGTTGGATCGTGCGATCTCGACGATCGTTTCGGTGGCTCGGGGCGCAGTCGTGCTGGTCGTCGTCGCCGTGACTGCGGCAGTGGCTGGGGTGGTGGCTGTCGTTGTCGCCGGGGTGGTGGCTGTGATCGTCGTCGCCGGGGTGGTGGCTGTGATCGTGGTGGCCGGGGTGGTGGCTGTCGTCGTCGCTGTCGTCGTCGCTGTGGTCGCGGTCGTTGCAGCGACTGTGGTGGTCTGGGTGGCTGCCGCAGGTTCCTCGACGGGCTCGGCGGTCGCCGCGGCTGTTGTGGTCGTCGCGACTGCGCCGATCTGCTCGCGAGTCGGCAGGTTGATCACCTGGCCGACCTCGATCACGTTGCAGTCGGTCAATTTGTTGAAGGCGCAGAGCTTTTCATAGAGTTTGTAGTCGCCGTAGATGTCGCGGGCGATGATCGCGAGGGTATCGCCAGAAACGACCGTGTAGGTTCCGCCGGGTTGACCTGCAGCCCCTGAACCCGCTGCGGGTGTGGCAGCTGTCGTGGCAGCTGTCGTGGCAGCAGTCGTGGCTGTCGTCGCAGTGGTTGTAGTGGCTGTGGTGTCAGCAACGGTTGTTGCCGAGCCAGCAGCTTCCTGGGCCGAAGTCGTCTGCTGCGAACCATCGATCAGCACTGCGCTGGTCGCCGAGAGTTCGTAGGTGGCGGGGATGCGCGAGTTGTTGTAGACGATCACCGTGTAGGTGCCGAGCCCTGGGGCAAAGAAGCTGGTGGTGCGTACATTTTCGTCGCCCGGCGTGGTGACACGGTTGCCATTGGCCACGGCAATGTCGCTGGCATTTTCGCCACTCTGGTAGCGCACAAGCCCTTGTTCGTCCAGGACCCAGAAATTCAGCCGACGTGCCAGCTCCTGGTTGTCGCGTGGGTCAAAAGAGAGGCGCAGTGTGATCTCGCTGTCGCGCTGCTCTGGTTCCAACCCCAGATAGTGCTGTTCGTACTGCTCGTTCAGTTCGCCTTTGACGCTGCTGCTGCGGAACGGACCTGCTGCCGCTGTCGTGGTGGCTGGAGCAGGGGCGGCGGGCGCCGCAACGGTCGCCGTCGTCGCAACGGTCGCCGTCGTCGCAGTGGTTGCCGCCGCAGTGGTTGCCGCCGCAGTGGTTGTCGCCGCAGTGGTTGTCGCCGCAGTGGTTGTCGCCACGGTGGTTGCCGCCACGGTGGTTGCCGCCTCTGAGCTGGCAGGGGTGCTCTCGGTCGCTGCGGCGGGAGCGTCGACCTGATTGTCGTTGTCGACAATAATGCCGTTGTCGACGCTCAGCGTAAAGCGGGCATCGGTTGCGGAGTCGTTGTAGACGACGATCGTGTAGTCTGTGCCGACAGCCCGAATGGATGCACCCTGCACATTTTTTTCAC
This sequence comes from uncultured Chloroflexota bacterium, assembly GCA_903858085.1. GTDB lineage: Bacteria > Chloroflexota > Anaerolineae > Caldilineales > Caldilineaceae > Caldilinea. The sequence goes on from CAIOHJ010000099.1 coordinate 11,938, forward strand.
CGACCATGAAAAAGTTGGAGTCTCCCATGGCCAGCTGGTTGCGTTCGATCCGTTCCCCCATGGAGACCGCAGCGACGTTGCCTGGGTCCAAAACATAGAAGCCGACCCCATTTTGTTCTGGGTTGAGGCGGTCCCAGGTCGCTGTCACCGTAAAATTGCCTGGGTTGGTGATTTCCAGCCCCAGCCACAGCTTGGCGAACTGTCCACCCGGAACGGTGCCGGAGACCTCTGTGGCCCGCACCTGGGAGGCAGGGGCTGATTGTTCGGCTGCAAATGCGGCCGGTGCCAGTGCAGTGACCAGCAGGGCTGTCAACAACACTGCTGTAAACACCAGGCGCCACTTTGATTGGTTCATCTTTTTATCCTCCAAACGACCCAACTTGATTGGACTCCCACAATGAATCTTCCAGTTTGCTGGCAGATTTTTCAAGACACACCCTTGAAATTTTGGATCGTTCTCCGCCACAGTACCTCTGCAGCGGGCCGATCCTGTCCATTATACTGCTGCTGCGAACTTTCTCCCAAATAAACTTTCCAATTTTGGCCGACACGTCGCCAAAAAATCTGGCTCGGCGCTATTTCGGCGGCTGCGGGATCGCAGTCGGTGTCGGCGGCACGGCAACGACACTTCGTACATAGTAGTCCGAGAAGGTGCCGTCTTGTCGGACAATTTTCAGACGGAAATCATACGAGTCTTCGGCCATCAGCCCCAGGTCCAGACGCGCCAGGTAGCTGTTGACGACCGGCTTGACGTCGCTGAACAGAAAATTCCAGCCCTCTGATCCTGCATAGGCCCAGTAGAGTTCCCAACGAAGCAGGCCGGGCACTGCGGTAGTGCCCACCAGATCCACGACGCCGGTCACACGGATGCGGTCGAACGGGAAGTAGAGGCCGGGCAAATGCAGGACCTCGGCAGCTGGCGCTGCCGGGGCAGACAGTGCGGCGGCATTGTCCACCCGCAGGCGAGTCACGTAGTATTCGTCGTAGTTGCTGTCCCGGTAGACGATGCGCAGGCGCAGGTCGTAGAAGCCATCGGCCAGCTGGGTGCTGTCCAGGGTGTAGATGGGGGACTGCCAGAACTGCTGGGAACTGCTGTACAGCCAGCTCCACTGGTCGCTGCCGCTCGGTGTGACGAAAAGTTCGTAGCGCTCGAAGGGGTTGAAGGCACTTTTGTTGTTGGCGGTTGCGACGACGGCGACCTGCCCGCGCAAGATTGCCCCGTTCTGTGGCTCGTAAATCCCTTGTCCGTTGGGGAGAAAGCTGCGGAACCGCGGGGTCGGGGTCACCGTCGGTGACGGGGTCGGGAAGAGGATCAGCGGCGAGAAGGGCTGGTTGGGATCGCTGGGGGTCGGATAGGGGGTCTGCGTTGGCGGCGCTGCGTTGCGCACCGCAAGCTGGCGCAGGAAACTCTCGCTGAAGCGGCCGCTGTAGTCGAGCGCACGCAGGCGCAGATCGTAGAGGCCGTCGGGCCAGGCATAGGCGTTGAAGACATAGAGCAGCCCGCTGCGGACCACCTCGCGGCTGCTGTAGAGCCACTGCCAGTTCTCAGCCCCCGCCACGCTGATGTGCAGATCGTAGCGGGCAAAGTTGTCGATGACCGCAGTTCCGATCAGAGGGGTGAACCCAGCGACGACATCCTGGTCGGCTGGATGGGTGATTTCGTTGACCACCCGCAGGTCGAGGGTCGGCGTCGGCGTGAAACTGACACCCGACGGAAATGGCGTGGCATAAAAATAGGGGGTCCAGGTCGGTGTCCAGGTCGGCGTGGCTGGGTAGCTCTGCTGTGCCAGCCCAGCCGTCGCTGTATCGGCAAAGACCTGTCGCGCCAGGTCGGGCACAGCCAGCACGGCCAGCACAAACCCTCCCAAAAGCAACAACCCCACACGCCGTAGATCGTGACGCTTCATACTCGTCGAGTATAGCGCCCAGCCCTTCTCAACCAAAAATCGCCCATCTCACAACTGTACAGACCTGCGGGCTGGACTCCCTCCCTTGCCGGTATGTGGGGTTTGTGGGGGTTTTGATGGGGGTTGGGGGATGGTTTGCACATGTAAATCCTGCCGGTCGATACCTTTGTCCAGTTTTGCTTTGCAATCTATGGTCAAAGGTGTGACTCGTAGAGGGTTTGTGTCATGGGTCAGCTGGTCAGCCAGAGCACCTGGTAGGGGGTGAGCACGATGGGTTCGTCGCCCAGCTGGCTGGTGCGTCCGCTGACCAGGTCGCGAAAGTGGTAGCCAAGGCCGTAGAGGCGCACCTCATTGGGGGCGATCGGCTGGGTCTGTTCGCTGAAATTGGCCAGCACCAGCACCCGTTCGCCTTGCGGGCCGGTGCGGACATAGGCGAAGAGGTGGTCGTTGCCGACGTGGAGGATCCGCATGGCATGGCCGGCAAAGGCGGGGGTCTCTTTGCGGCGTTGGATCAGATGGCGCAGCCCCTGGTAGATGCGTCCTTCGAGGGTGGTTGGGTCGTTGCGGCGTTCCATCTGTGTCCAGTCGATGCGTGGGCGGTGTACCCAGCGGCTGTCCTGGCTTTTGGTGGGCTCCTCGACGTAGCGGTAGTCGTTGAGGAGGCCGATCTCGTCGCCCAGGTAGATCAGCGGGATGCCGCCGATGCTGAGGATGACGGCGTGGAGCAGGAGGATGCGGCGGACGGCGAGCTCGATGCTGGCCGGGTCGCCGCTGCGCAGGGCTGCTTCCAGCCCGGCCAGCGACGCCTGGCTGCCCGAAATGCGTGCGTCTCCTGTGCGTGGATTTTCCTGGAAGGGGAGCCCGCGCGCAAAGCTGCCGGGAAAGCGGCCTGTGTAGAAGCTGTTGAGAAAGCGGCGATGGTCGTAGCCATTCACCCCGATTGCCTGGCTGTCGCCGTCGTCGAAGGTCCAGCCGATGTCGTCGTGGCAGCGGATGTAGTTGACCCAGGCGCATTCTGCGGGCAGGGCGAAGCGGTGGCTGAGCGACTGGCGCAGCAGGCGCACCTCCCGGGTCGCCAGGCTGTTCCACAGCAGGGCCATCAGCAGCGGGTTGTAGGAGAGCTGGCATTCCCGTGCGTCGATGTAGCGTGTGACTTCGTCCGGGTGGACGATCGCTTCGGATTTGAAGAGCAGGCTGGGTGCTGCGATGCGCAGCACCGCGTTGAAGGCGCGCACCAGCGTGTGGGCTTTGGGCAGGCTTTCGCAGGGGGTCCCCAGCTCTTTCCAGGTGAAGGCCAGCGCGTCCAGCCGCAGCACCTCGGTCCCGAGATTGGCCAGAAAAAGCATTTCCGAGGCCATGGCGCGGAAGACCTCCGGGTTGCGGTAGTTGAGATCCCACTGGAACGAGTTGAACGTAGTCCAGACCCAGCGTTGCAGGTCGGGGCGATAACTGAAGCTGCCCGGGTGCTGGTCAGGAAAAATTTCGCGCAGGGTGCGGTCGTAGGCGTCCGGCTGGGTGCGGTCTGGAAACAGAAAATAGTAGTCGCTGTATGCTTCGTCGCCGGCCTGGGCTGCCCGCGCCCAGCGGTGTTCGTCCGAGGTATGGTTGAAGACGAAGTCGAGCACCAGGCTGATCCCATGGCCGCGCAGTTCGTCGGCCAGCGCACGCAGATCCTCCATCTGGCCCAGGCGCGGGTCGACCGTCCGGTAGTCGCTGACCGCATAGCCGCCATCGTTCTGGTCGGCAGGCGCGGCAAAAAGTGGCATCAGATGCAGGTAGGTCAGCCCCAGCTCCTGGAAATAGGGGATTCTGGCGCGCAGGCCCTGCAGATCCCCGGCAAGCAGATCGACATAATACACCCCTCCCAGCATTTGTTCGGACTGGTACCAGAGCGGGTGCTGTTCGCGTGCGTCGTCCAGCGCTTGGAGGGGCTGCGGGCGATCCAGCCAGGAGTGGGCTGCCTCGGCAAGCAGGCGCTCCAGATGGTACAGGAAGTCATAGCGTTCGCCGTACAGGGCAAAGAGCTCTGCAAAAAGGTTGCCGAAGTGGGTATCCAGGCGGCGTCTGAAGCGTGCCCAGCTGTCCGTGTCGCGCACAGCGGCGAATTCTGCTTCCAAGCGTGGCAGCAGGCGGGTGTAGGTACGACGGCTTTCTCGGCTGAGGTGCTCTGGTGTGGGCATGTTGGGCTCTCTTTTCACAGGGCTGGCTTGTCTATCGAGTCTCTGGTTTGGCGGCCACCAGGATCAGGTGTTCGCTGTCGCTGGCATAGGGAGCCCCCTCACAGTCTCCCATGACCTCTTCGACCGCCAGGCCGGCAGCTTGCAGCATCAGTTCTGCTTCGTTGCGCCACAAAAAACGCAGGGTGAAGGGGCAGGCCGTGCGTTCGAGGCGGCCATCGGCATGGATCTCTTCGTAGAGGAAGAGGGTTTCTTGCAGCTGTTCGGCCAGGTCGAGGCGACGCACGCTCCACTTCAGCACTTCAGCGCCGGTCTGTTCGTCCAGCCAGCGATCGGCCAGTTCCATCAGCCCTTCGACGGCAAAGAGGCG
>CAIOHJ010000100.1 GCA_903858085.1 uncultured Chloroflexota bacterium
AGGCAACGTGCGCAACGTGCTGATCGAGCAGGAAATGCGGGCCGCCTATCTGGACTACGCCATGAGTGTGATCGTGGCGCGGGCGTTGCCCGACGCCCGTGATGGGTTGAAACCTGTGCACCGGCGCATTCTTTATGCCATGCACGACATGGGGCTGGCGTCGAACAGCCCGTACAAAAAGAGTGCCCGTATCGTTGGGGAGGTCTTAGGCAAATACCACCCCCACGGCGATTCAGCGGTCTACGATGCGATGGCGCGCATGGCCCAGGAGTTCAGCCTGCGCTACTGTCTGGTCGATGGGCAGGGCAACTTCGGTTCTGTGGACGGCGACAGCCCGGCGGCGATGCGCTACACCGAGGCCCGTCTTTCGCGGATCGCCGAAACGTTGTTGCAGGATCTCGAAATGGATACGGTGGAGTGGGCCCCCAATTTCGACGACAGTCTGGAAGAGCCATCGGTTCTGCCGGGGATGTTGCCCAACATGCTTGTGAACGGCACCAGCGGCATTGCGGTCGGGATGGCGACCAACATCCCCCCGCACAACCTGGGGGAGGTCGTCGACGCGGTCGTGTTTATGATCGACCAGTGGGAGCGGCGCAACGAGGTTGGGCTTGAAGAGTTGATGGAATTTGTCAAAGGGCCTGACTTTCCCACTGGGGGGATCATCCTGGGGGGGGAAGGGATTCGTCAGGCGCTGTCGACGGGGCGTGGCAAGGTCCTGGTGCGGGCGCAGACCAGCATTGAGGAGTTGCGTGCAGGGCGGTTTGCGATCATCGTCACCGAGATCCCCTATCAGGTCAACAAGTCGACGCTGATCGAGCGGATTGCCGAGCTGGTGCGCGAAGACAAGCTGGACATGATCAGTGACCTGCGCGACGAGTCTGACCGTACAGGCATGCGGATTGTGATCGAGCTCAAGCGCAATGCTGCCCCCAAAAAGGCGCGCAACCGGCTTTTCAAGCATACGCAGCTGCAGACCTCGTTTGGGGTCAACATGCTGGCGCTGGTCAATGGGGAGCCGGTGACGCTCAACCTGCGGCGGGCCTTGATCGTCTACATCGAGCATCGTTTTGAGGTGTTGACCCGCCGCACGCAGTTTCAGCTGGCCAAGGCGCGCGAGCGCGCCCATATTTTGGAGGGGTTGCGCATCGCTCTCGAGTTTCTGGACGAGGTGATCGCCACAATCCGGCAGAGTGAGAGCGTCGACGCTGCGCGCAGCGGGTTGATCGAGCGTTTTGGCCTTTCTCTGGTGCAGGCGCAGGCGATCCTCGACCTGCAGCTGCGTCGGCTGGCTGCGTTGGAACGGCAGAAGATCGAAGATGAATACCAGGAAATCCTGGCGCGGATTGCCTACTTCGAAGATCTGCTGGCTCACCCGGAGAAGATCCGAGCCTTGATTCGTGGGGATGTGCTGACGCTCCAGGAAAAATATGGGGATCCGCGGCGCTCCACCATTGTGGGGGATGCCAGCGGTGAATTCAGTGAAGAGGATCTGATCGCCCAGGACAACGTGTTGATCAGCTTCAGCGCCGGCGCCTACATCAAGCGGATGAACAGCGATGCCTTTCGGGCGCAGAACCGGGGCGGCCGTGGCATCAAAGGCATGGCCACGCGCAGCGAGGATGAGGTGGTCGACCTGCTCTTTGCGCGCACGCTCGACCATATCCTCTTTTTTACCAACAAAGGGCGGGTCTATTCCAGCCGGGTCTTCGAGTTGCCTGAGGGCAGCCGCACCGCGCGCGGGATGCACATTGCCAATGTGCTCAATCTGATGTCGGACGAAATGGTCACGACGATGTTGATTGTGCCCGACTTTGAAATGGCCGACTACATCACGCTGCTGACCCGGCAGGGGCGCATCAAGCGGATGGAGCTGAATGTCTTCGCCAATATTCGCTCGGTGGGTCTGATGGCGATGAGCCTCGACGCAGGGGATGCGTTGGACTGGGCACGGCTCACCAAGGGGGGGGAAGATTTCATTGTGGTGACACGGCGGGGGCGTGCGCTCCGTTTCAACGAAGACGATGTGCGGGCGATGGGACGAACCGCTGCCGGCGTGATGGCGATCCGGCTGGCTCCCGAGCACGACGAGGTGGTGGGGTTCGACGTGGTCAAGCCAGAAGCGGAACTGCTGGTGGTGCACGAACATGGCTACGGCAAGCGCACCCCGTTGGCCGAGTATACGGTGCACAGCCGGTATACCCAGGGCAACTGGACAACCGACCACACCCGGCTGGAGGAGGTGGGGCCGATTGTGGCGGCGCGCGTCGTTGAACCGCAGGATCAGATCACGGTGATGACTGCGAATGGGATTGTCCTGCGCACTGCGGTCGATGGGATCCGTGCGGCAGGGCGTATGACTCGCGGGGTGCGGGTCGTCAACCTGGCCGAAGGGGATGGGGTGGCTGCGGTGGCTGTGATGACACACGCCGATCTGAACCGTGGGGTGGACGGTGGGGGGGTGACCGGGGTGGACCGGGCCCTGTCTGTCGGCGAGTTGACAGGCGAGCTGGATCCAGAGTCTTTTGTAGCAGAGTGACCATGTCGAACGACCTTGCTGGGTTGCAGAAACCTGGGTACCAGTGGGGGTACTGCGTTGACGGCGACCCTGCGCGTCTCGCCGAGACCCTGGTTGCCTTTGCCAACAGCGAGGGGGGCTGGCTGGTGCTTGGGATCGACGCCGAGGGCAAGGTCGGTCCCCTGCTCAGCGACGAAGATGTGGTCGATGCCGTGCGCCGGGCGGAGAGGCTTTGCCGTCCGCCGGTGCGCACGGTCGACTGGCAGCCATTGGCCGTGGCGGGGGGGGTGGCTGTGCAGCTGCGGGTCGAACGCAGCGGGGAGCTGCATGCGCTGGAAGATGGCCGTGTGCTGATGCGCCGCGGGGCGGAAAATGTGCCGGCACCGGGCCCTGAAATCGAGCGGATGCTGGCCAGCCGACCGGGCGGAGACTTTGAGCTGCAGCCGGTGCCGGGGGCCACGCGCGAGGATCTGGCCGACGAGACCATCGACGAATACCTGGAGCGCCGCCAGAAACGGAACCCGCGCCAGGCGATCCTGCCCAAAGACAAACTGCTCCAGCAGATCGGTGCGCTCACGGAAGAGAAGGTGCCGACGGTGACCGGCCTGTTGCTCTTTGGGAAAGAGCCACAGCTCTTTATGCCCCAATGCCGGACAGTCTTTGTGAAATTTGCAGACACCCAGCCGCGCGGGCCCGAAGGAACGCTGGGGTACGGGCGCCGCGAGGAGTTTACCGGCCCTTTGCCGCTGGTGATCGACCGGGCCTGGCGGGTGATTTGGGAAGAGATGGACAAGCAGGCGGTCGTGCGCGGTTTGCAGCGTCAGGAAGAGACCGAGTACCCGGCGACAGCGGTGCGCGAGGCGCTGGTGAACGCCGTCGCCCACCGCGACTATCGAATCACCGGCCGCGGGATCGAGATCCGGATGTACAGCGACCGCATGGAGATCACCAGCCCTGGCGGGCTGCCGGCCCACATCACCCTGGACAACCTGGTGGAGGAGCATTACAGCCGCAACCCGCGCCTGGTCAACGGCCTCTACCAGTGGGGCTACATCGAAGAGCTGGGGCTGGGGATCGACCGCATGATCGAGGATATGGTCAAAGCTGGCCATCCTTCCCCCAAATTTGAATCGCCCGGCCATCGCTTCACAGTGATCCTCTACAATGCACGGGACCGGAGGCGCGAGCCCTGGGAGCAGAGCATGAACGAACGCCAGCTCAAAGCGTTGGAGTTTGTCCAGCAAAATGGTTCGATCAGCAACAGCGACTATCGTCAGCTCTGCCCCCACGTCGGGGCGGAAACCCTGCGGCTGGATCTGGCAGACATGGTCAGCCGCGGGCTTCTGCTCAAGATCGGCGACAAACGCGGGACACGCTATATTTTCAAATAACCCCAATATCCCAATTGGGATAAGGGGAACAGGGCGTTCTGTCGCTCTTATCCCAATTGGGATATTTGGGATAAGAGCGATGTCGGGTAATTTTCTGGGTGGGGACGGCGCCGGTGCTATAATGCACAGGAAGCGGGCAGACAGGAGCCACCTTTCGATTGGGGTGTAGGGAGTCCATGCAAGCAACAAGCAATTCTGGTGATGAAGGAGTGTCGCCTCAGGCGGATCTGCCGGCAGCAGAGGGGGAGAGCCTCGAGCAGATGCAGCCGGGGGAGAAAGCTGCGGGCAGCCCTGCCTATGGGTGGATGATTGTGCGCGAGCTGGTCGAGACTGTTGTGCTCTCTTTGGTGATCTTTCTGTTGATCCGGCAGGTGGTGCAGAACTATCGAATTGAGAACCATTCGATGGAGCCCAGCTTTTACGAGGGGCAGTTTGTGCTGGTCAACAAGGTGGCGTACTGGTTTGGGGAGCCTGACCGTGGGGACGTTGTGGTGTTTCACAACCCGCGCAACACGGCGGAGGACTATATCAAGCGGGTGATCGGGCTGCCGGGCGACATGGTGGAGGTGCGCGACCAGGCTGTTTTGGTCAACGGGGTGCGGCTGGACGAAAAATTTCCCCACCATGCGATCCTTCCGGGGGAAGTGGGGGGACCTTTTCGGGTCGAGGATGGGCAGCTGTTTGTGATGGGGGACAACCGGCCCAATTCGAGTGACAGCCGGGTCTTTGGCCCGATCGAGCGCACGCTGGTGGTCGGGCAGGCCTGGCTGCGTATCTGGCCGTTGCCCCAGTTTGGGGTGGTGCAGCATGCGGATGTGCTGTTGGCTGTCCCGGGGGGTGGGAATTGATTGGGGCGCCAGCATGCTGCGGGCGGGGGAGAGGGCGGAACATCCTGAGCGAGGTGAAAAAATGATTCTGGTGGATGAGATTGCCGCTGCGCAGGCGCGTGTGCTGGGGGCGGGGGGGGAGCGAGTGTTTGCACCTGCGGCGCTTTCGCCGGCGGCGGTGGCGGCGCTGATCGACCATACGCTGCTCAAGCCGGAGGCTGGCGAGGAGCAGGTGCGGGCGTTGGTGGCGGAGGCGGTCGCGTATGGGTTTGCCAGCGTCTGTGTCAACCCGATCTGGACGCCCCTCTGTGCCGAGTTGCTGGTCGGCAGCCCCACCAAAGTCTGTACGGTCATCGGCTTTCCCTTTGGGGCAACGCTGCCTGCGATCAAGGTCTTCGAAGTGGAGGCAGTTGCGGCGCTCGGTGCCCAGGAGGTCGACATGGTGTTGTCGGTCGGCCATCTGCGTGACGGGGACTTTCATCGGGTCTACCGTGACATTGCCGAGGTGGCGGCAGCGGCCCATGCCAACGGGTTGCTGCTCAAGGTCATTTTGGAGACCGGTCTGTTGACCGACGCGCAGAAAGTGGCTGGCTGTGTGATCACCCAGGCGGCTGGGGCAGATTTTGTCAAAACAGCCACCGGGTTCAGCGGGGGGGGCGCCACTGTAGAGGACATTGCGCTGATGCGTCGCACGGTGGGCCCTGTGCTGGGGGTGAAGGCAGCGGGGGGGGTGCGTACAGCGGTCGATGCTTTGCGCATGGTGGCTGCGGGGGCCACCCGCATTGGGAGCAGCAGCGGTGTGCGCATTGTAGAAGAGCTGCGTGCCTCGACTCCGCTTCCGGCGGAGTCCAGCGGGGCCGCGTATTGACCGATGGCTGAGCGCGTTTCTGATTTTGCGTTGATTGTGGGCCATGTCTGGCGTTGTACAGCCTGTCGCGACGCGCTGCTGGCCAACCCTGCTGGCATGGGGGTCGGCTACAAGCTGGGGGAGAGCCAGCGTCTCTGTCTGGCGCGGCTCAGCGAAGATGATTTTCGGACGATGATGCAGCTGGCCGCGGTGACCGGGCTGCGTGTGAGCGAGCTGGAAGAGGCGGTGGACCACCCGCGTGCCCGACTGCGCCATCTGGGCAGCACCAAAGGGGAACTGCGGTCCGGGCTGAGCTGGTAGACGACCGGGAGAAGGGTGCCTTCAGGGACGTTTGTTTGGGGCCGAGAAAACGATAAAGCAGGGAGACGATGAAGCAGATTGTTCCTGGGTTGTGGGAGATCGACGAGATCGGCGACCGTGTGCACTGTTATTTGTGGGAGTGGAGCGGCGGGTTGACGCTGGTCGACACGGGCTTTCCGGGGGATGTCCATACGATTTTGGACGCTTTGTCTGCCAGCGGACGGGCTCTCCACGCTGTGCGGCGGATCATCGTGACCCACGCCGACATGGACCATGTGGGGGGGCTTGCCAAGCTCAAGCGGGCGACCGGGGCGGTGGTGGGCTGCCATTCGGTCGAAAAAGTGTTGTTGGAGCGCCCTGAAAAGCGAGTGCCGACCCAGTGGTGGTTGCGCCCGCTCTTCGCCTTGCTGCGGCTGACCCCACAGTTTGGTGTGCTGCCGGTCACCCCGGACGAACTGTATCTCGACGGCCAGCAGACCCCGGAAGGGTTCACGGTCATTCACACCCCGGGCCATACTGCTGGCCACATTGCGCTGCTGCACCGTGAAAGGCGGGTCTTGATCGCCGGCGACATGCTCAACAACCGCGGCGGGCAGCTGGGGTTGCCGCCGCCGCTCTTTACCCCGGACCTGGTCAATGCCCGGCGCAGTGTCTGGAAAGTGGCCAAAAAGTATGGCGAGGACTTCGACGTCATGGTCTTTGGCCACGGCACACCGATTTTGCAAAACAGTGCACGCCGCGTGCAGTCGCTGGTCAGTCAGATTTACTCCGAAGAGGTCTGATCCGGCGTTCGATAGACGATGCGTCCGTCGAAGAGGGTCAGCTGGACCTGTGTCTGGGCGATGGCACCCTGGGCGATCTCAGATTCGGTCAGTTCAAAGAGATTGCGGTCGACGACGACCAGGTCGGCGCGTTTGCCTGGTGCGATCGACCCGATCGTCGTTTCCCATCCAGCTGCGCGGGCGGGGCCGAGGGTGTAGGCTTCGATGGCCTGGGCGAGGGAAATGCGTTCGGCGCCGTACCAGGGCGGTGCGGGCAGCCGTTCGGGCCGTTGGCGCACAAGGGCTGCGTGGATGCCTGCGAAGGGATTGGGGTCGGCCACAGGTGCGTCGCTGCCAAAGGCCAGCAACGTTCCAGCGGCCTGCAACGAGCGAAATTTGTAGAGCCGGTCGGCTCGTTCTCCCAAAAAGCGGTCTGCGGTGTCCATGTCGTCGAGGGCATGGATCGGCTGCACGCTGGCGGTGATGCCCAGCTGTGCCAGCCGGGGCAGGTCCGCCGGGTCAAGGGTCTGGGCGTGTTCGATGCGGTGGGGGATCGGCGGCGCTGCGGCGCTGCCAGCCAGCTCTGCGAAGATGTCCAGCACGGTTCGGTTGGCGCGGTCTCCGATCGCGTGGACGCTGATCGGGAAACCGAGGTCGAGTGCGCGGCGAAATTCGGCGGCCATCTGGGCTGGGGGGGTGACGCAGAGCCCGCAGTTGTCGGGTTCGGCGGGCTCCAGCTTGACAAAGGGGGCCAGCATCCAGGCGGTGCGGCTGCCCAGGCTGCCATCTGCAAAAATTTTGACATGGCCCAGCCGCAGGTAGTCGTCGCCGAAGCCGGCGCGCAGGCTCAGGGCTGCCAGATGGGGCAGGTCGTGTGCGGCCACATTGCAGGCAACTCGTTGGAGCAGGTGGCCGGTCTGGCGCAGCCGCAGCAGGCTGCTCCACTCGCGCGGGCCGTCGTCCCCTTCTTTGAGGCGCTGGGCGTGCAGCGCAGTGATTCCCAGCCGGTGCAGGGTTGCCAAGGCAGCTGCCAGCGCGGCATCCTGTTCGGCGGGGGAGGGGAGCGGGATCCAGCGGGCTACCAGGTCGATGGCCTGTTCGCGCAGCAGGCCGGTCAGCTGGCCGTCGGGGGTGCGGTCGAGGAGCGGGTCGGCTGGCGCAGCGGGCTGGTCTGTGAGCCCGGCGACCCGCAGCGCCGCCGAATTGGCCACGGCGCTGTGCAGGTCGCTGCGGTAAAAAAGAGCAGGCCGCTCTGGCCCGGTCACGCTGTCGAGCTCGGCGGCGCTGGGCAAATGGGATTCGCCCCACCAGCTTTCGTTCCAACCGTGGCCGACGATCCAGTCTCCTGGCCGGGCTGCGGCGGCGGCGATCCGTTCGAGCATCTCGGCGCGGCTGCGTGTGCTGGCCAGCTGCACCCGGTGCAGGCCCAGCGCGTACTGGGAGAGATGGAGATGGGCGTCGCAGAGGCCGGGCAGCAGCAGCCGGCCGCGCAGGTCGATCAGGGCGGTCTGGGGGCCAGCCAGGGCCAGCGTGCTGGGGGTGGAGCCGACGGCCAGGATCTGCTGGCCGTGGATCGCGACTGCCTCGGCCCAGGGTTGGCTGGCTTCCTGGGTATACACAGCGCCGTTGTGCAGGATCAAAGTTGGCGTACAGGTCAGCTGCCGCATCGTACCGCCTCTTTCTGGCTCTGGCAGGCCCATCGGATGCTCGCTGACAGCAAGCGGTGGCGGGTCCTGCTATCTTGGTCGAAGGCCATTGTACCATACTGAGGGCAAACGGCTTTTGAAAAAGAGAGGAGTGCAGAGGAGCAGCATATGGAATCGATCCCGAACGACATTTTGGAGATGCCGGTGCAGGGGGTTCACCTGACTGGCACGAGCCTGCGCCAGGAGCTTGGCACTGCGCCGACCTTGCTGGTATTTCTGCGCCATTTTGGCTGACCTTTTTGCCGGGAACTTGTGCAGGATGTGCGTTTTCTGGTGAACACGACCCCAGACTTTCCAGTCCCGCTCTTTTTTTATTTGGGGACAGTCGAAGAAGGACGCACATTTTTGTCCAAGGCCTGGCCGGAGGCGCGTGCCGTCTCCGACCCCAACAAAAAATTCTATCGGGCCTTTCAACTCAAACAAGGCAACCTGGGGCAGGTTTTTGGGCCGGGAGCGCTGGCCTGTGCCCTGCGGGCGACCGCCAAGGGGCACCGTGGGGGCATTCCGGTGGGGGATCCCTGGCAGATGCCTGGCATGTTTCTGGTGCAGGGGGAGGCTGTGTTGTGGCAGCATGACTTCGCCCACATCGGCGACCATCCTGATCTGACGATGTTGCCTGCGCTGGTGGCGCAGCGTGTGCGCAGCTGAGCTGCCCCATCCCTTGCGGACGGGTGAACGTCTTCCCTGGACTGTCTCGATTTGACAGAGGGGCGACCCTCTGTTATTCTACAGAACATCGAGCTGCGCGAATTTTAAGGATATGGATGGGTTCAAGAAGAAGACCTCGGCCGTAGACAGGGCAGCAAGAACAGGGAAGACCAGGAGACGTGGTGTAGCGGTTAGCATAACGGCCTGTCAAGCCGTAGGTCGCGGGTTCAAATCCCGTCGTCTCCGCACGAAGTCACTCTGCATGTATGGGCCTGACCGGGCGATGCAGAAACATATTCAGAGAGCCATCCGGGATTGGAAACAATCCCGGATGGCTTTTGTTGCAAGGTTGGGGCGGGTTTTTCTCGGCGCTACGCTTCTTTGGCATCTGCGCCCATCAGGGCGGGGTCAGGGGCGCCCATGATGTTGTAGCCGCCGTCGACGTAGAGCACCTCGCCGGTGATACGGGTGGAGAGATTGCTGAGCAGGAAGAGGGCTGCCTGGCCGACATCTTCCTGGTCGATATTGCCCATTGGCGCTACCTGGCCGACATAGTGGAGGCTCTTGCGGAAGCCGCTGACGCCTGAGGCGGCCAGTGTTTTGACGGGTCCGGCGCTGATTGCGTTGACCCGAATCTGGTCTTTGCCGAGGTCCCAGGCCAGATAGCGCACCGACGCTTCCAGGGCTGCTTTGGCGACCCCCATGACATTGTAGTTGGGGGTGACCTTTTCGGCGCCGAAGTAGGTCATTGTCACCATGGCGCCGCCGTTGGCCATCAGGGGGTGGGCGCGTTTGGCCAGGGCGATCAAGCTGTAGCAGCTCACATCCAGGGCGATGCGAAACCCGTTGCGGCTGGTGTTGACAAAGCGTCCGCCGAGCTCTTCGCTGGGGGCGAAGGCGATCGAGTGGACAAGGAAGTCGATAGTGCCAAAATGGGCGGCGACTTTGGCAAAGAGGGTGTCGATCGCCCCGTCGTCGGTCACGTCGCACTCTTCGACAAAGGGGGCGCCGATGCTGGCGGCGAGCGGCTCGACCCGTTTTTTGAGGATTTCGCCGGCATAGCTGAAGCCCAGCTCGGCCCCTTCTGCGTGGAGTGCCTGGGCGATGCCCCAGGCGATCGAGTTTTTGTTGGCGACTCCGAAGATCAGTCCTTTTTTTCCACTGAACAGGCCCATCTCTTTTCTCCTTGGTGATGTGAGTTGGCTGGCCAGGGGAGCAACAGGCTCGGCCCTGGCGTGGGTGGTTGTCTTTTGATAGAGGGTCAGGCGGGCACCACGCGCAAAAACTTGCGTTTGCCGGCCTGGATGACGCGTTCGCCCGCCTGTGGGGTCAGAATCCATTCTTTGGATTCGACCAGTTCGCCGTCGACCCGCACCCCGCTCTGTTCGACCAGCCGGCGTGCCTCTCCTTTGCTTTGGACCAGGCCGCTTTCGAGGAGCAGGTCGAGGAGTGGGAGGGGGGCGGCGAGGGCAAAGACCGGCGCGTCGCTGGGGGCCTGGCCGGTATACATACGGCGGGCATCTTCGGCGGCCTGGTCGGCAGCTGCGTCTCCCTGGAAGATGCTGACGATCTCCCAGGCCAGCTGCTGTTTGAAGGCCCGCAGGGAGAGCTGGCCCTCGGCGACTGCGGTGAAGTGGGCGTCGATCGTCTGCGGGTCCCAGCGGGTCACCAGGTCGGCGTAGTTGCGTGTGACGCTGTCGGGCAGGTTGAGCACCTTGGTGAAGATCACGCCGGGGGGCTCGTCGATGCCGATCGAGTTGCCGGTCGACTTGCTCATGCGCAGCACGCCGTCGGTGCCTTCCAGGATTGGGAAGGTGAGCACCACTTGTGGGCGCAGACCGTGCGCCTCCATCAGCTTGCGCCCGGCCATCAAATTGAAGAGCTGGTCGGTGCCGCCGATCTGGATGTCGGTTTCCAAGGCGACGGCATCGTACCCTTGCATCAGCGCGTAGAAAAACTCGTGCAGCCAGACAGCGTCGCCCCGTTCGTAGCGTTTGGCAAAGTTTTCGCGCGCCAGAAACTGTTGTACGGTAAAGTGGCTGGCCAGCCCGACGACGTCGCCGAAGGTGAGCTGCCCCAGCCATTCGTGGTTGTAGCGAATCTGGGTTCGGGTCCGGTCCAGCACGCGAAATGCCTGTTCGGCGTAGCTTTGCGCCTTGTGCAGGGCAGCGTCGAGGCTCTGCTGGCGGCGGGCGCTCTCTTTGTCGCTGGGGTCGCCGACCATGCCGGTGAAGGTGCCGATCAGGAAGGTGACTGTGTGTCCCAGATCTTGAAACTGGCGCAGTTTGCGCATCGAGATGGTGTGGCCCAGATGCAGGTCGGGGGAAGAGGGGTCGTAGCCGCAGTAGACGCGCAGCGGGCGGTCAGCCGTATAGCTTTCTTGCAGCCGTTCGCGCAGCTCACGTTCCATATGTTGGTAGGTCAGCTTGTCGCCGAAGTCAACCCCGCGCATCAGCACGTGCATTTGTTCGTCGACCGGCAGAAATCGGTTCATGCTCTGCTCTCTCCTCGGCAGTGTGGGCCAGGCGGCTGGCTCGGTTACGGCAAAAATTTGGCTTCGACGACGTTGCCCAGCTGGTTGATGGTGAGCTGCCAGCGGCTTCCTGGCTGGCACTGGCTGAAGGCAGACTCGCTGGCCAGTGTAAAGCTGTAGCGCTGGTCATTGGCGACCACCACGCACTCGTAGCGTTCGTTGCGCTGGCCCAGCTGCTGTTGGGCCCCCAGGTTGGCGTTCGGCCAGGTGGCAGTGAGCCCGGTGCCGCGCTGAACCAGGGTGTCAACGACTCCCAGCTGCAAAGTGGTGTAGCTGCAGAAGTCGTCGCTGACTTCGTAGACGCAGTCTTGCACGACCTGGCCCATGCCGGTGCCGGTGTCCAGCGTGTAGGGGGTGCCGCAGACCTCGCGGGCCCCGGGCTGGGGCTCTTCGCTGGTCGTTCGCACCTGGGGGCTGCAGCTCAGGTTGGCCGCTCCAGCCGGCACCTGGTCGCGCCAGCCGCTGGCGCTGACAGGCACCGGGCCCAGAATGGCCAGCGAACGTTCCCAGCGTGCATCTACGGCGGTGCCCACGCTCTGGTCGGTCTGGAA
>CAIOHJ010000101.1 GCA_903858085.1 uncultured Chloroflexota bacterium
CCTTCGCTGCTTGCCATGAGGACGACCCGGCGGTTGGCGCGGTCGAGGACTGCCCCCAGGTAGATTTCGCTGAGGATATTGGCGGCCGGGTCGACCAGGACTTTTTTGACTGTCAACCCTTTGATCGTCATGCCGAGGATTTCGTCGGCACGTTGTTCGGCGTCGTCGGGGGTTTTGGCCAGTTGAATGCCGCCGGCTTTGCCACGCCCGCCGACAAGAACCTGAGATTTGACGACGACGGTTCCGCCGAGGCGGACCGCAATGTCGCGCACTGCGCTGGGGGTTGTCGCCACTTCGCCGCTTGGGACGGGGATTCCGTACCGGGCAAAGATGCGCTTGGATTGGTACTCGTGTAAATTCAAGCGAAAACCTCCTCGCAGTGGGCTCTGTGGTGGAGCCAGGTTCAGGCTGTCAAGCGAACAGAATTGTCCCCTTGCCGTCATTATAGACTCCGGCGGGAAGAGATGACAAACCAGACAGCCAGTCTGGGAGTGCAAACTGCTCTGGTTTTCTTACTCGGCTTTGTTTTCGAGCGTTTTGGGGGGGATCAGCAGTTTCAGCTGGCTGCCTCCCCAGCGGAGCGAGCGCCAGTGGTTGGTGTCCACGGTCAGGTGGGCCAGCGTTGCGGTTGGCATGCGCACAAAAGAATCTGCCGGCCCGGTGCCACACAACCCGGATGCCAGTTCTTCCAGCCCTGGGTTGTGGCCGACAAGGACCAGGTGGCAGACCTTTTCGGGGAGGGTTTTGAGAATGGAGAGCAAGGTGGTGGCTGGCGCCAGGTAGAGCGTGGCATCCCAGACAGGTTCCAGCCTGCCTCCAAGCGCTTCCAGCAGTTTTTGTACGGTCTGGGCCGTGCGGGCGGCGGGTGAGCTCAGGATCTGGTCGACACCCGGTTCGAGGGCTGCGATCAGGGCAGCCATGCGTGCAGCGTCGCGCAGCCCACGATCAGCCAGCGGCCGGTCAAAGTCGTTCTGGTACTGTTCGGGGCGTTCGGCTTTGGCGTGGCGCCAGATGGAAAGATATTTCATCGGGTGCGTTTCCTTTCCGATGGAGCTGTTTCGGTGGGAGAGGGCCGGGTCAGCCGGAAAAGCCGTTGGGCCACGCGGTAATACGCCACCAGCTGATCCATGCTGGCACGCCAGGAGCGGCTGCGGGCATGGTCGAGTGCGTTGGTGGCCAGCCGGGTACGCAGCGTGGGGGTATTGCGCAGCTCTGCCAGCAAGCTGCCGATCTGTTCGGGCTGGTCGGGCGCATAAAAGAGCCCGTTGTGGCCGTCGATCACCGTATCCAGCACCCCTCCTGTGCGGGCTGCAATGACGGGGACCCCACAGGCCATGGCCTCGAGTGCGACCAGGCCAAACGTTTCCGTCGTCGATGGAAACACGAAGGCATCGGCAGCCCGATAGACATCCAACAGCTCCTGGCCGTGCAAGTAGCCGGTCAGCACTGTAGGGGTGTCTGCAAAGATCTGGCGCAGGTGTGGGTGGCTGGGCCCATCGCCGATCAGCGCCAGCCGTACCCCAGGGGTGGCGAGCAGCGGTCTGCGCAGCAATTCCAGCTGTTTTTCGGGTGCCTGGCGGCCGACATTGACCACCAAAAAATCTTCGGGATGGCCGTCGGTCAGCCGTTCGCGCACCCCAGCCTGGGGGGGGCCTGGGGTAAAGCGTTCTGTGTCGATGCCCCGTTTCCACCAGCGCATCCGGTGAAATCCCTGCTGTTGCAGCTCGTCGCGCACTGCGGTTGAGGGGCAGAGATTGAGCGTAGCCTGGTTGTGCAGGAGGCGCAGGTAGGAGCGAATGGCTGGGACCGCAACCTTGAACCCATAATGTTGGGCGTAGCGAGGCAGATCGGTGTGAAAGGAGGCCACGGCCGGTACCCTCAGCTTCCGGGCATAGGCCAGACCAAACGGGCCCAGTATGGCGGGGTTGACGACGTGGAGCAGATCGGGCTGAAACGCACACAGCTGTTTCCAGATCTGTGCGCCCGGAATGTTGATGCGCAGCTCTGGGTACCAGGGCAACGGCGGGCCGCCCACCCCGACCACCTTGGCGCCGGCATACTCGGACGGCCCACCGGGCGGGCCAAACAAAATCACATTGTGCTGTTGTTCCTGCAGGCGCTGCAGCAGCAGACAGAGAATGGTGACGATGCCGTCAATCTTGGGCAG
>CAIOHJ010000102.1 GCA_903858085.1 uncultured Chloroflexota bacterium
ATCGACCTGCCCCAGGACGGAGATGCCGAGCTGCAGGCAGGCTGGCTGCGCACGGTGCTGGCCACTTCAACAGGCATGCGCGAGCAGCAGATTGCGCTGCGCGCAGAGGGGCAGTATCTGGCCCGCTTGCAGCGCTGCCGCCAGTCCTCCGCTCCGCCGCAGCCCCTCCACCCCGACGGCACCTACCTGATTACAGGGGGGCTGGGTGGGGTGGGGCTCGCCACAGCCCGCTGGCTGGCGGAACAGGGCGCCCGCCATCTGCTTCTGCTGGGACGCAGCCTCCCCCGAGCCGAGGCACAGGCCCAGGTGGAACAGATGGCGGCGCTGGGCGCGACGGTGACCGTTGTGCAGGGGGATGTCGCCGATTGGGAAGGGATGCGGGCGCTGCTGGCCCAGATCGACCCTGCCCGCCCGCTGCGTGGGGTCATCCACAGTGTCGGGGTGCTGGACGACGCAGCTCTGCTGCAGCAGAGCTGGCCGCGCTTCGCCGCAGTGCTGGCCCCCAAGCTGCAGGGGGCCTGGAACCTGCATGCGTTGACCCAGGGGCTGGATCTGGACTTTTTTGTGCTCTTCTCCTCGGTCGCTTCACTGCTGGGCAGCCCAGGACAGGCCAACCATGCGGCGGCCAACGCCTTCCTGGATGCCTTTGTCCACCATCGCCGCCAGCAAGGGCTGCCCGCACTCAGCATCAACTGGGGTGCCTGGTCCGAAATCGGCGCTGCGGCTGCCCTTGCCCGCAAAATACAGGCAGGTCAGGGCAGAGCAGGCATGGGGGTCATTGCCCCTGCTGCCGGCGTCGCCGCATTTGCTGCCCTGCTGGCCCAGCCCGAGGCGCAGGTCGGGGTGGTGCCGATCCAGTGGCCACAGTTTCTGCAGGGGGCAGAGACTGTACATGCATACTTGGCAGAGTTCCGTCGCACGCTGCCGGCCGTCAGTACCAGCGTGCAGAGCAGCTATCGGCAGCTGCTAGAGGCTACTCCAGAAAAGCGGGCTCCTCTGATGCACACGTATGTGCAGGAGGTGGTCGCACAGACGCTGCAGGCGACCCAGCCCCTGGCTGTCGATGCAGGGTTCAACGAACTGGGCTTGGATTCGCTGATGGCGATCGAACTGCGGCGGCGGCTGGAGAAGAGGCTGCAGCTGACGCTCCCCTCCACAGTCGCCTTCGAGTACCCGACCGTGCGAACGCTGTCCGCCTATCTGCTCGAACGGCTGCAGGAAGCTGCTGGCGAGCAAGAGAGGGTGGCTGAACCCCAACGAGTCCTGTCTGAAGGCGCAGCGCCGGTGCGTGTGCAGGAGGCAGCCGCTGCGCTGGAGGAACCGATCGCCGTGATCGGCATGGCGTGCCGCTTCCCCGGCGCAGAAACCCCGGAGGAGTTCTGGACGCTGCTGGCAAAGGGCGAGGACCAGATTCGCCCAGTTCCCCCTGCACGGTGGCGTGTAGAGCAGCGCTACGATCCTGTGCCAGGCACACCGGGCAAGAGCTACCAGCGCGATGCAGCGTTGTTGACGCAGGTCGACAGCTTTGACCCGGCCTTTTTCGGCATCTCCCCGCGTGAAGCGCAGCGCATGGACCCGCAGCACCGGCTGCTGTTGGAGGTGAGCTGGGAAGCGCTGGAGCGCGCCGGACAGGTGCCTGCAGCGCTTCAAGGCAGCCGGACAGGGGTCTTTACCGGCATTTCAGCCAGTGATTATCTGGGGCTGATGGGTGAGCTGGAACGGAGTGAGGCCCATGCAAGCTTTGGCAACAGCGTCATCTTCGGTGTCGGGCGGCTCTCCTATGTGCTGGGACTGCAGGGGCCGAGCCTGGTGATCAACACGGCCTGTTCCGCCTCGCTGATCGGCGTACACCTGGCCTGCGAAAGCCTGCGCACCCGCAGCAGCGATCTGGCGCTGGCCGGGGGAGTCCATCTGCTGCTGTCGGAACAGAGCGGAATTGTGATGTCGCAGATGCTGGCGCTGTCCCCCGACGGGCGCAGCAAACCCTTTGACGCCTCTGCCAATGGCTTTGGCCGGGGGGAGGGCTGTGGAATGGTCGTGCTGAAGCGGCTTTCCGACGCCCAGGCCGACGGGGACCCGATCCTGGCATTGATCCGCGGGAGTGCGACCAACCACGACGGGCCCAGCAGCGGGCTGACCGTGCCCAGTGCGACGGCACAGACAGCGTTGATCCGGCAGGCACTGGCGGCAGGCAAGGTGGCTGCGCACGAAGTCACCTATGTAGAAGCGCACGGCACAGGGACCGTGCTGGGTGACCCGATCGAAGTGCGTGCGCTGGACAGCGTCTTCGAGCGCCGCGAGAGCCCGCTGTGGGTCGGTTCGGTCAAATCGAACATCGGGCATCTGGAAGAGGCAGCGGGCATTGCCGGGCTGATCAAGGTGATCCTGTCAATGCAGCACGGGGAGCTTCCCAGCAGCCTGCACTTCCGCCAACCCAACCCCCACATCGACTGGGAAAAGAGTGCTGTGCGGGTGGTGGCGGAGAGGCAGATCTGGCCGGCAGGACGCAAGATCGCCGGGGTCAGTTCGTTTGGGATGGGCGGCTCCAATGCCCACGTGGTGGTGGAGGAGGCACCCGCTCTGCAGCATGGCCACCCTGAAGCAGGGCAGCCAGCCGAGCGGCCACAGCAGATCTTCACCCTCTCCGCGCGCGACGATGCTGCGCTGGCAGCGTATGTGCGCAGCTATGTGGAGTTCCTGGCTGGCCACCCCGAGCTCGACCTGGGGGATCTGAGCTACACAAGCCATGTCGGGCGCAGCCACTTCAACCACCGGCTGAGCGTGGTGGCTGGGTCGGTCGCTGAACTGGGTGAAAAACTGGTTGTCATCAGCAGGGGTGACCAGGAAACCCAGCGAGGGGTTGTCGCAGCAGAGCAGGCGGCGCCGCGGGTCGCCTTCCTCTTCACCGGCCAGGGCGCACAGTACAGCGGCATGGGGCAAGAGCTCTACGAGACCGAGCCTCTCTTCCGGGAGAGCATCGACCGCTGCGCCGTGTTGCTGGCCGGGCAGCTGGAAGTGCCTCTGCTGGAGCTGCTGGGCTACAGCGGGGAAACGCAGTCCATCGACCGCACCGAGAATACCCAGCCGGCGCTCTTTGTGCTCGAGTATGCGCTGGCGCAGCTCTGGCGCAGTTGGGGAGTCGAGCCGGAGATTCTCCTCGGCCACAGCGTGGGGGAACTGGCCGCGGCCTGTGTGGCCGGGGTTTTCAGCCTGGAGGACGCTCTCAAGCTGGTCGCAGCGCGCGGGCGGCTGATGGGTGCCTTGCCGCAGGAGGGGGAGATGCTCTCGCTCCTGGCGACAGAGTCCAGGGTGCGGGAGGCGATTGCCCCCTA
>CAIOHJ010000103.1 GCA_903858085.1 uncultured Chloroflexota bacterium
AGGGGGTCGTCCAACCCCAGCCGGCCGCGCAGCTCACTGACCCGTTCGGCAGAGACGTTCTGCCTGCCCAAAAGGGCGGTCACAGCGTCTCCTGGCACGAGATGAAGGATCGAAAAGACCAACACCGACACGCCCAAAAGCACCAGCAGCGAAGTCAAAAGGCGGCGCAGCAGATACTGGTACATGAGGCAGGCTTCGTTGCGGTGCTGTGCGGCAAGCCACACAGCACCGCAGGTCGATCACTCGGCCAACGCAATGTCGTAGATCCAGGGGTACCCTTCGACGTCGAAGGAGAAGTTCTGGACCGACGGCGCGTTCAGATAGGTGGTGTTGACGGCGAAGAGCGGCAGCACCAGCGCGTTCTCCATGATGATGCGCTGGGCCGTGACATAGTCCTGCTCACGCACGGCTTCGTCGGTCTGCGTGTCCCCGTCGGCCAGCACCCGATCCAGCTCGGCGTCGCTGAAGCGGCTGTAGGCCGCTCCCCCCTCGATGTTTTCAGAATGGAACAGAATGCGCAGCGGCGAGGGGTCGGCACGGGTCCAGTAGATGTAGAGCATGCTGTAGCTGCCGGCAGAGGCTTCCGCTGCAATGCCGGTGTCGTCCATCGCCCGCATCTGCACAGTGAAACCGGCCTGGGTCAGGTAGCCGGCCAACAGTTCGTTGAAAGCCTCTTCCCAGATCGGGGAGGTGATGTAGTCGATCGTCAGCGGCTCCCCCTCTTTTTCGCGCAGACCATCCCCGTCGCTGTCAACCCAGCCAGACTCTTCGAGCAGCCGTGCAGCCTCCGCCGGGTCGTAGCGGTAGAGGCTGGCCGCCTCCTCATCGAAAGACCAGGTCGTCGGCGACAACACGCTGTAGGAGGGAATGCCCAGCTCCTGGAAGGCGGTCCGGACAAACTCTTCGTGGTTGAGCGCCAGGATCATCGCTTTGCGCACGTTGAGGTCGTCGGTGGGGGCCTTTTGCGTGTTGATCATCATGATCGCCGGGATGCCAGGCTGGGCGAAGGTTTCCAGCACGCCGGTGCCAGCCTCGGCCAGGGCAATGGCATCCAGCGCCGGCGGCTCGCTGGCAATCTGGATTTCACCGGTCTCAAAGGCCGTCAGCCGGGTGGCAGATTCGGGCAGGAAACGGAAAATGACCTGTTCGAGCCGGGCCGGCCCCTGATGGGCGGCAAAGGGGGGCGCCCAGTTGTAGTCCGGGTTGCGCTCGAGCACAAGCTGGGACTGCGCATCCCAACGCACGAAACGAAATGGGCCGGTGCCAACCGGGTTGCGCCCGTAGTCGCTGCCCGAACTCTCCAGCGCCGTCGGCGACGAGATGCTGAGCCACTGACGTGCAGCGTCGCGCAGAAAGGTCGGGTACGGGGCGGCAAATTTTACAACGACGGTGAATTCGTCGACCACCTCGCTCCCAAGATACTGGTGGTCGACCAGCAGGGTCTTGCCGCCTGACTCCAACACCGCGTCGCTGACAATGTGGTCGAACGAGGCCTGGACCGCAGCCGCGTTGAAAGGGGTGCCGTCGTGAAAGGTGACATCCTGGCGCAGGGCAAAGGTGAACTCAGTGTAGGCGTCGTTGACCTCCCAGCTGGATGCCAAGGCAGGGTGCAGGGTGGTGTCCGGCGCCATCGACAGCAGCGAGTCGAAGAGGTTGATCAGAACCAGCTGCTCCTGCACATAGACGGCGTCGCCTGGGTCGAGGGTCTCCGGCTCCGAACCGAGCCCGAGGGTCAAGGTCTCTCCCGCGGCACCCTCCGGGCCAGGAGAAGCCGCCGGCGGCACACAGGCCACCAGCAGCCAGCCAACCGCCAGCACCCACAGCAGGGTCGAATGAAATTTCCAGCGCATCAAGGACTCTCCTTCTTGAAAAACGGTCAGTAGGTTCGCCAGACAATCCGGCCGTCGACCATGGTCAGCACAGGGCGTACCTGGCGGAGGGTGTCGAGCGGGGTTTGAAAGAGGTTGTGGTCCAGCAACACCAGGTCGGCCAGCAGGCCGGCGCGCAGACGGCCTTTGGCCTGTTCCTGAAATTCGGTGTAGGCCGCGTCGCGCGTGTACCCGTCGAGCAGCTGGGCCAGCGACTGGCGCTGCACCGGGTCGCCTGGCTGCCAGGGCTGGCGGGCCAGCCCGTTCCAGATGCCCAGCAGAGGGTCCAGCGGGGCAACTGGCCAGTCGCTGCCGTAGGCCTGGCGGGCACCCGCGTCGCGCAGGCTCTGCCAGGCAAAGCTGTAACGCCAGCGGGCCGGACCTGCCCGGTGTTGCCAGACATCGTGGCCGTTTGCCGTCGTCGGGCTGTGGGCCAGCTGCATGCTGGCCACCACGCCGAGCTCGGCGAAACGGTGCAGGTCGGCAGGGTGGACAAGCTCGATGTGCTCGATGCGGTGGCGGCTGTCGCGCGCGCCGTTGACCCGGCGTGCGTGCGCGAAGCCGTCGAGCGCCCGCCGCACCGCACCATCCCCACAGGCGTGCACGGCGATCTGCAGAGCCAGCCGGTCTGCTGCGACCGCAATGGCTTGGAAGCGTTCGGCGCTGTGCAGCGCCCCCCCGCACAGCTCTGCTTCTCCAGCGTAGGGCTCCACCAACAGCGCAGTGCGGGATTCGAGCACACCGTCCAGAAAGACTTTGACCGCCCCTGCCCGCACAAACGGCCCCTGAAAACGCTCGCGCAGCTCGGCTGCCTCCACTACCTGCTCGACCGGCGTCTCCGGCTCAACGTTGAAGGGCACATAGACGCGGACACTCATCTCATCACGGGCCTCCAGCGCAGCGAAGAGGTCGATCGCATGGTGCCAGTTGTCCATGTTGTGGACGCTGGTCAGGCCGTGTCTGGCACAAAGCGCAAGCCCCTGGCGCAGCGCGGCCAGACGGTCGGCCTCGCTGGGTGGCGGGATCTGCCGGCGCAGCAGGTCAAAGGCACCCGGCTCGCGCAGTTCACCGGTGGCGGTGGCGGTGGCAACGTCCATCACCACTTCGCTGCCGGCAGGGGTGGCACAGCCGTGCAGAAGACCGGCCCGGCGCAGCGCAACGCTGTTCGCCCAGACCGTATGGCCGTCGGCGGCGCTGAGAAGAACCGGACGGTCGGGCACGACGCTGTCAAGCTGCCAACGGTCCAACCGTTGACCGGCAGGGATGGCGTTGTAGAGAAGCTGCACCCCCTCGATCCACTCCCGTTGCGGGTGGGCGGCAGCATAGGCGGCGGTCTGTTCCAGGATCTCGGCGAGGGTGGTCGCCTCTTCCAGGCGCAATTTGTCCAGCCGGAGCGATCCCCACAGCAGGTGAAAGTGGCTGTCGATCAGACCGGGCAGCAGCGAACGGCCGCCGGCGTCGATCACTTCGGTCTGGGGCCCGCGCCAGGCCAGCGCCTCGGCTGTCCGCCCGACAAACTGGAGGCGGTTGCCGCGCACTGCCACCGCCTCCCCGGCGGGGCAGGCTGGGTCGGCAGTGTAGACCGCCGCATTGACAAACAGAAAGTCGGCATGCTGGGACATCGCAAGGGTTACCTGGGCGGCTTGGAAAATCTCTGCTGCCGAGGGGATGGGCTCGGCAGGGCTGGAGGCCAGGCCAGATAGCTGAGCAGCAGCCCGACGACGCCGGGCAGAAAAATGGCGCCGCCGACCAGATGGATCGACCATCTGGTTCCTTCGCTCTGCAGCAGGGCGAGGAAGTAGGCGCCGAACAACAGCGCCGGCGCCACAAAGGCGAAGACCCGCAGCCCGCGCAGATCCGGATACAGGGCCTGGGCCCGCACCAGCAGCCAGTCGCTGGCGACCACAGCGGCCAGCATGGCGCCCAGCAGCAGGCCAGCGTACGGCAGCTCCCAGTTCACAATCGCCATCGCCCCTGTGTTGACCCCCCAGACCAGCGTCAACGCCCCGGCCGGCAGCACCCAGCGCTGCAGCAGCAGAAACGCCAGCCCCATCAGCAGGGCTGCTGTCACCATCAGGCTGACCACACCAGCCATCTGGCCGACGTCGTTGTGGAACGAGTGGTGCAGACGGCCCCCGATCACGCTCATCAGCGGGTGCGAAAACATCATAAAAAAGGTGAAGAGGGAGAGCAGCAGCGTCCCTGACAGCAGTGCAGGGGCCAACGCACGCCAGCCCGCAGAGCCGGGGCGACGCCACGCAGCCCGCAGCGGCGCACTCACCACCAGGGCCATCCCGATGCCGAGGAGCAGGTGGGTCGGGCTGACCAGCGCCTCAAAGTCCTCTTCGATGCCGAAAAGGGTATGCCAGACCAGGTCACCCACGCCGCCAGCCGCAAAAATGGCCGAGCCCAGCAGCGCCAGCCCGTAGCCGTCCGGCAGCACAGAGGTCCACGGCAGGCCGCTGTGGCGGTTCCACAGCCCGGCTCCGAGCAGGGCCAGCGCAGTCAGGACAAATCCTCCGTAAAAAAAGGCGTGCCACGGTGTAAAAAAGCTCTGGTCGACGAGGCCATGGTTGTGTGCCCAGCCATCCACAAAAAGCCCTCCCACAAACAGGGTGGCCAGCGCTACAAAACTGGCGTCGTACCCCAGCCCAGAGATGGGGCGGGGTGGGGCGC
This sequence comes from uncultured Chloroflexota bacterium, assembly GCA_903858085.1. Lineage (GTDB taxonomy): Bacteria > Chloroflexota > Anaerolineae > Caldilineales > Caldilineaceae > Caldilinea. The sequence goes on from CAIOHJ010000103.1 coordinate 4,545, forward strand.
CCACGGCCTCTTCAGAGAGAAAAGCCATTCGCCGCTTCCTTTCCGACCATCGCCTGGCCGGCCCTCGGGGCGGCAGTCGGTTCCACAGGACGCACTTCCAGCAGATAATGCCACTGTCCGCCGGCCAGCTGCAGGCAGTCGACCATCACATAGCCGGCAGCAAACGCACCCTCCAGCTGCTGGCGCAACGCAAGCCGCCATGCCATCCCCAGACCAGCGTCGCTGCGCCGGATCTCGGCGATCGCGTCTGGGATCGGCAGGGCGAGCGCTCTTCCGTCGAGTGGCAGCTCCCCTTCGTCGGGGGCTGGGAGCCCCGCAGCGCTGGTCTTTCCTGGCACCACATAGAGGCCGGCTGGCACGCTGGGGGCCGCTGAACGCCGCGGCTCTTCAGTCACCCGCTCCTGCACACGCTGGCTGTCCAGCCACCAGTCGACCTGGCAGCGGTCGCTCGGCATACCGGCGTTCAGCCCGTCTTGCATCAGCCCGTACCAGTTGCGCTGGTAGGTGTTGCAGACAGCGCCCAGACGGCGGATGTTGAGCAAGGCGTTGGCACGCAGGAGCGGGTCGTAGGTCCAGGTCACCCAACGGGTCTGGCCCTGGGCGAGGATTGCCTGGCGCTGGGCCCGCTTCAGCTGCGCACCCAGCCCCCGTCCCTGCCACTCTGGCAGGACACCGGCCATGTGGCTGCAAATTTTGAGATGCAGGCCAGCTGCCTCCGCACGGTTGCCCTCCGCACGGTTGCCCTCCGCAGTCGTCGTCGGCACCCCGAACCCAGGAAACCAAAAAGCAAGCCCGACCATGCCGCCGGTCTCGGGCGGGCCGGCGGGGGCGAAGGCCCCGAGCAACCCACCCCCATTGCGGATCACCGTGATCGCCACGTGCACAGGCACCAGATCCTCGGCTGGGGAGTGCCAGACCCGCTGCTCCAGCTGCTGAAAGTGAGCAACCTCTTCCAGGTCGGTCACCAGACGCAGCGTCCATGTTTCCTGCATCGCCCTTTGCTCTCCTTGGCGCCGAGCCCACACCGGCATCGATCGGTCGCTATGCACAGTATACCACACAGTACACCACACAGAAGCAGCCCGCAGGGGCCTCTGCTCGTCTGTGCGCCAGATTCAAGAGAAGGGTTCGCTGTACAAATAGCAGCGGACCTGCACCCCCTCCACCTGGACGGTGGGCGGCGGTGTGCTGCGGCAGATCTCCATCGCATGCGGGCAGCGCCCGGCAAAACGGCACCCCTGGCGCAGGTATTCGTCCTGTTCGGTGTCAGCCAGCCGGATCTCTCCCTGCCAGCGGTGTGCGGTGTCTGCCTCTGGGATCGAGGCGCGCAGCAGCTGGGTGTAGGGGTGGCGCGGGTTCATCAGCACCTCTTCCACCGTTCCCATCTCGACGATGTCGCCCCGGAACATGATGGCAATGCGGTCGCACACATAGTAGGCGGTGGCCAGGTCATGGGTGATATAGAGGACGCTGACCCCCAGTTCGTCGCGCAGCGTTTTGAAGAGGTTGACGATCGACATGCGCAGCGACGCATCGACCATCGAGACTGGCTCGTCGGCGACAATCAGCTGGGGGTCGGTCAGCAGCGCGCGAGCGATCGAGATGCGCTGCAGCTGCCCGCCGGAAAATTCGCTGGGGTACTTGCCGGCCAGGTCTTCGTAGGAGAGCCCGACCGCGTGCAGCTTGGCGTCGATCCTGCGCACCGCTTCGGCCGGCGAGGAGGCCAGCTTGTAATTGCGAAGGGTCTCAAAAAAATAGCGTTCGACCGGGCGCAGCGGGTTGAAGGTGCCGAACGGGTCTTGGAAGATCGCCTGGATTCCTTCGGTGAACCAGACCCGCTCGTTTTTGGCTTCTTTCTTGCCGCTGTGGGTGATGGTGCCGGCGGTGGCATGTTCGAAGCCCAGAATGATGCGGGCGGTGGTGGACTTGCCGCAGCCGCTCTCGCCGGCCAGGGCAAAAATTTCGGCAGGTTTGATAAAAAACGAGATATTGTCGACTGCGGTGATGCGCAGCTTGGAGAGCACACTGCCCAGCGCAAAGACCTTGGTCAGATTTTCGACTTCAAGCAGCTTGTCCATGCTCCCCCTCTCCCACCAGCCAACAGGCCACTCTGTGGTTCTTCTCGATCTGGGTAAAGCCCGGCATCTTTTCTTTGCAGCGCGTCTGAACGTGGGGGCAGCGTGGGTGAAAGGGGCAGCCGCCAGGCAGATTGGCCAGCGACGGAGGGCTGCCGGGCACACTCTCGCGCGGGCTTTTGTCGCCAAATTTGGGGAGCGAACTGATCAAATACTGGGTGTAGGGGTGGGCCGGCGCGCCAAAAATTTTCTCGGTCGCTGCCTCTTCGACGATGCGGCCGGCATACATGATCCCGATCCGGTCGGCGATGTTGGCGTGCACCCCCATATCGTGTGTGACCAGCACGATCGTATTCTTCAGGCGGGCCTGGACCTCTTTGAGGAGCTGGACGACCCCGCGCTGGACCACCACATCGAGTGCTGTGGTCGGCTCGTCGCCGATGAGAATGCGCGGCTTGAGCAGCGTAGCCAGCGCGATGGTGACCCGCTGCCGCATCCCGCCCGAAAGCTGGTGGGGGTAGGCGTCCAGGATTTTGAGGGGCAGCCCCAGATCGGTGAGGTGATCCTGGGCCAGGGCAAAGGCCTCCTGGTGCCGTTGTCGGCCCAGATGGCTCTCGATAAAGTCGCGATAGGTGTCGCGGATGCGGGCCACGGGGTTGAGCACGCTCATGGACCCTTGGGGCACATAGGCGATATAGCTCAGCCGCAGCGCACGTTTTTCTTCCGGGCTGAGCGTGGAGACATCCACCTCTTTGCCGTCGATGCGGTAGGTCACCTTCCCCCCCACCACCCGCAGCGGCGGCTCGACCGCTGCGACCAGCGCTTTGAGCAACGTCGATTTGCCGCAGCCACTTTCGCCGGCAATCCCATAGATTTCATCGGCCTGGATGGCCAGATCCACTTCGTTGACAGCTTTGACCACTTTGGTCTTGCCGTAAAGATCCAGCTGGTAAAAAGCCTGCAGCGCAGCCGTTCTCAGAATTGTGTTGTCCATCCTGCTCACCCTGCCCCGATACGCTGCACCCGTGTACGCGGGTCCAGATAGACACTGATGCTGACCGAAAGCCAGTACAAAGCGACAAAAAGCAGCAGCGAGATGGTGATCGGGGTCATCAGCCACCACCACCGACCGAGCAGGATCGCCTGATAGTTGATCGCCCAGTACAGCATGGTGCCCAACGTCGGGATAGAGAGGTCGAGCAGCCCGAGAATGGCCAGCGTAATTTCCAGCCCGATCGCCCAGGCCATGTTGTTGATCAGGGTGGAAAAGACCAACGGGGTGATATAGGGCATGTACTCGTTGAAGACCAGCCCCAGCGTATTGGCGCCGGAGAGAATCGAGGTCTGGGTAAACTCCCGCTCACGCAGGCTCAAAATCTGCGAGCGGATCAGACGTGCGTCCCAGGCCCAGCCAAAAAAGGCCAGCAGCAGCCCCAGGGTGACCAGGTTGAGGCTGGAGCGGATCAGCATGGCCAGCATGACGATGACCAAAAACAGGGGGATGACCAGCAGGCTGTCGCTGAAAAACATCAGAACCCGGTCGGTCGTGTGGCCGCGGTAGCCCGCCACCATCCCGACCACCACGGCGACGATGCGGGAAACAACCCCGGCGATCAGCGCAATGATCAGCGAGTTGCGCACCGCAAAGGTGGCCAGCCAGAAAATATCCTGGCCATTCGAATCTGTCCCCAGCCAGTATTCGGCCGAGGGACGCTGGTCGCGCGGCACCTCCCCCCAGAGCGTCGGGTCATAAGGAGAGCCAAACGAAAGGGCCGCAAAAAACAGCAACAGGCAGAGCGCCCAGAAACCGAGCGCAAAGCGGTAATCGCGCAGCAGATCTCGGAACAGTTTCACGGTAGCTGTGCTCCTTACATATAGCGAATGCGCGGGTCAAAAAACGGATAGAGCAGATCCACGATCAGGACAGCCGTCGTAATCGCCACAATCGAAAAAACCGTGATGCCCATGATCAGGTTGTAGTCGCCGGTGATGATGGCGTTGTAAAGGAGCGTGCCGAGGCCAGGGTACGAAAAGACGATCTCGGTGATCAGTGCGCCACTGAAGATCAAGCCCAACGACAGCCCCAGCCCGGTGATCTGCGGCAGCAGGGCGTTGCGGATCACATAGCGGGAGACAATTTTGCTCTCCTGCACCCCGCTCAGCTTGGCATAGAACACAAAACTCTCGCCGTTGACATTCTGGACCACCAGTTTCATGGTCTGGAACCAGACCGCTGTGCCGAGGATAAAAATCGAAAAGGCAGGCAGAAACGAATGCCACAGCACATCTTGGACAAACGCCCAGGAAAGGCTGGGCTGGCGCCCCAGCGTCGCCCCGCCCGAAACCGGGAACCAGCGCACCACATAGGCAAAGAGCAGCAGCAGGGCGAAGGCAAAAATATAATAGGGCATCGGGCGCAGCACCATCGCCACGGTGTCGAGGAGATGCGACCAGCGCCGGTTCGAGTAATACCCGGCAAACCCACCCACCAGGTTGCCGATCCCCCACGCAAGAAGCGTGGTCGTCAGCAGCAGCCCCAACGTCCAGGGCAGGGCTGTGGTGATCAGCCTGAGCACCGGTGTGGGAAACTGGAAGAATGAAACCCCCAGATCGCCGCGCAGCAGGCGGCCCCAGAACGCCCAGTACTGTTCTCCCATTGACCCCTCAAGCCCATACAGTTCGGTCAGGTCGGCGATGATTTTGTCGACCGCCCCCGGTTCCAGGGTCGAGCCGCGCGCACGCAGCTCGGCGACCGTGCGCATGACCGGGTCGTTGGGGAGCAGGCGAGGAATAAAAAAGACTGCGGTGATTCCCAACAGGATCACCAGCACATACTGGATCAGGCGGGGGATCAGGTAGCGGCGTACGAACATAAAGCGAGCACCTCCTCATTCAAGGCTGTTGCGGGGGATCTCTCCTCCCGCAACAGCACTTTTCGCCAGGCGCTGACACACGCTCCAGCCCCGAGCGGCTTACGGAGCGCCGGTCGGTTCCAGGAACGGCGTCATGTACTTGAAGGGCCCCCAGTGGGTGTAGGGCTGGGTGTAGGGGTTCTCGGCACCGGGCCAGTTGGTCCAGTAGGTCTGATCCCAGGTGATGAAGCCAACATAGCCGTAGGTGGGGATGCCCGGCATTTCGGTGACTGCCAGTTTGAGCCCTTCGATCCCCACGTCGATCGTGGCCTGGCTGTCGGTCGGGTCGGTGTTGCGCAGCTTCTCGATCACGGCGTCCATCTCTGGGGTTGACCAACGCGAGGGGTGGCCGTTGGTGGTGTCGCCCAGCGGCTTGACATACTCGGAGTTCCAGTAGTTGAGCACGCGGTAGAGGTCAGGCCCGGCGCCCCAGGGTTCCTGCGCCGGCCAGTTGCCGGAGACGTCGAAGTCGCCGATCGCGTTCAGGTTGGCAGACGCTTCCGAGGGGTAGGCGGTGGCGTCGACCCCGAACTTTTTCCAGGCCTGCACTGCAGCGGCGCAGTTGCGGGCAGGGTGGCCGGTGGCGACGTCGGTGCCGCTCAGACAGGAGAGCTTCCACGGGCTGCCGTCGGGCAGCAGCCAGTTGCCGTTGCCATCTCGGCTGAAGCCATTCTTGACCAGCAACTTCTCGGCGACGTCGGGCGCGTACTTGTACCAGCCCAGGCCAAAGGCCTGGTCCTGCACCGCTGGGTCGTCAGAGATTTCGTTGCCCCGTCCGCGCGCGTATTCGACGATGCGCTGGGGAGCATCCGGGTCGTAAGGCTTGAAGGTCTCGCCGTTGCCCAGGTCGAGCGTGAACTCCTGCAGCCAGGATTCCATCGGGGCGATAAAGTCGCGCGGGTAGTTGCTCAGCGACGGGATGTGCACCGGGCTGAGTGCGCCTGTGCCGTCGACGGCCAGCCCCATGTATTCGGCGATGTCGATCGCCAGCAGCAGGGCCCAGCGCACCTCGCGGTTGTCGTAGGGCGCACGTGCGGTGTTGAAGGTCAGGCCGGTCTGGGCCGGGTCATTGTTGACCACATAGGGGAACTCCAGCTGATAGGCGCGGGAGGAGTCCGACTGGGCCAGCACAGCCTTGAGCCCATCCGAAGAGACATTGACCACATCGGCGGCATGGGTGAGCTGGGCCAGAATTTTGGCGCCTTCGTTGGCAAAGTACTGGAAGACGACATACCGGGGCTTGGGCTCGCCGAAGAGCATGCCGGTCGGGCTTTTGTCCCAGTCGGCGCGCTTTTCCCAGATCGTCCAGAAACCAGAGGGGTCAAAGCTGTGCAGCTTGTAAGGGCCCGTGCCGACAAAGGGGTTGAACTCAAAATTGACCGGGTCTTCGACCGTCTCCCAGAGATGCTTGGGCATGATCCAGGTGGCTCCCCAGCGGTCGAGGAAGGTGGTGTGGAAGCGCGAGTTGGAGATCTTGAGCTCGAAGGCGACCGTGGCATCGTCGACCGCCGAAACCGAGGCCACATTCTCGACAAAGAAGCTGTTGGCATTGAACCCTTCGTGGGCCATCAGCGTCTCGACGGTGAAGACCACGTCCGCTGCGGTGAAGGGCTGCCCGTCCGACCAGGTGACTCCCTGGCGCAGCGGGATGGTCAGCGCGGTGAAATCTTCGTTGTAGTCCGGGTCGCCGGCCGCCAGCCCAGGGATGATCTCGCCGGTGGCAAAATCGACCGACCAGAGCGGTTCGTTGGCCAGGTTCTGCATCCCACGGTCACGCCATTTCCAGCCGACCCACTCGTTAAAATTGGTGGGAGAGCCGACCCGGCCGGTCAGGATGTCGGCGATCAACGTCTCGTTGCGGGGCAGATCCCCCAGCCCAGAGGTTGGCAGCTCTTCTGCCGGCGCGGCAGCGGCTTCCTCGGCCGCCGGTTCGGCCGCCTCCTCGGCCGCCGCGCAGCCGGCCAGCATCAGCGCTGCCAGCAGCAGCAGCCCGACCACTCCCCTCCATGTGCGTCTCATCATCTTCTCCTTTTTGACAGTTGTGGAAATCTGAAAACAACGATTACACCTTTTCAGCGAGCGCCCGACAGGACTGGCGGATGACCAGCTGGGTCGGGACTCTCTGCAGCTGACTCTCCCAGGGATGGCCCTGGATGAGTTTGAGCACAATTTCGGCGGCCAGCCTTCCCATCGACTCAATCGCCTGGTCCACGGTCGTCAGCGGCGGGCTGACCGAAGCGCTCTCCAGCGTGTTGTCGAAACCGACCACCGAAAGGTCGGCAGGGATGCGCACCCCCAACTCTGCGGCGACATCGTAGACCCCAAAGGCGGTCTCGTCGCTGGCCGCCAGAATGGCTGTCGGTGGGGCAGAGAGCGCCAGCAGCCGCCGCGCACATTCGGCGCCCAACGACCGGCTGTAGTCCCCCGTTGCCACCAGCGCCGGGTCTGCCTCGATTCCCCAGTGGGCCAGCCCGTCTCGGTAGCCGTCCAGCCGACGCCGCGCACTCTGCAAGTCGAGCCGCCCGGTGATGCAGCCGATCCGGGAGTGTCCAAGCGAAACCAGATATGCCATCGCATCCAGCGCCCCCTGGTAGTTGGTGGCGAGCACAGCCGGAAAATCGGTGCTGGCCTGATGGGGGTCGATCGCCACAACCGGGCAGGCAGTGCGGTAGTTGGCGGCGTTGGGCGTCACCACGATGATCCCATCGGTGACACTGCCGTTCAACTGCGCCACCAGCTGCTGTTCCCAGCTCGACAGCGCAGAATCGTGGCTGCGCCCGCTGGCGTAGACCAGCAGGTCGTAGCCGTGCGCCAGTGTTACCTCGTTGACCCCTTTGATCACCAAAGAGGTGAACGGGTGCCAGATCCCCGGGACAACCAGCCCGACCACGTGGGTCGTGCGGCTGCGCAAACTGCGGGCAGCCATGCTGGACGCGTAGCCCAGCTGAGCGATCACCTGGCGCACCAGCTCGGCGGTCTCTGGGGCGACATCATCTTTGCCGTTGAGGACACGCGAGACAGTTGAGACAGAGACCCCAGCCTCGCGCGCCACATCGCGAATGGTGGCCCCACTTTGCAGGCGTTGCATGACAGACAGCTCGATTTTGACTGGAAAAGACTTTTTTGAAATACGCCGACAAGCCGGTATCGTTCCCGGTATCGTTCTCAGCTATTGTAGCGGAAAATGATATTTTGTCAATCCCCCATTTTTTTTACTCCTTTGTGAGAGGGGCAGGAGAGCAAGCCCCCTGCAAAAAGCGATTTGCCAGTCGCTGCCCTTTGTGCTATCTTAAGTGTGCCGTAGGATGAAGTGTCTGTGGTGTCAAGTCTGCTCCCGTTTTTTGTGTTCAGCGTATCCTCTCAGGCGTCGGAGGGGGACAACGTACGGACACGGCGTATTGTGTCCGTATACCCCAGAATACTGAGAATACGGTTCAGCCCAAACAGTTCAGAGATACTCCGCAACCGACAAAGAAGTGGAGCCCTCTCTGCACTTGGAGGGTGTCGGGGTCTAACGCAACTGGATTCGAGGAATTGCTGTAATTTCACTGTAACTGACTGTAAGGAGTCTCACCCATGAACAAACGTCTCACAATGGTCGCGATCTCGCTGTTGATCATCGCAGTGGTCTATTCAGCCTGTGCAGCCCCAGCGCCGGCCCCGGCGGCAGCCCCGGCTCCCGCCGAAAGCGTAGCCACCGAACCCGCTGCCGCAGAGCCTGCTGCACCCGCCGAGCAAGCGGGCAGCCTGATCGATACTGTGAAGGCCCGCGGCAAGCTCATCTGCGGTGTCAACAACCAGGTTCCTGGCTTCGGCAACGTCGATGCCAATGGCAACTACAGCGGCTTCGACGTCGACTTTTGCCGGGCTGTGGCGGCAGGCGTGCTCGGCGACGCCTCCGCAGTCGAGTACCGCTACGCCAGCGGCAACGACCGCTTTACCCTGGTCAAGTCAGGCGAGGTCGATGTCCTTTTCCGCAACACCACCTGGACCCTGACGCGCGACAGCGCCGAAGTCGGCATGGAATTTATGCCGGTCACCTTCTACGACGGCCAGGGCATGATGGTCCGCAAGAGCAGCGGAATTACCAGCATCGCCGATATGGATGGCGCCACCGTCTGTGTGCAAAGCGGAACGACGACCGAACTCAACCTGGCCGACGTCTTCCGCGCCCAGGAGTTGGAGTTCACCCCGGTCGTCTTTGAAGACAACGACAAGACCCTGGCCGCCTACGACGAAGGGCGCTGCGACGGCTTCACGACCGACAAATCCGGTCTGGTCTCCAGCATGACCAAGATGGCCGACCCCAGCGAGCACATGATTCTCGAAGACACCATGTCCAAAGAACCGCTGGCTGGCGCTGTCTTCCAGGGCGACCCGGCCTGGGCAGACGCTGTGCGCTGGATCGTCAACGGGCTGATCGAGGCAGAGGAGAGCGGCGTCACCAGCCAGAATATCAACGAGATGCTGGGCAGCGAAAATCCGACGATCAAACGTCTGCTGGGTGTAGAAGGCGAGATGGGAGCCAAACTCGGTCTGGCCAATGACTTCATGGTGCAGGCGCTCACCCAGGTCGGCAACTACGGTGAAATCTACGACCGCAACCTGGGCCCGGACACCCCCTTCAACCTGCCGCGCGGCGTGAACGCGCTCTGGTCACAGGGTGGCTTGCTCTACACACCGCCATTCCGCTAGACGGCAGCGCTCTGGATGCATTTTTGATGCGTTGATTCTGACCTGTCTGAAGTGCAGGGGCTCCCCTGCACTTCAGACAGGCAGCCTTTTGGGGTTTTTTGTCTGACCGACAGAGATGGTTTGCAACACCTATGGCCCGTTCCATCTTCCCCAATCCGAAACCGCCCTTTTACCGCGACACCCGCACGATCGCCGTGCTGGTGCAGCTGGTCTTTTTGGTGGGGGTGCTGCTGGCCGGCTGGTTTTTGTACAACAACATGACGACGCGGCTGGCGGCAGCCAACACAACGACCGGCGGCGCCCTCTCTTGGAATTTTCTGAGCCAGACCGCCGGGTTTGGCATTTCAGAGGGACCCGCCTTCCAGCCCGAGGAGAGCTACGGCCGTGCCTACTGGGTGGGCGTCGTCAACACGCTGCGCGTGGGGCTGACTGGTGTGCTGCTGGCCACCGTCGTCGGCCTGCTGGCTGGGGTCGCCCGTGTTTCCAACAACTGGCTGCTTCGCCAGCTCGCCGGGGTCTATGTCGATCTTTTTCGCAGCACGCCTCTGCTTGTGCAGCTGCTGTTTTGGTATGTCGGCGTGATCGCCGCCCTGCCCAACATTCAAGATGCCGCCGAACTGGGCAACCTGGGCTATCTGACCAATCGGGGGATGTATCTCTCCTGGCCGCAGCTGACCGCAACAGGGCTTGCTTGGAACGGGTGGTTGCTAGGGGGGGGAGGTGTGGCGGTGGTTGTGGCCTGGCTCCAGCGCCGACGGCTGCGCCGCAGCGGACGGCTGGGGAGCGGGCTGTTGGCTGGGGTCGTCGCCGGGGGGATCGTCGCTGCGGCAGGCTATGCCGTGGTGGCCGCCAACGCTACCCTGCCCACGGCCACCACCTATGAACTCCGCCGCGGAGATCGGGGCACACTCTTCGAGGACCGCAACGGCAACGGCACATTGGAACCGGCGATCGATCAGACGCTGGCCCATGTGCCGATCACGCTGTACGGGGCGCAGGACGAGGTCGTCGCCCACGGATCGACCGAACAGGATGGCACATTTCGTTTCGCCGACCTGCCCGCCGAGGCGGTACGGCTGACCTGGTCCACACCTCCCCCGCTGGTGCTCAGCGAGCCCCAACGCCAGGGGTTCAATTTTCGGGGTGGGGTGAGCCTGACGCCCGAGTTTGCTGCGCTGCTGCTGGCGTTGTTTGTCTATACCGGCGCCTTTATCGCCGAAATCGTGCGCGCCGGGATCAGCGCGGTCGGCAAAGGACAGTGGGAAGCCAGCCGGGCACTTGGGCTCAGCACGGGCGCCACTTTGCAGATGATCGTGCTGCCACAGGCGCTGCGGGTCATCATCCCCCCGCTGACCAGCCAATACCTCAACCTGGTCAAAAATTCCAGCCTGGCGATCGCAGTGGGCTATCCCGACCTCTTCAACGTCTCGCGCACCATCGTCAACCAGACCGGTGCGGAGGTGCAGGGAATTGTGCTGGTCATGGCGACCTATCTGACATTCAGCCTGGTCACCTCACTTTTTATGAACTGGTACAACCGGCGCGTGGCGCTGGTGGAACGGTAGAGGCAGGGAAATCCACCGATGGCAACCGGCATCCCACCCACACACTGGGTCAACCCCAATCCACCCGCCCCCTCCCAGAAACCGCCCGCGACCACAGTCGGGGGGATAGGCTGGCTGCGCGCCCATTTGTTCAGCACAGCCGCCAACAGCGTGCTGACGTTGGCGACCCTCTGGGTTTTGTACTGGATCGGGGAGAGGCTGGCCCGCTGGCTGGCTGGAGCGTTCTGGGAGCCGATCTGGGCCAACCGCAAGCTGTTTGCAACAGGCATCTACCCCTCCGAACAGCTCGGACAGCCGGCTGTTGTGCTGCTGTTGGTCTGTGCGCTGTTCGGTCTGAGTGCAGGCCGTTGGGGAAGCATCATGCGCACAGTCGGCATCGGGCTGGCTGCGCTGCTGCTGCTGCTGGCCCTCATCCCGCTGGGGGGGATGGCGCAAGCAGTGATGGCGGCCGGGCTGGCCCTGCTGCTGGGCGGCTACTGGCTGGGTGCGCGCGGGTGGGTGGCCAGCCGTTGGCTGGTGGCAGGCTGGGTTCTCAGCGGGCCGCTGACCTTTGTGCTGCTGCTGGGCGGCGTAGAGCTCCCGCTCCTGGGGGCCAGTCCGGCGGTCGACTCCAGCTTGTGGGGAGGCTTGATGCTGACGATGCTGCTGGCTGTCGTCGGCATTGCCCTGAGTTTTCCGGTTGGGGTGCTGCTGGCCTTGGGGCGGCGCAGCAAACTTCCGGTCATCCGCTATTTTTCGATCGGCTACATCGAGTTGATCCGGGGAGTCCCGCTGATCACACTGCTCTTTATGGGGATGACCATGCTGCCGCTCTTCTTGCCCGGCGGCTGGGGCAATCCCTCGCAGCTGGTGCGGGCCATGACCGCCATCACCTTTTTTAGCGCTGCCTACCTTGCCGAGAATGTGCGGGGAGGTCTGCAGGCGATCCCCAAAGGCCAGTACGAGGCAGCAGACGCGCTGGGGCTGAGCGGGCTGGACAGCCTGCGTTTCATCATCCTGCCGCAGGCGCTGGTCAAAGTCATCCCAGCCATCGTCGGCCAGTTCATTGGCCTCTTCAAAGACACGTCACTGGTCTCGCTGGTCGGGTTGCTGGAGCTGGTCGCAGTGGCCAAGGCGGTGATCCAACAGCCGGAATGGCTGGGGGTCGCTGGCGGTGTGGCCAAGGAGGTCTATGTGTTTGTCGGCCTCATCTTCTTTTTGTTCAGCTACGGGATGAGTTTTGCCAGCCGACGGCTGGAAAGCAAACTAGGCTTTGGAAAGCGATAGGGGTTATGGCAGGTCACGCTGAGAATACCGACATCATAGTCGCCACCCAGGTCAACAAATGGTACGGCGACTTCCACGCGCTCAAAAATGTCAGCCTTGCGGTCAAACGCCGCGAGGTCGTGGTGATCATCGGGCCGTCCGGCTCGGGCAAGTCAACCTTTATCCGCACGATCAACCGCCTCGAAGAACATCAGAGCGGGGAAATCGTTGTGGACGGCATCCCGCTGACCCACGACGTGCGCAACATCGAGGCCATCCGCATGGAGACCGGCATGGTCTTCCAGCAGTTCAACCTTTTTCCCCACCTGACCGTGCTGCAGAACATCACCCTGGCCCCGATGCATGTGCGCAAGATCAAAAAGGCCGAGGCCGAGGCGCGCGCCATGCAGCTGCTCGAGCGTGTGGGCATCCCCGAGCAGGCCCCCAAATTCCCTGGACAGCTTTCGGGCGGCCAACAGCAACGGGTGGCCATTGCGCGAGCACTGGCCATGCAGCCCAAAATCATGCTCTTCGACGAACCGACCTCCGCCCTGGACCCGGAAATGATCCGCGAGGTGCTCGAGGTGATGGAGGAGCTGGCGGAGTCCGGCATGACGATGGTGGTGGTCACACACGAGATGGGCTTTGCCAGAGGCGTGGCAGACCGGATCGTGTTCATGGACAGCGGCGAGATCGTCGAAATCGGCACCCCCGAACATTTTTTCACCGACCCACAGCACGACCGCACCAAACTTTTCCTGCAGCAGATTCTGAAATAAGAGGGCAGGGCTGGATTGGATGTACGGCCAGGGATGGGCTTTCGCGGCAGCGGCCCCCTCTCTGCTATACTGACGTCTATGTCAATTCAGGCACAGTCAATTCAGGCACAGTCAATTCAGGCACAGTCAATTCAGGCACATGCGACGCCCAACCCCAACGCCATGAAGTTCACGCTGGGAGCGCGCTGTTTTGCCACCCCCCGCAGCTACGCCAGCCCGCAGGCCGCGGCGGAGGATCCGCTGGCCGCGGCGCTCTTTGCGCTGGGGGGGGTCTACAATGTCTTTATGGTGCAGGATTTTGTGACCGTCAACAAGGTGCCCGAGCGCAGCTGGGAAACGCTGGTCGAACCGATCCAGGGCTGTCTTGCACGCTATCTTGCGACGACGCGTTGAACAGGGCCGCTGCAGTGGCGGCAAAGAAAAGAGCCCGGCGATGAGAGGGGAAGCAACAAAGCGGCCGCTGATGGTGGCCAGCGAAAATGGGCGGCGGGGGCTGGAGGCTGGGATGGCGCTACTGCGCCAGGGCGGCAGCGCGCTGGACGCCGTCGAAGCGGCCTGCCGGGTGGTCGAAGAGGACCCGGACGACCAGAGCGTCGGGGTCGGTGGGCTGCCCAATGTGCTGGGAGAAGTCGAGCTGGACGCTTCGATCATGGACGGTGCCACCTTGCAGGCTGGTGCCGTGGCTGCGCTTCAGGGCTACGGCCAGGCCATCACGCTGGCCCGCCGGGTGATGGAGGAGACACCACACGTGCTGGTCGTCGGGCGTGGGGCAGAACGGCTGGCTGCCGAGCTGGGCATCCCCCCGCAAGAACAGCGCACAGAGGCCTCCTTGCTGCGCTGGCGTGAACGGTTTGAAGAACGCGGCCTCGACCCGACGGGCTCCCTGCGTCTCCTGGCCCGGGCGCTGAGCCGTCCGCTCCCCCTGCGGGACCTGGCCCGCCAACCCCGGATCGACACGCTGGGGACAGTCAATTTTCTCGCTCTGGACCAGGAGGGCAACCTGGCCTCGGCGGTCAGCACGAGCGGGCTGGGCTGGAAGTACCCAGGTCGGGTCGGCGACAGCCCGCTGATCGGGGCCGGCAATTACTGCGACAACCGCTACGGCGCCGCTGCCTGCACCGGCATGGGCGAACTGGCGATTCGGGCTGGGAGTGCGCGCAGCCTGGTGCTCTATCTCAAATGTGGTCTCTCCCTCGTCGACGCTGGCCGCGAGGCGCTGCGCGACCTGCTTGCCCTTGGGACAACAGACAGCCAGTATATGAACATCGTGGCCCTGACGCCGGCCGGCGAACATGCCGGCTTCACCACGGTCGCCGGCAAAGAGTATCTCTTTCAGGAAGCCGGGATGGCTGAGCCCCAGCTGGCGGCACGGCTGCAGCTCGAAGCGTAGGAATCGCCGATGGCCACCGTCGTCAAAATGCCCCAGCTCGGGGAAAGTCTCGTCGAAGGTACACTCCTGCGCTGGCTCAAACAGCCAGGGGAGTTCGTCGCCAGGCAGGAACCCCTGGCCACCCTCAGCACAGACAAAATCGACACCGAGCTCCTGGCCCCAACCGACGGCATCCTGCTGACCGTCGCTGTGCCAGAGGGGGCGACGGTCGCTGTCGGCAGCGTGGTGGCCACGATCGGCGCCAGAGAAGCAGCGCCATCAGAGCCGCCCCCCGCAGCCGAGCGGCCATCCGGGCGCGCCTTTGTCAGCCCGGTCGTGGCCCGCATGGCCGCAGAACAGGCGATCGACCTGGAGCAGGTCAGTGGCAGCGGGGGAGAGGGGCGGATCACCCGCCGCGATCTGGAGCGCTACCTGGCTAACCGCGCCAGCCACCGGGAAGCTGCGGCCAGGCCCACGTCGCCGGACGCAGCGGAGCAGCTGCAGCCGCTGAGCAGCCTGCGCCGGGCGATCGCCCGGCACATGGTGCAGAGCAAACAGACCAGCCCGCACGCCACCACCATCAACGAGGTCGACATGAGTGCGGTGGTGCGCCATCGGGAGGCCCAGCGCCAGAGGGGGCAGGGGGTCACCTACACCGCCTATTTTGCTGCGGCCACGGTTGCCGGGCTGTTGGCGGTGCCGGCGGCCAACAGCCGGTTCAGCGAAGAGGGGATCTGGCTGCAGCGGCAGATCCATCTTGGCGTGGCCGTAGCGGTGCCTGCGGGGCTGCTGGTGCCGGTGATCCGCGCGGCGGAGCAGCGAAGTCTCTCTGGGCTGGGGCAGGCGCTGCACGACCTGGTCGGCCGGGCGCGTGCCGGGCTGCTGCAGCCGCACGAAGTGCAGGGAGGGACCTTTACCCTCACCAACCATGGCACCGGTGGCAGCCTGCTGGCGACCCCGATCCTTCACCAGCCACAGAGTGGAATCTTGGGGGTGGGTGCGATCGTCAAACGGCCTGTGGTGCGGGCTGCGGGAAGATCACTGTTGCCCAACGCCGACGACAGCCTGGCGATCCGGCCGATGTGCTATTTGAGCTTCACCTTCGACCATCGGGTCATGGACGGAGCCGAGGCAGACCGCTTTTTGACAGCCGTAAAAAGCCAGCTCGAAAACTGGCCGTCCAGGCTGGATCCATAACGAAAGGAAACGATTCTGATGGCCAAACACACCTATCAATACGACGTCGTCGTCGTCGGCAGCGGTCCTGGCGGCTATGTCTCTGCCATCCGCGCTGCACAGTTGGGGCTGAAAACCGCGATTGTGGAGCGCGAAAGTTTGGGAGGCGTCTGCCTCAACTGGGGGTGCATCCCGACCAAGGCGCTCATCCACAACGCCGAGGTACTGGACGAGCTGCACCATGCCGCCGAGTACGGCTTCAGCTTTGACAACCTGAAGGTCGACTTTGGCAAGGCGGTCAAGCGCAGCCGGGAGATCGTCTTGCGTCAGACCAAGGGGGTGGGCTTTTTGATGAAAAAGAACAAGATCGATGTGATCGAAGGGCACGGAATGTTTGTCGATGCCCACACCCTGCGGGTAACCCCTTCGGAGTTCAAGCCGGCGGCCCAGGAACAGCGGGTCACCGCCGCCCATTTTGTGGTGGCAACCGGGGCGCGGGCGCGCAGCCTGCCCGGCACCCCGATCGACGGCGACCGCATCCTGCAGTACCGCGACGCTGTGATGCTCGACGCAGTGCCCTCCAGAATGATCGTCGTCGGCTCCGGTGCCATCGGCATGGAGTTCAGCTATGTCTACAGCACCTACGGCGCAGCGGTGACAGTAGTCGAAATGCTCGACCAGCTGCTTCCCCTCGAAGATGCCGAGGTCTCGGCCGAGGTGCAAAAGGCATTCCACAAACGGGGGATTACAACCCTCACCAGCACCCGCACCGAAAAAATTGTGGTCGGCAGCGACGGGGTCACCGTCACAGTCCGCAACCTCAAAAGCAATGAGGAGCAGACGCTGCAGGCCGACCGGGTGCTGATGGCGATCGGCGTGCACCCCAATACCGACCAGCTGGGGCTGGCGGCGGCAGGGGTGCAGCTGGATTCGCGCGGTTTTGTCGAAATCAACGAGCTCATGCGCACCAACCTCCCCCATATCTATGCGATCGGCGACTGCACCGGCAAGCTGGCGCTGGCCCATGTCGCCAGCGCCATGGCGCTGGTGGCCGCCGAAAGTATTGCCGGGGTGCCGACCCAGCCGATCCCGGCTGACCGCTACCTCTTTATGCCGCGTGCGACCTACTGTGACCCGCAGGTCGCCAGCCTCGGCTACACAGAAGCGCAGGCCAAAGCCAAGGGCTACGAGGTCAAAGTGGGCAAATTCCCCTTCCTGCCCAACGGCAAAGCCCAGGCGCTCGGCGCCAAAACTGGTTTTGTCAAGCTGATCACCGACGCCCGCTACGGCGAGATCCTCGGGGCACATCTGGTCGGCCCACAGGTCACCGAACTGCTGCCCGAGCTGAGCCTGGCCCAGATGATGGAGATCACGCCGTCCGAAATTGCCCGCAACGTGCATGCCCACCCCACCTTGAGCGAAGTCCTGATGGAAGCTGCTCATGCGGTGGAAGGGCATCCGATTCATCTGTAATCCGATGGCTGCCCACGATGGGTCTGCGCTCCCTGCAGCTCCCTTTGCGCTCGATCTGACGGTCCGTTTTGCCGAGACCGACGCCATGGGGGTCGTGCACCACAGCGCGTATGTGATTTGGATGGAAGCGGCGCGTGTCGCGTGGATGGAAGCGGCCGGTCTCCCCTATGCAGAGATCGCAGCGGGCGGCCACCATTTTTCGGTCACGGGGCTACAGGGCGAATATCGAGCGCCGGCCCGGTTCGGGGAGGTCGTGCGGGTGCAGGTGACGGTGAGCCAGCTGCGGAGCCGGCAGATCTCCTTTGCGTATGTCGTCACCAATGCCGCGACAGGCCAGCTGCTGATGACCGGCTCCACAGAGCACATCTGTGTCGACCTGACCGGCAAGATGGTCCGAATCCCGGAAGCGGTCGTGGCCCGTTTTCGGGGCAGAAAGCACACGGGCCTGCCATGATTCAGGTGGAACAACACGGCTCGGTCACGGTGATCCGAATGGCACGGGCGATCCTGGGCCGGCCACTTTACTGGACAGCCGCCTACTGGCTGGACGGGCTGCTGATCGACAGCGGGCCACGCTGCACAGCGCACGAACTGGTGCGGGTCCTGGACCAGGTGCCGGTGCGGCAGATCGCCGTCACCCACAGCCACGAGGACCACACGGGCGGGCTGGCGGCACTGCTGGCCCGCTATCCGTCGGCGACTGTCTATGCAGCCCGTCAGGCCCTGCCACAGATCGCAGACCCTGAATTGCTCCAATTGCACCGCTACCGCCGTTGGGTCTGGGGCGCTCCTGAGCCGGTAGACCGCGTGCAGTCGCTGGATGACGTGGCGGATCGGCTGTGCACGCCACGGTACACCCTGCGTGCCGTGGAGACGCCGGGCCACAGCCGCGACCATGTCAGCTATTTTGAACCGTCGTTGCGTTGGTTGTTCTGTGGGGATGCCTTTGTCGGGGGCCGTGACCTGGCCTGCACCCCAGAAATGAACCTCTTTGCCGCAGTCAGCAGCCTGCGCACGCTGGCCTCGCTGCGGCCGGAGCGTCTGTTTCCGGGCAGCGGCACCGTCTGCCGCACCCCGCTGCCAGAACTGCTCGGCAAGATCGGGACCCTGGTCCAGCTGGCCGCCGACGTGCAGAAGCTGGTGGCGGGCGGACACACGACAGACGAGATCGTCCAGATGCTCTTCGGCGGTGAGCCCCCCCTGCGCTGGTGGACCTTCGGCCACTTTTCGGCAGCCCACCTGGTCGACGCCTGCCGCCAGTACAACGAGCTGGTGCCGCCGACCGGGCTGACCCTGCCTCTCGATACAGCCGAAGGGCGGCGCACCCGGCGTCCCAACTCGTCGACCCGCCGCCCTTCGGACAGTGGCGACCGCGCCCGCTGAGCCGTGGCCTGAGGAGCTCGGCCAGGAGGAGTTGTTCAACAAAGGAAGTGCTGTATGCGAGTTCTGATCACCGGCGGCGCCGGTTTTATCGGCACCCACCTGGCCAACCGGCTCTGCAAACGGGGAAGCATCGTACGGGTCCTGGACGACCTCAGCAGTGGAGACCCCACGAATCTGCTCTCGGCCGTCCATTTTGCCCGCGGGGATGTGCGCGATGTGCCAAAACTCTGGTCGCTGCTGCAGGGGGTAGAGGTCGTCTTCCATCTGGCCGCCCTGGTCAGCGTGCCAGCTTCGGTGCTCTACCCGCGCGAATACAACGACGTGAATGTCGGGGGCACGGTCTCTCTGCTCGAAGCTTGCCGGGATGTCGGGGTGAAGCGGGTCGTGCTGGCCAGCAGCGCAACCATCTACGGGGACCAGCGGATCCATCCGGTCGTCGAGGAGCTGCCTCCGCTGCCGGCAGTTCCTTATGCGGTGAGCAAACTGGCTGCCGAACGCTACCTCTTCACGATCGGCCAGCTCAGTGGCTTTGAGACGGTGGCGCTGCGCATTTTTAACGCCTATGGGCCGGGGCAGCCACTGCCCCCGACCCATGCCCCCGTGATCCCGCTGTTTATGAAACAGATCGCCGGCCACGGCTCGGTGATCATCTACGGCAACGGCAGCCAGACACGCGACTACGTGTACGTCGACGATGTGGTCGACGCGCTGGTCAGCGCTGCCGCCGCGCCCGCCATCGACCAGGAAGTGATCAACGTCGGCAGCGGACAGGAGACCTCGATGCGCCAGCTGGTCGACCAGATCGGCCATATGGTGAAGGCAACGGCCCATGTGCTGGAGAACCACGAAACGTCTGGCGGGATCCAGCATCTGGTCGCCGACCTGACCAAAGCGCGCCAGCTGTTAAACTACCGGCCGCGCACCACGCTGGCGGATGGGCTGCGCCAGTTTTACGATCTGGACCCCCGGATGCAGGCGCGCCAGGGCAGGGTGCTGGCCTGATGGGTCTCTTCTGGCGTACCTGCGCCGCGCTGTTCGGCATGGCGCTGCTGTTGGCAGCCTGCTCGCGCGGGGGGGGCGGGCTGGATCTCTACCTGCGCGCCAATCAGGCAGGGCTGGACCGGCCCGCCAGCGTCGACACACGGACGGTGCGGTTCGATGTGCCCCCCGGCACCCCAGCCCGCACTGTCGGCCAGCAGCTTGAACAGGCAGGGCTGATCCGCGATGCCACCCTCTTCGAAGCCTATGTACGGGTCAACGGGCTGGACGGCCAGCTGGCCAGCGGCACGACGGTGTTGGCCCCTTCGATGACCCTGCGTCAGGTGATCGCAGCGCTGACCCAGCCCGTGCAGGCGGCCTCCGCGTTCCGCGTCACCCTTCTGGAAGGCTGGCGGGTCGAACAGACAGCAGATTTTCTGAGCAGCGCCGACCGGCTGGGCCCAGAACAGGCTGCCCGCTACCGTGCGTTGGCGGTGGACGGCGCTCTGGGAGCGCTCGACCCGGCCCGTTATGCTTTTTTGCAGCAGCGGCCGGCCGGTGCCTCGCTGGAAGGCTATCTGTTCCCAGACACCTATCTGCTCCCGGCGGTCAGCCCCACCGCAGAGGATCTGCTCAGCCGCCAGCTCGATGTCTTTGCCCAGCGAGTTCTGCCCCTCTACCAGGAAGCGTACACCGGCGGGCGTACCCAGCTGGCGCTGCATGCAGTGCTGACCGTGGCCTCGATCGTGGAACGGGAGGCGGTGTTGGCGGCAGAACGCCCTGCGATCGCAGGGGTCTATCTCAACCGTCTGGCCAGTGGCATGAAGCTGGATGCCGACCCGACGGTTCAATATGCGCTGGGCTACCAGCCGGACAGCGGCCAGTGGTGGAAGAGCCCAGTCTTTCTGGAAGAGTACAGCTCGGTGGAGAGCCCCTACAACACCTATCTTTACACAGGGCTGCCCCCCGGCCCGATTGCGGCGCCGGGGCTGAGCAGCATCGCAGCCGTGCTGGATCCGGCCGAGCACGGCTACTTCTACTTTGTCGCGACAGCCGACGGCAGCGGCAGCCATGTCTTTGCTGCCACCTACGCCGAACACGAACAAAATGTCCGCCGCTATCTGGGCGTCCCCTAGAGCGCGGCGGACAGAGGCTCTACTGCACCTGCTCCAGGATCTCCTGGAGGGCCTGGGTGAACGTTTCCAGCGGCAGTGCGCCCTGGACGATCCGCCCCTCCCCGTTGAAGAGCACAATAAAGCTCGGCGTGCCCTGCACGAAGGGGGCACCGTCGTTCAGGTCGCTGCTGACCCGTTGGGCCATTGCCGGGTCACTGAAGCAGGCGGTGAAGGCGTCTGGGTCGAGGTCGAGCTGTGCGGCCAGATCGACAAAGATTGGGGTCGGGTCACCGATCGACCAGCTGCTGACTGTCTCGAAGAGCAGGTCGTGCATTTCCCAGAATTTTTCCTGTTCGCCGGCGCACTCGGCGGCCACACCGGCTGCCGGGGCCTGGGGGTGGTTCTGAAGGGGGAAGTGTTTGAAGACCCAGCGGACGGCGCCGCTGTCGACAAACTGTTCGTCGAGCGCTGGCTGGGTTTCCAGGGTGTGCTGGCGGCAGAAGGGGCACTGAAAATCCGAAAATTCGATCACGACCACCTTGGCGTCTGGGCTGCCCCGCTGCCAGTCACCGGCCAGATTGGCGCCGGGCCGGTCGGGGTCGGGCTGCCACCCCTCGGCGGTCGCCCACACCGGGATCTGTGTATTGCCAGTCTCGGGCTCGGCTGCCCCTGCAGGAACTTCGCCGGCCAACAGCGCGTCGATGTAGCCGGCAAAGCTGGCAAAGGGCTGGGCACCGACCAGCAGATAATTGGCCCCGCTGCGGTCGACAAAATTGAAGCTGGGGGTGCCGGAGACCCCCAGCTGCTGCCCCTCGGCCAGCGCCGCCTCGATCCAGCCTTGTTTGTCTGCCTGTTCAGTCTCCATACAGCGGTTGTACAGCGTCAAATCCGCCCCGACCTCGCTGGCCAGCCGCTCCAGAACAGCCAGCGGCTCCAATGCGTTGCTCCATTCGGTCTGGCTCTGAAAGAGTCTGGCATGCATCTCCCAGTAAAGCGCAGCCCCCTGGTCGGCGACGCAGAGACTGGCGGTGTGGGCTGCTGGCGCATTGGGATGCAGTGACTCGATCGGGAAGTCCCGGAAGATGACCCGCAGCTGCCCGGAACGCACGTAGGTCTCGTTGAGTGCGGCTTCGGTCTGGACAAAATGGCGGGCACAGAAAGGACATTCGTAGTCGCTGTACTCGTACAAGGTCACGGCTGCATTGGGGTCGCCGCGGAACGGATAGCCCTCTTCCGTAAAGCCCACCGGCATCCCCTCATAGGTTTCGTCCGGGAGAGGGAGCCGTTCGGTTTCCGCTGCAGCGCTCTCTGCAGCGCTCTCTGCAGCGCTCTCTGCGGCGGTTCCTGTGCTGTCGGCGGTCGGGCGGATCGGTGTGCAGCCTGCCAGCCACACGAGCACAAACAACAAGATGGCGTGAAGAGAGCGGTGAGACAGTTGTGTTTTCATGGAAGACTCCTGTTTTTGAAAGAACGATCGGGTTGTCTACGGCGCCACACAGAGACCACACAGAGACCAGACAGAGACCAGACAGCGCTGCTGCCGAAGGGCAGCTTTGGGGAGGGGCACCCGGTCAGGCTCGTTCGGCCAGCCAGCTTCGCAGGTGGGCGATCTGGGCCAGCACAGCGCGGCGGCTGGTCCCCCCGGCCACATCGCGGCGTTCAACACTCTGCTCGAAGCTCCACACCTCTTCGACATCGGCCGCAAAGGCTTTGTGCAGCTTTTGCAAGTCTGCCAGCGCCAGCTCTGGCAGGGTCACGCACTGCACCTCCGCCATTCGGACGGCAGCCCCGGCGATGTGGTGGGATTCCCGAAAAGGCACCCCACGGCGGACCAGGTACTCGGCGAGGTCGGTGGCCAGCATTTCTGGGGAAAGGGCAGCCCGCATCGCGGCGGGGCGGGTCTGCAAGGTGGAGAGGACCCCACAGGCGATCTGGAGCGACCCGCTCATGCTGGCGACTGCATCGAAAAGTGGTTCTTTGTCTTCTTGCAGATCCTTGTTGTAGGTGCTTGGCAGCCCTTTGAGGGTCATGATCAGGCCGGTGAGGTGGCCGGCCAGGCGGCCCGATTTCCCGCGCAACAGCTCCAAGGCGTCGGGATTTTTTTTCTGCGGCATCAGGCTGCTCCCCGTGCTGTAGGCGTCAGCCAGTTTCACAAAGCCAAACTCACGGCTGCTGTAAAGAATCAGATCTTCGGCCAGCCGGCTCAGGTGCACCATCGCCAGCGTGGCCCAGAACAAAAACTCGATGATAAAATCGCGGTCGCTGACCCCGTCCATGCTGTTCTGGGTGATCCCGGCAAAGCCCAGCTCTGCGGCCAGCAGATCGCGGTCGATGGCGAAGGGGGTACCGGCCAGCGCGCCGCTGCCCAGCGGCATCAGATCGACGCGCGCAGCCAGTTCATCCAGCCGCTGGGCGTCGCGCTGCCAGGCCCAGGCATGGCTGAGCAGCCAGTGGCTCCAACGCACCGGCTGCGCCGGCTGCAGATGGGTGTAGCCGGGCAGCAACAGGTCGATCTCTTCTCCGGCCCGTTCGACGGCGGCGGCGATCAGCTGCTCCAAATGGGCACGCAGGTGGACGATCTCTGCGCGCAGCCAGAGCCGCACATCGGTCGCGACCTGGTCGTTGCGGCTGCGCCCGGTGTGCAGCTTGCCGGCCACTGCGCCGATCCGTTCGGTCAGCCGGCGCTCGTTGGCAGTGTGAATATCTTCGTCTTCCTCTTGCAGGACGAAGGTGCCGCTCTCCCATTCGGCGATGATCGCTTCCAACCCGTCGACGATCTCCGTCCGCTCGCTCTCTGTCAGCAAGCCACTCCGCTCCAGCGCGCGCGCGTACGCCTGGCTGCCACGAAGATCGACTGCCCACAGTTGACGATCAAAGCGGATCGAAGCGTTGAATGCCTCCATCAGCGGATCGGTCTTGCCAGTAAAGCGTCCACCCCAAAGCTTTTTGGTCACAACAGCTCCTTTCAAATTCTTGTACTGTCTTCCCCCTGCCTTTGGGCAGGGGACTCTTGCCCCCACCCCCCGTTTTGGTTGACCCGCAACCGGCGCAGCGACAGGTCTCCGTAGCGCCACCGAACCCAGCCGGCAATCGCCGCCATCCCTGCCACGGTCGCCAGGATTCCCAGCAGGCCAGCCTCCGGGCCGAATGCCCCGCCGGTCCATAGATCGGGGCCTTGCTCCTGGACGGCGATGACGGTCGTTCTGAATTGCATCTTCCCGCTGACCGCAAACCCATAGATATTGCCCTGCACCAGATTCCAGGTCAGGTGCAGGCCGATCGGCAGGGCCAGCTCGCCGGTCAGCACGTAGGCCAGCCCGAACATCCCCCCCATCAGGGCCAGGTTGACGGTGCTCATCCAGGTCGCATGTGGGTTGTCCACATGCAGCAGACCAAAGATCAACGATGAAAAAAACCAGGCGGCCAGCACTGCCGGGACATAGCCGAACGCCAGCAGCCCTTCGGTGAAGTTGAGAATCTGGTTGCCGCGCGTCAGCAGCTCTTCGGCGATTGCCACGACCAGATACAAAATGAGGGGGGCGAGAAAAGCAACCCCCCATCCCAGCCAGTGTGGATCGCTGCGCCAGACCCCGACCACCGCCACCCAGCTCGCCTGCCACTGCACCGCAAAGACCAGGGCCATCAACGCAGCCCCCAGCAGCAGGCCGAAGCCGAGATCCAGCCACCAGCCCGCTGAAAAATGCCACCCGTAGTCGGCAAACGCCCGGCGGTCGATCAGGCGGGCAATCCCCCAACCGGCAACCAGGATGATCAACAGACGGATCAGGTTGAGCAGGCTCGTCTGCAGCCACACCCAGTCTGCGGAGACCTGGGCGAACAAGGTGTGCGCCAGGAGCGTGTGGGCGACAGCAGGCCCGTACCCCCAGGCCCCAAAAAAAAGAAGGGCCCGGCCAGCCGCGTTCAGACGTCCGTCTGCGCCCACCCATCCGGGTCTGCCACGACGAGCCAGCCGCACCGTTCTCTACCCGTGTCTGTGCACAAAACGTGCCATTCGTTCCAGCGCAATCTGGATCTGCTCGATGCTGGCGGCGTAGGCGCAGCGGACATGGCCTTCCCCTCCTTTGCCGAAGGCACTGCCTGGGATCACCGCCACATGTTCTTCGACGAGCAGCCGTTCGCAGAATTCGTGCTCGTTCATCCCAGTCGCCCGGATGCTGGGAAAGGCATAAAAAGCGCCTTTGGGTTCAAAACAGTCCAGCCCGATCTGGTTCAACCCAGTGTAGATCAAACGGCGCCGAACATCATAGCTTTCGACCATCTGCCGCACATACGCTTCGACAGCCGGGTCGGTGAAGGCGGCCAGTGCAGCCTCCTGGCCGGTGGTGGGGGCTGACATGATCAGGTACTGGTGGATCTTGCGCATCGCCCCGATCAGATCAGCAGGGCCGGCTGCATAGCCGATGCGCCAGCCGGTCATGGCATAGTCTTTGCTCATCCCTCCCAGATGGATCGTCCGTCGGGCCATCCCTGGAAGGGCCGCAAACATGATATGCCGGTGGTCTCCATAGACCAGTCGGTCGTAGATTTCATCTGAAATGACCAGGAGGTCATGTTCTTCGGCGATGCGGGCGATCTCCAGCATGCCATCCAAGTCCATGACAGCGCCGGTGGGGTTGTTGGGGAAGCCGATCAGCAGCAGCTTGGTGCGCGGGGTGATGGCAGCCCGGATCGCTTCGGGGCGGATGGTGAAATGGTCGCTGGCATAGGTCGGCAGGTCGACGACGGTGCCCCCCGCCAGGAGGACGCTGGCCGTGTAGCTGACAAAGCAGGGTTGGGGCACGATCACCTCATCCCCAGGGTCCAGCAGCGCCTGCATGGCCAGATACATCGCCTCGCTGACCCCTACCGTGATCAGGAGTTCGCGCTCTACATCGTAGGCAGGTCCACCGTAGAGGCGCTGCAGCATCTGCATCACGGCTTCGCGCAGCGCGTAGGTGCCCGAATTGGAGGTGTAGGAGGTCTGTCCGTGCTGGAGGCTCCGGATTCCGGCCTGCAGAATTGGGGAGGGGGTGATGAAGTCGGGTTCGCCGATCCCAAGGCTGACCACATCTTCCATCGATGCGGCGATGTCAAAATACTTGCGAATCCCGGAAGGTGGGACAGCCAGCACCCGCTGGCTCAGGCGGCCCGTCAGCGGGCGCAGGGAACCCTTGTGGCCATTGATGGCTGTTTGGGAAGCCACCGCTTCAGCAAAAATGGAGAGAGTCATCACAACAACACCTTTCTGGTGGATTGAACTGGGGAAAGCTACCGATCCGAACGCAGCGGAAAACCGATCGGTTCCGGAGCGTTCTTTCGACACTGGCCATGGCCGGTGAGCGCCGCTCACAACCTGCGGTCCGGCTTACACCGCAAGTTGCCGGCCTGTAGCTGTGGCCAGTCCCCCGACACCAGCACCTCTTTGCACGGTTTGCATTGCCCCTTCTGTCAGGCCCACCGGCTGTGCCAGGGTGTCGCCTGTTCGTAGGCGTGTGCGGCGCGCAGCAGCGTGGCCTCACCCAGGTGCGGGCCCATCAGCTGCAGCCCGATCGGGAGCCCCTGCGCGTCGAACCCGCAGGGCACGCTGATCCCACACATCCCAGCCAGGTTGAGGGGAATGGTGAAGAGATCGCTCAGGTACATGGCCAGCGGATCATCCACCTTTTCGCCGAGACGGAAGGCTGTCGTCGGGGCCACCGGGCTGGCGATCAGATCGACCTGGGTGAAGGCAGATTCGAAGTCTTGTTTGATCAGCGTACGAACCTGCTGGGCTTTGAGGTAGTAGGCGTCGTAGTAGCCGGCGCTGAGGACGTAGGTGCCCAGCATGATCCGGCGTTTGACCTCGGCACCGAAGCCCTGCCCGCGCGAGTCGCGGTAGTTGTCGAGGATGTTGGCAGAGTCGGCGCTGAACCCATAGCGCACGCCGTCGAACCGTGCCAGGTTGGCGCTGGCCTCGGCGGTTGCCACCAGATAGTAGACCGGCAGGGCCTTGTCGGTGTTGGGCAGGGAGATGCGCACGACTTCTGCGCCGAGTCCTGCCAGCACGTCGATGGCGGCCTGTACTGCGGCGTTGACCTCGGGCTGCAGCCCCTCGACAAAGTACTCGTCGGGCAGCCCGATCCGAAGCCCGCGCACATCCTCGCTCAACAACTGGGAATAGGGGGGCACTGGCGCCGGCATCGTCGTGCTGTCGTGGGGATCCTGGCCGGCGATGACGCCCAGCAGCAGTGCTGCGTCGCGCACATCCTTCGCCAGCACCCCGATCTGGTCCAGGCTGCTGCCGTACGCGACCAGACCATAGCGGCTGACCCGCCCGTAGGATGGCTTGAGGCCGACGACACCGCAGTAGGAGGCAGGCAGGCGGACGCTGCCGCCGGTATCGCTGCCCAGCGCAGCCATGGCCATCTGGGCAGCCACTGCTGCGCCGGAGCCGCCACTGCTGCCACCAGGCACCCGTGCCAGATCCCAAGGGTTGTGGGTCGGGAAATAGCCGCTGTTCTCGGTGCTTGACCCCATAGCAAACTCGTCGGTGTTGGTCTTGCCCAAGAGGACCATCCCCGCTGCGGCCAGCCGATGCACCGCAGTCGCCGTGTAGGGGGGGATAAAGTGCTCGAGGATGCGGCTTCCACAGGTTGTGCGCACCCCCTCTGTACAGAGCACATCCTTGACCGCCAGGGGGATGCCCAGCAGCGGGGCCGTTTCACCGCGGCTGCGGCGGTCGTCTGCTGCAGCCGCCTGCGCCAGTGCCAGCTCAGCGGTGACTGTCAGATAGGCGTTGACCTGGCCGTCGACCTGGGCGATCCGATCCAACAGCGACTGGGTCAGCTCGACCGCACTGAAATCACCGCGCTGCAGGGCGGCCCACGCGGCATGGAGGGTGAGTTCGTACAGGGCTTTGCTCATATCACTCCTCGAAGACCGCGCGCACGCGAAAAAAACCGTCCTCGCGGTCAGGTGCATTGGCGGTTGCCAGCTCATTGGGCAGAGAAGGTGCCGGCAGATCCTCGGCCCATACATTCACCAGGGGCAGCACATAGGGGGTCGGCGCGACGCAGCTGGTCTCTACCTGCTGCAGACGTTCGGCATACTCCAGGATCGCCGACAGCTGGCCCGCATACAAGGCCAGTTCCTGCTCGCTCAGACGCAGTTTGGCGAGTTCGGCCACATGGCGCACTTCCTCGCTTGTCAGGTGCATCGCGCTCCTCCCTACAAAATCGCTCCAGACAATCCCAACAAATAACAAAAAACGTCGTGGGAACAGACTCCACGACGTGTAACTTGCTCCTCCCAGCTGATGGAGCTGCGGAGTTGCAAGAAAGACCAACTGCGCAATTGTACTCTGCTCATCATTTCCAAAATTGCTGTACACGCCACAGCTCAGCCTGGAGTCGAGTATACGGGTTTGGCGTTCACCTGTCAAACTTTCACCGCGGCAGGCTCAGCAATTTTCTCTGAAAACAGGGGGGAAACAAGGGGGAAACAGGGGGGAAACGGGGGGCGGTCTGTGGTACACTGAGAGATGTACAGATTTGTTCACCCACAGGAGTCCATCATGTCCAACGAACTACAGATCGATTCACTGTTGCCGGCTGAAATGGCCGCCAAGGCCGAAGCGGTCGGCGTCAAAAAGGCGAATCTGGACGGGGCCAGCATGTTTGCGCTGGCTGTGCTGGCGGGCGCGTTTATTGCGTTGGGTGCGATCTTTGCCACGACCGTCGGGGCCGGCACGTTTGGCTCGACGTGGGCCGACGGCAACGCCACCACCAGCTGGCCGACCGGCCTGCAGCGGCTGCTCAGCGGGCTGGTTTTCAGCCTGGGGCTGATCCTGGTCGTCGTCGGTGGGGCCGAACTTTTTACAGGCAACAACCTGATTGTGATGGCATGGGCGAACCGCAAGGTGAGCACCGCACAGCTCGCCCGCAGCTGGGGTGTGGTCTTCGCCGGCAACTTTGTGGGGGCCCTCGCGACCGCGGTGCTGATGCTCTGGAGCCGCCAGTATGAATTCGCCGGCGGCCAGATCGGCCTGCAGGCGCTGACGATCGCCCAGCACAAGGCGACCCTGGCTTTTGGACAGGCGGTTGCACTCGGCATCCTGTGCAACGCCCTGGTCTGTCTGGCTGTCTGGCTGACCTTCAGCGCACGCACGACGATCGACAAAATCGCTGCAGTCGTGCCGCCGATCACGGCCTTTGTGGCGGCTGGCTTCGAACACAATGTCGCCAACATGTATTTCATCCCAATGGGGATTTTGATCAAAGAGACCGCTTCGCCGGCATTCTGGGCGGCGATCGGCAAAACGCCCGCCGATTTTGCCGCTTTGAACCTGGCCAATTTTCTGGTCAACAACCTGATCCCGGTCACCCTCGGCAATCTGATCGGCGGAGCTCTGCTGGTTGGAGGGGTCTACTGGTTTATCTATCTGCGCAAGCGTTGAAGCGCAGGGGCCCGCCGTCTGGTCAATCCGGCGGGCCGGCAGCTTTTCACGCACCGCTGGTTTGGGCGGGTACGGCCGTTTTGCTACAATACAGAGGCCAATGTGAAGAGGGAAGTACCTGGTCGAAGGGTACATACCCACTGTACGATCCAGAGGAGACCTGTCACGCCATGAAAGCGATGCTCTATTTGTCTGGCAAAGAGGAACCTGCAGCTGTTTTGGACGAGGTCACGGTGGTCACCTACAACGACAACCACCAAGACAGCCCGCAGCGGGTTCAGTTCAAAAGCCGAAAATTCAACGCTGGCCGTACCATGACCGAATTGCACCGACACGCAAAGATGCAGGTCCATTTTGAGGATGGCCGGCAGGCGGAGGTTCTGCTGCAGCACGCAAGCCTGGACCTGCAGGGCAACATGGTCGGTGTGCTGCGCGTGCTCGGCGAGATCGCTGAAACTGCGTAACTTGTCGTTGCCCTCCCCAGCATCTGCGCAGCCTATAGAGCGGGCTGCGCAAGGCCGTTCTCGGTTCTGGCCCGGGTTTGTGGTGGGTTTTGGCCTGCTGCTCTTTGCCAGCTGCAGCGTCGGTGCCGTGGCCTTGGGCCTCAACCGGCTCAACCTCGCCGACCTGCGCGCAGGGGCTGTTGGCTGGACACCGGCCCCCTACACCCCGGCAGTGACACCGTTGCCCGCCGCCGAGAGTCCGCCAGCACCGGCCGGCTCCCTGCGTTTTGCCGCAGGCCAGAAAGTCCGCAACATGACCAACAGCCGGGTCAACCTGCGCCGCAGCCCAGGTTATCTGAGCAAGCCGGAGGGGGATGTGGTCGGCGTGCTGCAGCCAGCCGCCGCGGCGGTGGTGTTGGGGGAGAAACAGCTGGCCGACAGCCTGACCTGGTGGCAGGTGCGTGCCACACTGGACGACGGCCGAGAAGCCGAGGGCTGGGTGGCCGAGGCGACTGCCTCCGGGGTTCAAATCCTCGGCACAGAGTGAGCAGCCATGCCCGACACAGAGACCCCGCTGCCCCACCCATCGTTTGTCCCGCGCCCGGCGCAGACGAAAATCCTGGCCTATACCGGCGGCCCGATGGGGGTCAGCGCAGTGCCGGGCAGCGGCAAGACCTTCACGCTGAGCCTGCTGGCAGCCAAGCTGGTCGGAGAACTGGCCACCAGCCCCACGTTCGAGCCGCGCGAGATCCTGGTTGTCACCTTCACCAACAGCGCAGTGGCCAATTTCCGTGCCCGCATCGGCACCTTTCTGCGCCAGGAGCGCGGACTGCTGCCTGGGGTCGGCTACCGGGTGCGGACCCTGCACGCGCTTGCCCACGATATCGTGCGCGAACGGCCAGCGCTGGTCGGGCTGGGCGAAGGCTTCGAGATCGTCGACGGTGATACCAGCGCCGAGATCAAACGGGAAGCCGCGCGCGACTTCCTGGCCAGACACCCAGACGCCTTTGCCCCCTTTATCCGGCCAGAGTTGCTGCACAACCCGCGTCAGTTCGAGCGCCACTTTCAAGAAGATGCGCTCGAACTGGCCAACGTTGCGATCCGCGTCGCCAAAGAGCTGACGGCCAACCCCGCTTTGTTGCAGCAGAGCCTGGCCCGCCAGTCGGGCACATTCCCGCTGGTCGAATTTGCCCTCTCCGTCTACACGACCTATACACGCAGCCTGAACACGCGCGGCGCGGTCGATTTTGACGACCTGATCGTGCTGGCGCTGCAGGCGCTGCGCGCCGACGAGGGCTATCTGGCCCGGCTGCAGGCACGCTGGCCCTATATTCTCGAGGACGAAGCCCAGGACTCCAGCCTGCTGCAGGAAAAGATGCTACGCCTGCTGACCGCCGCCCACGGCAACTGGGTGCGTGTCGGCGACCCCAATCAAGCCATCCACACGACCTTTACCAGCGCGGACGCACGGTTTTTGCAGCGGTTTTTGCGCGAGCACCCCCAACAGGCACGGGATCTGCCCAACTCCGGCCGCAGCGCCCTGCCCATCCTCGAACTGGCCAATGCGCTGATCGACTGGTCGCGCACCGCACATCCGACCCTGGGGGTGGAGCAGGCGCTGGCCTACCCGCGCATCGAACCGACAGCGCCCGACGATCCCCAGCCGAACCCGGCAGCAGGCCAGCCGCCAGTCCACTTCCATGAAAAAGCGCTGACGGCCGATGCAGAGCGCGAGAGCGTGGTGACGTCGGTGCGCCGCTGGGTCGCCGACAACCCGGGCAGCACCGTAGCCGTGCTGGTCCCAGACAACCAGCGCGGGGACCAGCTCGTCGCAGCACTCAAAAACGGCGGGCTGCCGTTCGACGAATCTCTGCTGCGCAACAACCAGAGCAGCACGCGCGCCGCAGCCCACCAACTGGCGATTGCGGCCGGCTATATTGCCAATCCCCACTCCGCCAACCTGCTGCAACAGCTGTGGGCCGAGGTCTGGTCCCCACGGCGGACAGCCGCCTCCTCTCCAGAGGAGGCCGCAGAAACCGGCGGCTCCCCCCGAGAAGACAAACGACCGGCGCAAATCTTTGCGCTGGCATTGGGCAAATTGAAGGAGCCAGAACGGTTTGTCTTCCCAGGACCCGACGATTTTCTGGACAGGCTGGCATGGCTGGCAGAGGCTGGGGAGCCATTTCGCCGGCAGATCGAGCAATTTCGACAGGATCTGCAGCGTTGGTGCCGGGCTCTGGTGCTGCCAGTCGACGAGCTGCTGCTGACGCTCGGCAACGACCTGTTCGTGGAACCCAGTGACCTGGCGCTCACCCACCAGCTGGCCGTGCTGCTGGCCAAACTGGCGCGCGAAAACCCGGCGCTGCGTCTGGCCGATCTGGTCAAGGAGCTGCAGAACATCGCCCAGAACCGGCGCCGCCTGATCAGCTTCACCGAAGAGAGCCAGGGGTACAGCCCTCGCCCTGGGGTCGTCACCGTCGCCACCATGCATGGCGCCAAAGGGCTGGAGTGGGATCGGGTCTACCTGACCAGCGTCAACACCTTCAGCTTTCCCAGCGGCCTGGCCGACGAACCCTACCGCAGCGAACGCTGGTATCTGCGCGAGGGGAGCAACCTGGCCGCCGAGCTGGAAGAACAGCTCAGACAGCTGCACATGGGCACGCTGGACGACTATCTGCCAGGAAGGGCCAGCCAGCAGGCACGGCTGGCCCTGGCCGCCGAGCGGCTGCGGCTCTTCTATGTCGGAATCACACGCGCCCGCCGCGAGCTGATCGTCACCTACAACCTGGGCCGCCAGCCCGAGAAAGCGCTGCCGCCCGCCCGCCCCTTTCTGGCGCTGGCTGAATACTGGCAGCGCCGCTCCGCCCAGAACCCACGCTGACCGCCCACGGCCAACAGCCTCCTCGGTTGAATCCGCCCCCAGAAGCAGCTTTCGATTTGTGAAAATTTGGGGAAGGTCGCAGAAGTGTTGTATCCTGTACAGAACAGACGTTCTACCTGCGGCTGCAGAGACCCTCTGGCCAGCGTTGATGGGGAGTCAACGCCGGAGCAACGCCGACCGCGGTAGAGTAGGGGCAGCAAATGGAAGAAGGATCGATTGACACAAGGCTGCTTTCACCATGACACTGTTCCAACGACTTCGCTTCAACAAATTGCCGCAGACCCACACCACGCTGCCCGCTACACTGGCCAGCCCCACCGAGCCGCCAGGCCGGGACAGCTGCAAATATTATGTCACCGGCATCGACCGTATCCGGCTGCGCTGTGCCTTCCTGTTGGGTCCCTTCGACAGCGCAGAAGGGGCACTGGCCAACATCGAACATGCCCGGGCACTCACCGCCGCCAAGTTTCCTGCTGAGGCGCCGCAGCTGGTCTACGGCACAGCCGGGATTGAAAGGGGCATGGGGCTGCCGCTGGCGCTTTTCAGCCAGCGGGCCCGTCTGCGTTCGGGTCAGCCGACCAACGCCTGATAGACCTGGTTGCGGAAATCTGCCACCACAGGATAGGTGTCGGACGGCATATACTGCAGCATCAGCAGGCCGACGATCTGCTCTTGCGGGTCCACCCAGAAATTGGTATTGGCAGCCCCACCCCAGCCATAATTGCCCACGGACCCCAACGCAGCTGACCGTCCCAGGTCCATCAGCACGCTGACCCCCAGCCCAAAGCCGGAGGCTGGGTTCTCGAACGGATGGAGGCCAGGAGGCAAGCCATTGGTGGTCATCAGCTCGACTGTTTTGCGCCCGAGCAGACGAACGCCGTCCAATTCCCCCCGGTTCAAAAGCATCTGGGCAAAGCGCAGATAATCCCCAGCTGTGGAGACCAGCCCACTGCCGCCGAACGGGCAGGCCGCGGGCTGCAAATAATGGCCCGTCTGGGTCCCGTCGAGAAGTTTCAGCCCTCCCTGCTCCCCGGGTCCGTAGGTCGCCGCAAAGCGCCCGCACTTTTCGGCGGGCACATAAAAAGCAGTATCCACCATGCCCAACGGCTGGAAAATTCGTTCGTGCAGAAAGTGGTCGAACGGCTCGCCAGCCACCGCCTGCACGATGCCGCCCAGGACATCGGTAGCCATGCTGTAGCGGTATTTGCTGCCAGGGTGGTGGGCCAACGGCAGGGAGGCCAGGATCTCCATCAGCCCATCCAGCGACAGAGCGGCCGGGTTCTGCCGCCACGGTTCCCAGACACGCTGTTGGTAGAGTTGGTCGATGTAAACAGCTGCGTCGAAGCCGTAGCTGAGACCTGCGGTGTGGGTCAGCAGGTCGTGCACCGTCGGTGGCCGGGCAGGTGCCACAGAACGCACGCCTGTATCGAGGCTGGTGTCCAGCACTTTGACATTTTGGAATGCAGGAAGGTAAGCGGCGACCGGGTCAGACAGACGCAGCCCTCCTTCCTCCATCAGCATGAGCACAGCCACGCTGGTGATGGGTTTGGTCATGGAGTAGATTCGAAAGATCGTATCCGCTTGCATGGGGGTGTTGCTCTCGCGCACTGCCATGCCGGCATGGTGCCGATGGACGATCTGGCCGTTCCGGGCGACCAGGCTCACGACACCGGCAATCTTTTCTTCGGCCACATAGGCGTCCAGCACGGCATCGATCCGCGCCAGCCGCTGGCTGGCAAATCCTTGTGTTTCAGGCAGGATACTGTTCATGAAAACGGCACCTCTTCTTTCTATGAACCTGGTGAGAGACGGATGCCCCCGCCTGAAGGCAGGGAGGCTTGCCCAAAAAATCGATGCATCAGCGGCCGGCCTGCCACCAGGTCTGCGCCAGGGCAGCCAACCAAAAGTAGAGCGGAATTCCGAACACCACATTGAACGGGAAGGTGATGGCAAGCGAAGCGGTCAGATAGAGGGTCGGGTTGGCTTCGGGGACAGCCACGCGCATCGCTGCGGGGGCTGCGATGTAGGATGCGCTGCCGGCCAGCGTCGCCAGTACAGCCACGCCGCCCAAGGAGAGCCCGCTCGCCATGCCGACCGCGATCCCCAGCAGAGCAGAGAGGATCGGCATCAGAATGCCAAACAGAACAAGGAAGGGGCCGACGCGCCGCAGATCAGAAATGCGCCGAGACGCGACGGTCCCCATCTCCAGAAGAAAGAGTGCGAGTGCTCCTGGGAAGAGGCCAACAAAAAGCGGGTTGAGCCTTTCCATTCTTTCTGCGCCGGCCAGGTAGCCGACAGCCAACCCGCCCAGCAGCAGAAAAATGCTTTTGCCCAGCAGCACTTCGTGTGCCAGCGCTCCCCAGCGGATCTGTCCTTGCGCTCCGCCCAGCCTGGCCAGCAGCACCCCAAGTGCGATGGCCGGAATTTCGAGGATCACGAGCAGCACCGGCATGTAGGCCTCGTAGGCGACGCCAATATCTGCTGCGTAGACCAACGCCAGGGCAAAGGTGACAGCGCTGACCGAACCGTAATGGGCGGCCAGCGCCGCGGCGTCGGGCCGCCCGAAGCGCCCCAGTCGGCGCAACAGGACGAAAGCCAGTGCCGGAATCCCCAACCCCAGCAGCAGGGTGCCGGCCAGAGGCCCCATCACCTCGCCCAAGGGGGTGCGCGAGAGTTCCACCCCCCCCTTGAGCCCGATTGCAGTGAGCAGATAGAGGCTCAGCGTCTGATACAAGGCTTCGGGAAGACGCAGGTCGGTGTGCAGCAGGCCGGCAACCAAACCTACCACAAAAAAAAGCACGATCGGGTCAAGCAGGTTGTCGATCACGAAGTCCTACCCTTGCCTTTCAACGTCGCATTCAGCCAGTCAACCGACAACCCATTATCGCACACATCGCAGCAAGAGGACGAGTGATCGAAGCGAAGAACAAAACCAACACAGAGAAGGTCAGCCCCCAACATTCATTGCCGGCCCGCTGCACCTCCCCAGCCCGACTGAAACCGTGATCCCATCATTCAACCGGGCGCAGTGCTGTGTTTGACGATTTATTCTATTTTGTTGCCTGCAATCAACCGTCAAAAGGCAAGGAGGATACCGATGAATACCTTCCAGATGGGCGATCTTTCCAATGAGCAGGTGCTTCCTGCGCTGTCACCGGTGGCAGTGACTCCGGTGGCAGTGGCATACGGGGATGGGATTGGGCCAGAGATCATGGACGCTGTGCTGCGCGTGCTTGATGCAGCCAATGCGCCGCTGCGCTACGATGTCGTTGAAATGGGGGAAACGCTCTATCGACAGGGCTACAAATCGGGCATCACACCAGAAGCATGGACAACGATTCGACGCAACCAAATCCTGCTCAAAGCACCGATCACGACACCCCAGGGAGGCGGCTACAAGAGTTTGAATGTGACGCTGCGCAAGGTACTCAACTTGTACGCCAATGTACGCCCAGCCAAATCGTATGCACCCTTTGTGGCGTCTCGTCATCCCAAGATGAACCTGGTGATTGTCCGCGAAAATGAGGAAGATCTCTACGCCGGTATCGAACACCAGCAGACGCCCGAAGTCGTACAAGTGCTCAAGTTGGTGAGCTGTTGGAAGCAGCAACGCCAGCTCCCTGGCTGCTCAAAATGATCACCAACCGTGGGGTCAAAGTCTACCCCGATGGCATGCCAGAGACCTTCTGCACCGATCACTGGCGTTGCCGATTCGTGGCTGTTGAGGAAACAGGCGTCACCTTCGACCAGGTACTGGCCCTGCTGCACGCGCTGCACAACGCCCACGTGGCTGTCATCAAGACCGAGCATCTTTATACCTTTGATGGACGTTGCGGCTATTCTCTCGGCCAAGGAGAATAGCCGGCAGGGGCGCTGGGAGCACAGTGGAGGGCAAGGGTGCGCCACTCGGTACGTGCCTGCTGTCGGGCAGAAAGGCCTTCGTTTGGTCTTCGGGCTGGCGTGCGCTATAATCAGCAGGCAGTTGTGGGTTTGGACCAAAGCGTTTGGAGCAAGGTATGTCGCCAGAGTTGATTAACACGATCGGCACCATTGTCGGTGTGCTGGTTGCCGGGCTGGGGGCCTTTTTGTTTGCGTTCTGGATCGCGATGGGGATCTGGACCTTCAACGACATCCGGTCGCGCACCCATGACTGGCTGGTCATCTTGCTGGCGGTGACCTTGGTGTTGATCTTCCCGCTGATCGGCTTCATTCTCTATCTGATGATTCGTCCCAAGGCGACCCTCGCCGAAATCTACGACCGTGCCCTGGAAGAAGAAGCGTTGCTGCGCGAACTGGAAGAGACCCGCACCTGTCCTCAGTGTGGTCTGCCGGTTCAGGAGGGCTGGGTGTACTGCCCGAACTGCCACAACCAGCTGCAGCATTCCTGTCCGACCTGTGGCAAGCTGGCACGCAACGAGTGGGAGATCTGCGTCTTCTGCGGTGCTCCGCAGATGGCAGTACGGCCCCAGCTGGTCCCCCCTGCCGCCCCGCTCCAACCGGCTGTGCCGGTCGCTGCCCGCAACCCGTTGCGCCGCGAACCGCTGGCCCCTCCCCCCGGACGCAACGTCGAGCTCGACGAGCCCGCCTATCGCCCGGTCCAACGTCCCCCCGAATAATGTTGATGCCTTCTGTGCCGTGGCGACGGTGTCGCCACGGCTTTTTTGTGTCGGTTTTTGGGCGCTCTTTTCAGCTGACGGCGAGCAGCTCCGCCTGGGTCACACGCATCAACTCGGCGATCTGCAGCCGCATCATGGTCTGGTCGTCGCCGCCGCCGGCAAAAATTTCGATGTCTGGCCGCAGCTGTTGCATGCTGGCGTCGAGGATCGCAGGCACTGGGGTGCGGTGGCCAAACGGCGGCACCCCGCCAGCCGGATAGCCCAAGGTTGCGAGCACGACGGGGGCTGGAGCCAGCACGACCCGTTTTTTGCCTACCCCAAACCGCTCTGCCAGCCGCCCTTTATCGACCCGCCGCTCGCCGTAGCTGATCACCACGATCGGAAGTGCCGTGTCGCCTCCAGGCTGTTCGACCAAAAACAGCAGGGTCTTGACGATCTGGTCGGGGGCCACCCCCAACGCCGCTGCTGCTGCCGGAACAGTTGGGGTGTGGCCCAGGTCGAACAGCAGCTCGGCCTGGATCTGGTTCTGCTCGACAAAGCGCAGCAGGTCAGCTGGGGTCCAAGGTTCGGTCGGGCCGCTCATCGGTTGGCTCCTCGTCTTGTGCAAGGTCGGTGAACTGCACCACCCACACGGTGCGGGTGGTGCCGGTGATTCGGGCGCTGTGTGACTGTGCCAGCCCGCAGACCCAGAGCAGCCGTCCGTCGCTGCGGTCCACAAGAACAGGCCAGCCGGGGCGCAGGGCCGGGGCAATTTTGGCGTCGGTAAACAGTTTGCCGAGTGTTTTGTGCCGTCCTCCCATGCCCAGCGGGTCGATGCGTTGGCCGGGCACTGCGGCACAGAGCACAGGCTCCTGGATCTGGTCGGCATCCAAGAAAAGCTGCCAGCGTTGCCCAGAAGGCTGCCTGACACACTTCAGCGCTGCCCGTTCCACCAGCCTGCAGGAGAGCTGCCAGCCGCCCACAGCCGTTTTTCCGGTGCGTGGCAGCGGCTCTGCCAGCTGGCGGTCGGCTGGCGCCAGCCAGGGGCCGGGCGGGGCCAGCGGAAGCTCCCCGTGGAGGTGCAGGGAGAGACAAAGCCCCTGCCCTGGCAGCGCCACCACACTCCAGGCCAGCGGGCCAGCCAGCGGGTGGGGGCCTGAGGTGCGGCTGGCCCGGCGCAGCGCTGCTGCCAGCGTCTCCAGCCGGTCGGCGCCGACCTCGCGCAGATCGCGGGCGAGCCGGTTCACCGCCAGCCGCAGCACCCCCTGCTGGCTGGCAGGGTCCAGCTGCTGCAGGCCAGCCAGGTCGAGCAGCAGGTACCGGGCGGAGGAGCGCTGTGGCTGGCGCATAAGCCGTTCGAGGGTCTCTACATCCAGCCTATGCAGCCGGTCCGCCTCTGTCGCCAGGACGCGCGCCGTGCGCGCCAGCGTGGCCACGATCGAAGGGGCCTGCTGCTGCAGCAGCGGCAGGAGTTGCTGGCGAATCCAGTTGCGGCTGAAGCGTTCGTCCTGGTTACTTTCATCCTCGTCCCAGACAAGCTGCTGCTGGCGGGCGTAGGCAACGATGCTGGCACGGGTCGCTTCCAGCAGAGGGCGGAGAAGGTGTACCGGCCGTTCGGCCAGATTGGGGTCTGTCAGGAGGGTCAGCGGGCGCATGGCAGCCAGCCCCTGGACCCCGCTGCCTTGCAGCAGCCGGAGCAGAACGGTCTCGGCCTGGTCGCCGGCATGGTGGGCCACGGCGACCAGAGCGGTTTGTGGCGAGGGCGCCAGGTCGTTGGCCAACGCGCACAGAAAGCGGTAGCGCGCCCGGCGGGCCGCCGCCTCCAGCCCGGACGGGTCTGCCCGGAGGGCTGCGCTGTCCAGGCGAATGCTGTGCCAGGGCAACCCCAGCTGCTCGGCCAGCTGGTGCACCTGGTGGGCCGTTGTGGCCGAAGAGGGGCGCAGGGCATGGTCGACGTGGGCCACATGGAGCAGCAGCTGGCGGGTGGGAGCCAACTGGTGCAGCAGATGGAGCAACACCACGCTGTCGACGCCGCCGCTGACCCCCACAACCAGCGGTTGGGGGCCGTGGCTGCTGGGTGGCAACAGGCGCTGGCAGGCCTGCCAGAGCAGACTTGCCAGCGGATGCTCCCATCGAGGTGGACGAACCGGTGCGCAATGTGCCATCTTCGTCGAACAGTATACAGCGTTTCCTCTCTGGCAAAGAAGTGCCGGGGAAGAAACGCAACTCCTGCTCCCTCGCACAACTTTGCAAGAACATTTTTGAAGGCCGTCCGTCTATGCTATACTGACATATAATTTTTGCATGGTGCTCTCTGGCGGAGAGTGGAGAGCTGCAGCAAGGGCGATGGCAGGCAACCGGAGAGCAGATCGATGGGCTTTACAACCGGGTCGAGGGTAACGAGGAGAAGCGCAACGCGTGAACAATCCGCTTGATTGGCTGTTGGGGCTCTTTTCTCTCGACATTGGGATCGATCTGGGAACAGCCAACACGCTGGTCCATGTAAAAAATCGTGGAATTGTCATCAACGAGCCTTCTGTGGTTGCGATCGACATCTCTTCCCGGCGCCGCAACCGAGTCAAGGCGGTCGGCAGCGATGCCCGAGAGATGGTCGGGCGCACCCCAGCCCACATCGTGGCCATCCGGCCGCTGCAAGATGGGGTCATCTCTGATTTTGATGTCACCGAGCAGATGATCCACCATTTCATCGGCAAGGTGCACGGGGGGCGGTTTGGCGCTGCCCGCCCGCGCGTGGTGATCGGCATCCCCTCGGGGGTCACCGAAGTCGAAAAGCGGGCGGTGCGGGATGCTGCGATCAGCGCGGGGGCACGCGAGGCAGGGCTGGTCGAAGAGCCGATGGCGGCGGCGATCGGAGCAGGGCTGCCCGTTACGGAGTCGGTTGGCTCGATGATCGTCGACATCGGCGGCGGCACCACCGAGGTCGCCGTGATCTCGCTGGGGGGGATCGTGGTCTCACGTTCGATCCGCGTGGCTGGGGACGAGATGAACGAGGACATTGTCAACTACTCGCGGCAGAAGTACAACCTCCTGATCGGCGAGCGCATGGCCGAACGGACCAAGATCGAAATCGGTTCGGCCTACCCGCTGGAACGCGAACGGACCCTGATCCTGCGTGGGCGCAACCTGATCACAGGGTTGCCTGAGGCAGTAGAAGTCAGCTCGGTGGAGATCCGGGAGGCACTTTCCGGGTCAGTGCAAGTCATCGTCGACGCGGTCAAAGCCACCCTGGACGAGACACCGCCTGAACTGGTGGCAGATCTGATGGAGTACGGGATTGTGCTGGCGGGGGGAGGGGCCTTGCTGCAGGGGCTGGCCCAACGTCTACAAGATGAAACCCGGATGCATGTCTACGTCGCCGACAACCCGCTGACAGCCGTAGCGATGGGAACCGGCATGATTTTGGAGAAACCAGAATTTTATCGAGAGACCTTGACCAGCATGCAGCGCAAAGCGATGATTCGCTAACTTTGTTCACAGACACTGTCGTTTTCTATGCGTAGCACGGAACGAAGACCGCGCACGGTCGGTGATTTAGGGGTACGAATCGGGCTGCTCTCTTTGGCAGCGTTGCTCTTGCTGGCGTTGCAACTTTCCGGCAACTTGCAGCCTGTTCAAAATTTCTTGACGCAGCTGACCATGCCTGCCCAGTTGAGTGCGACCGGGCTCACAACAGCGTTCAGCCAGCTGATCGAGAGCGTGCTCCAGATGCGCACGCTCAACCAGGAGTTGGCTGTGCTCCAAAGCCGTTCTCGCCAGCTGGAAGCAGAGCTGCAGACCCTGCGCGAGGTCGAAAAAGAAAACGAAACGCTGCGCACCCTGCTGAACTTTGCCCAGACACGCCCACGTCTGGAGCTGCGCGGGGCCCAGATCGTGGCCCGCGTCGTCGGCGAGGAAAGCACCAATTTTATCGACACCCTCCTGATCGACCTGGGGGCCGTGCACGGCCTCCGCTCTGGAATGCCCGTTGTCACCGATCAGGGGCTGGTGGGGCGTATCAGCTCGGTGACGGAAAACAATGCCAAGGTGCTTTTGCTCAGCGACCCCAGCAGCCTGGCCAGCGCGCTGTTGGCTGACAGCCGGCTGAACGGGATCGTGCGCGGGGACACCGGCAACCATCTGGTGATGGACTTTCTGCCCCAGGGGCCGACCTTTGCAGTCGGCGAGGCGGTCCTGAGCTCTGGGCTGGGGGGCCAGTTTCCCCGTGGCCTCACGATCGGCACGATCGACACGATCGAATCCCAGCCCAACGCAGTCTTTCAGACCGCGACGGTGCGCCCGGCAGTCGATTTCAGCAGCCTGGAGCTGGTGATGGTGATCACCAACTTTGCACCGAGCCAGGGGCTGAACGACCTGCTGAACCAGGCCGAGGAGGCTGCCCCTGCACAGAACGCCCCTGCACAAGAGGAGACGGCACCATGAACCGCGGGGCCTTGTATTATTTGATGGTTCCACTCTTGTTGCTCTGTGCCTTGTTGCAGTCGACGACGCTGGCTCGATTCAAGCTGGCCGGGGTCAAGCCTGAGCTGGTGCTGCTGGTGGTGGTGATAGGGGCCATGGTCTACGGCGCACGGTCAGGTGTGCTGTGGGCTTTCGTGGCAGGGATCGGCCTGGATCTCTTCAGCGGGGGCCCCTTTGGCGCCTCCAGCCTGGCTTTGATGGCGAGTGCACTGGTGGCCGGGCTGGGGCATCGCCCGTTTTCCCGCTTCAACCTGCTGGTGCCGTTGGCCGCTGCCGCCTTGGGCACCCTGGCCTTTGCTGCGGTCTATCTGGGCCTCCTGGCGGTGCTGACAACGGCCGGCTTCTCTGTGCCGCAGCTGCCGCTGGGGGGGACGCTCCAGGACATTGTGCTGCCAGTCACGCTGTACAATGTGGTGTTGATGTTGCTGGCGATCCCGCTGTTGAATCGTCTGCCTGAAAGCCAGGATGTGTAGCGCCTTCCCGCTGTTGTGAGATGTGCTGGACTTTGAGCGAGTGATCATGTTTGAAGAACGCACGGGAAAAGACACGGCCGATATCACGATGGCGATTTTTCGTCTGGGCATTGTGGTCACGTTTGTGGTCATGGTGGCCCGCATGTTTGACCTGCAGGTGCTGCAGGCGGGCCGCTACGCCGCGCTGGCCAACCAGAACCGCCTGTTGCGCATCGAATCGCCCGCCCCGCGCGGGGTGATCTACGACCGCAACGGCACGATCCTGGTGCGCAATCGCCCCTCCTTCGAGGTGGCCTTGGTGCCAGAAGATCTGCCCACCGATACACTGGAGAGCGAAGAGGTCGACGAGGAGGCTGTCGAGATCGAGAAGATTCTGCGCATTCTGCAGGCCGACCGTGACTCAGAAGTCGCCTTGCGCATGGCTGAAATTTTGTTCAACAAACTGGGCTACGACGACTTTATCCGTACAGTCGAAGCCGTCAATGTCCAGGTTTCGTATCTGGACGATCCCGCTTTTGTGACCCCAGTCACCGACGGCGGACGGATGGTGATGGCTGCGCCGCTCGAAGTGTACCTGCCTGACCTGGACAAGGTGCTGCCGCTGGAGGGGCTGGTGGCGCTCGTCAAACGCACGGTGGCGATCCAAAGCATGGGGAGCGCCTCCGACCCTGTGCCGATCCTGGACGGCGTCGACCGCATCCGTGCTTTTGAAATTTCGGAGGACAGCTTTCGGATTCCAGCGGTGCGTGTGACC
The DNA here is from genome assembly GCA_903858085.1 of uncultured Chloroflexota bacterium. Classification (GTDB taxonomy): domain Bacteria; phylum Chloroflexota; class Anaerolineae; order Caldilineales; family Caldilineaceae; genus Caldilinea. Next base: position 47,369 of record CAIOHJ010000103.1, read on the forward strand.
CAGGTGCCAGTGCGGGAGTACCTCTACGGCGACCTGCTCAGCCACGTCCTGGGCTTTTTGGGGCCCATCCCGGCCTTCGCCGCCGAGACCTATCGCCAGAGCGGCTACAACAACCCCAACGAACGGGTAGGGCTAAACGGTCTGGAGTACACCTACCAGACCGAGCTGCGGGGGACGCCGGGCGTGCGCTATTCGGAACGCAACATCCTGGGGATCGATGTGCGCACCATCGGGCCGGAGGTCGAGCCGGTGCCGGGCTGGAATCTGCATCTGACCATCGACTGGCGCCTGCAGTCGATCATGCGTGCGGCTTTGCAGGCGAAGATGGAGGAGGTCGGTGCTCCATGGGCCGTGACCGTTGCAATGAACCCGCAAAGCGGCGAGATTTTGGGCATGGTCAGCCTGCCCTCTTACGACAACAACATCTTTGCCGAACGGATCGGCGAAGAGTATCTGCTTCTGGAACAGGACGAACGGCGCCCTTTGATCAACTATGCGATCGGCGGCCTCTACCCGCCCGGCTCCGTCTTCAAAATGGTGACCAGCCTGGCCGGCCTCGCTGAGGGGGTGATCACCCCAGAGACCCTCGTCGTCGATGCTGGCCCGATCTATCTGCCCAACCGTTATTTCCCCAACGACCTGACCCAGGCACAAAAATTTGTGAGCTGGAACCACAAAAACGGGGTCGTGCATGGCCGGATCAACGTGGAAAGCGCGCTGGCACTTTCCAACGATATCTTTTTTTACTATCTGGGCGGCGGCTATCTGGAAGAATTTGTCGGACTTGGCCATGTGTTGCTCAGCAAATGGACCGAACTGTTTGGGTTTGGTGAGAAGACCGGCATCGACCTGCCGGGAGAGGTCACTTCGCTGGTGCCGACAGACCAGTGGAAACGTCAGCTTTTTGCAGAACCCTGGACGACCGGCGACAGCTACAACATGGCAATCGGCCAGGGGTATGTGCTGGCAACCCCGCTGCAAGTGCTGGTAGAGACCGCAGCGCTGGCCAATGGGGGCACCTTGTATGTCCCCAAGGTCGTCCACCATATGACCGATGCCAACGGAGGGGTCCAACGCGACTTCCAGCCAGAGGTCAAACGCCAGCTGCCGGTCGACCCGGAGGATATCGAAGTGGTCCGCCGGGGCATGTGGGATGTGGTCAACGCCAGCTATGGGACTGGGCAGGTCGCCCGGGTTGCTGGGGTGGAGGTGGCTGGGAAAACGGGGACCGCCGAGTTTTGTGAGTATCTTCCCGAAAAGAGCGACTGCCGCCGCGACGAAAAGGAGTTTCTGCCTTTTCATTCCTGGTTCAGCGCCTTTGCGCCTTACGACAACCCAGAGATTGCCGTGGTCACTTTTGTCTACGACGGCGGTGAAGGCTCTGCTGTCGCTGCCCCGATCACCCAAAAAATCCTGGAAGGCTACTTCACCGAGATCGCACCTCGCCCACAGCCTGTGGCAACGGAACCGTGAGGAAAAGAGCATGAGCGAGACAGCCCGATCGGCCCCGCGGATCCACAGCGTTGCCCCCGCCGGCGAACCTGCCTTCCAATCTCGGATCGCAGACCTGCTCGACGATGTGACAGTCCCAGCAGACTCGTCTGCAGAGGACCCTGCGGCGCCCCTGCCCTCTGCGGGGGAGGAAACTCCTCTCGCCCTGAACGGGGCGGCTGGCCGTGGAGCGGTGCTGGAAGAGGGGGGCCCCTTGCTGCCGGGCGAGCCGTTGATGGGGGCTGGACGGCGTCTTCTGACCGCTGCGGAGATGACATCTTTTCTGCCCTACAAGCCGGTTGACCCTCCGAGCGAGCCAGAAGCGGAGACCCCGAAGGCACCGCTGCCCCCCGCTGCCAAGCTGCCTGGCGCTGAACAACTGATCAACCTGCGTGGGCGCAGCGATGGGGTGGTGATCGAAGTGGGACGCCAGCCGTGGCCTGAAATTTTGTCCGGGTTGACCGAACGGCTGAACCAGTCGGCCAGTTTTTTTTATCACAGCAGCGTGGCGCTCGACACCGGAACACGGCCGGTCACCGAGGAGGAACTCTCGCAGGTGGCCAAAGTGCTCTCTGAACATGCGATGACCCTGGGGCTGGTGCGCACCGCCTCGGAGCGCACCTTTCAGGCGGCGTTGGCGATCGGGATGGCAGCCACATTGGAAGCCCCCGACGGCAGCACGATGGCAGAAGCCAGCCGTGCGAGCAGCAACCTGGTTCCAAAACCTGGCGAAGAGGCTGGCTATTTTGTCTTCCGCGGCTATCTGCGCTCCGGCCACCGGCTGCAACGTACCGAACACATCCTGGTGCTGGGCGACATCAACCCGGGCGCTGAGGTGATCAGCGACGGGGATGTCATGGTCTGGGGGCGGCTGCGCGGGGTCGTTCATGCGGGCGCACAAGGCAACCGGCGGGCGCTGGTGGCCGCGCTCGACCTGGAACCGACCCAACTTCGCATTGCCGATCTCTTCGTTCAAGGGGCGGACCCCAAACCAGGGCAGCCAGGACGTTTTTTTTGGCGCCGCTCTCAACATAAACGCCCCGAAATTGCCCGGTGGATCCAGGGACAGATTGTTGTCGAGGAGTGGGATGTCTCACGCCCAGGAGGATTGACCTCGTTGCACCGCCAAGCAGGACGAAGCTGACATGACAGGGACCGTGATCACCGTGACTTCTGGCAAAGGGGGGGTCGGCAAGACGACGACCACCGCCAATCTCTGTGCGACGTTGACCCGCCTGGGCCAGCGCGTGATCGCAGTCGACGCCGACATCGGGCTGCGCAACCTTGATCTGGTGATGGGACTGGAAAACCGCATCCTGTACGACTCGATCGACGTAGCCGAGGGACGCTGCACGCTGCAGCAGGCGCTGGTGCGCGACCCACGCGCCGAGTTTCTCTACCTGCTGCCGGCGGCACAGACGCGCGACAAACACGAGATCAGCGCAGACCAGCTCTGCACGATCTGCAAACAGCTGGTCAACCTGGCCGACTATGTGTTGATCGACTCTCCAGCAGGCATCGAACATGGTTTTGCCGCCGCGATCGCCCCTTCCGACCGCGTTTTGATTGTCACAACGTCGGATGTCAGCGCGCTGCGCGACGCCGACAAGGTGATCTATCTGCTCGAACGTGACTGGCAGCGCCAACCTGGGCTGGTGATCAACCGCTTCAACCCACGCCTGGTCAACAGCGGCGAAATGCGGGGGATCGACGATGTGCTCGATATTCTGGCGATCGACTTGATGGGGGTGGTCCCCGAGGATGAACGGCTGATGCTGTCGACCGACCGTGGCACACCTGCCGCCTTCGACCAACGCATGTATGTGCGCCGTGCCTACGAAAACATTGCGCTGCGTGTGATGGGACACAATGTCCCGTTGACCGACTACCATCGTCCAGGTCTGTGGGGCTGGCTGGCCAGGTGGTTCAGAAAATAGATGTTGACACGGATCTACTGGCGCCATTTCGACTGGCTGTTGTTGGGGGTTGTCCTGCTGCTCTGCGGGGTGGGGGTTGCTGTCATTTACAGCGCCACCCGCAATTCGCCCGACCTGGTCGACTACTGGCAGCGCCAGATCAACTTTATTGGGATCGGCCTGGTTGCGCTCTTCGCTGTGGCCCTGTTTGATTACCGACAGCTTTCGCTGCTGGCTGTCCCTGCCTTTCTGGCCTTTATCCTCTCGCTGATCCTGGTCTATCTCTTCGGCGACGCCCAGGGAGGCTCGCGCAGCTGGATCTCGGTGGGAGGCACGCTGGTACAGCCGACCGAGGCAGGAAAATTTCTCCTCATCATCTTTCTGGCCTGGTATCTGAGTGGACGCCGCGAGAGCATACACCGACTGCCCTACCTGCTGGCCGCGTTGGTGCTGCTGCTGGCACCGCTTGTGCTGGTCTATATTCAGCCGGATTTTGGGATGACCATCACCTATGCCTTCATGGGAGGGACGCTGATCCTCTCGGCGGGCATTCGCTATCAACATCTGTTGTTGTTGCTCGGCGGGGCTCTTCTGGCAATCCCTGTGCTGGCGGCCTCGCTGCAAGGGTACATGCTGGCCCGGGTCTGTATCTTTCTGCCTACCGGCGAAGACGGCCAGATCGTCGCTCCTTTGCTGAATTTTCTGCGTGCCGTCTTCAACGCGCTGCCCAGCGAATGTCTTCAGCCAGCCGCCAACACGGCAGCCTCCTACAACGTCGACCAGGCCCTGATCGCTGTGGGGAACGGTGGGTTGACTGGGATGGGCTGGACCCAGGGAACCCAGAACCAGCTGCTCTTTCTGCGGGTGCGCCACACAGATTTTATCTTCAGTGTGATCGCAGAGGAGCTGGGCATGGTGGGAGCCGCGCTGATTCTGCTGTTTTTGTTGTTTGTGGTCTGGCGCATCCTGCGCATCGCCGCCCAGGCACCCGACCCCTTTGGCCGGTTGCTGGCTGTCGGGATTGCAGCCCTGATCTTTTTTCAAATTGTGATCAACGTCGGCATGAACCTCAAGCTGATGCCGGTGACCGGTCTGACCCTGCCTTTTATCAGCTATGGCGGCAGTTCGCTGGTCTCCATGCTCTTTGCCATTGGTCTGGCGGAGAGTGTCTCGATGCGCCAGCGCAGGATCAACGCCTATTAGCGCAACGGCTCTGGGCCCAATGCCTGTTCCAGATCGACTACCAGCTTTTCACACAACAACATCAGCTGCGGTTTCCAGCGGTCGTGCAACGTCAGCGGGTCGACCCAGCGCGCCGACAACGCTGGCTGGTTCATCTCCGCCAGCGTGAAGGAAGGCTCCTCCAGCAAGCGCAGACGGTTCTCGCGCGGCGCATAGCGGCCAAACTGGGCTTCAACCACACCGATCGGAGGAATCCGGTGCGCGCTTTCGGTCGACCAGCGGAGAATTTCGGTGAGCAACAGCCGCAGCGGGTGGTAGCGGCGATGGACCTGTGGGCGCGTTGCAACCAGCTGCTGCCAGAACTCGCTGCTGGCAAAGGTCATGGACGCCAGGGTGAGCGGCAGCGCATACAGCCCGGCCAGAATCGAGGCACCTGTATCGAGCAGGGCCCGGCAGGCCCCCAGATAGCCGACCCAGAAGGAGCGGGTCAGCAGGGGGGCTTTTTCTTCGGCCTGTGGGTCCACCTTGTGCCGCTTGCGCGCATCCTCGATCAAAAACGCATACATCTCGACATCGGCCATCCGTGCACACAGACTTTCGGCCATGACCACACAGGCGCTGGCCAGCGCCTCCTCGTAGGTTGCAAACTGCTGGTCGAACCGCTCGTCCAGCCGGACAAAACAGCTAGGGACCGGCTGGTCTGACAGCTGATAGGCGGTTCTCTCATAAAAACGCGTGCGCATGCGGAGTCTTCTCCTGTGAAAGCGGTGCCTCTGCGAAAACAGGGCCCCGTGTCCGCGGGGTCCGGGTCAGCCTGCCAAAACTGGCAGCCCAAATCGGTCAAATGCCGCTCCCCAGGCAGGGGGGGCGACACAGTATACTGAGAGCGGAGAAGCAAGCTGAAGACATCGTCGTCTCCCTCTCTCTGCAGGCAGGGGGAGACCACTGGAGGATTCGATGAGTCATCTGCCCAACACCGAGGAGACTCCCTTGATCCGCGATCTGCCGCTCGAGCTGCGCCCTCGTCAGCGTCTGGTCTATGCAGGTCCGAATGCGCTGAGCAACGCCGAGCTGCTCGCCATCATCCTGCGCATGGGGGGGCGTGGAGAGAGCGTGCTGCATCTGGCGGAGCGGTTGTTGAGCCAGTTTGGCGGTCTGCCAGGGCTGGTGCAGGCCAGCCACGACGAACTGTGTGGCGCACATGGGATCGGAGAAGCCAAGGCGACCCAGATCAAAGCGGCGCTGGAGCTGGGTCGACGGCTGCTGGCCACCGCCCCCTGCGAACGCCCCCGGGTACGCAGCCCGGGGGACGCCGCCAGTCTGCTCATGTTGGAGATGGGCCTGCTCGAACAGGAGCAGCTGCGCACGCTGCTGCTCGACACCAAAAATACCCTCCTGCGTGTCGTCCACGTCTACACCGGCAGCCTCAACACGGCGGTGGTGCGGGTCGGCGAAGTCTTTCGAGAAGCAATCCGCGCCAACTGTGCCTCGATCATCGTGGTACACAACCATCCTAGCGGGGACCCGACCCCCAGCCCGGAGGATGTGCGGGTCACCGAACAGCTGGTGGCCGCCGGCCGCCTGCTCGACATCGAAGTGCTGGACCATCTGGTGATCGGCCACAATCGATATGTCAGTCTGAAAGAGCGCGGGCTGGGCTTTCGGTGAGCGCTCAGGAAGCTGGTCTGCCCGGCTCGCCTCCTGTCCTAGCTGTCGGCTGTCGGGTCGAATTGGGCCTTGGAGCCCAGATATTCACAGAGGGCACGGACAGTGCCATTGGTCAGCCGCGCCTCTTTGGCGCGTGCCCGCACGTAGTCTTTGAGCTGGTCTGCGCGCAACACTGGGAGCGTCGGGCCATTCAGATCGAGCTGGATTTCCTGGTTGAGAAAGACGACGGCGCCCTCCACCGGCACCGCAGCCAACGGATTGGCCTCCCCCTCATTGGCTGGAGCCTCTGCCAGCAGCTGGCGAATCTTCTTCTGCTGCTCGGCGAGCTCCTGGGCTGGGTTCCCGACCCCTTCGCGCGAAAAGAGGGTGAAAATTCTCCCCAGGCTGAAGGGCTCACGCCAGCGATCCCCGGAGACCGCCACCCGTCCTTTGTCGGAGCGAACGATCCAGATCAGGACACCGTGTGGTCCGGCCAGCAGATAGCTGGTGGGCAAGCTCATGGCGAAGTAAGCATGTTTGTCGTCGAAGCCTTTGAGGCTGCGTTCCAGCACCTCGTCGGGGCGCTCAAAGAGACGGCTGCCGGGCCAACGGCGCCGCGCAAAGCGGTTGATAAAATAGCTGCCGGTGCTGGCCAGCATGAACCCTGCAGCCAGCGCAGCAAAGCTGATCCAAGACCAGTACAGCTGCAAAAAGCCAGGAATGCCCGGCTGGATGGGCTGGTCGGGCGGGTACCAGGTCGGGACAAAGCTGGCCAGCAGCCCGACAAAGAGGACAGCCAGCCCGGCCAGGCTGAAGCGACGCCCCAACGACTCTTTGCGTTTGATCTGGGTCAGGTTTCGGTATAGTTTCATAAAAGATACCCTCCTCCTCGTTGGGCGTCCCCAGATGGGCGACGCCGTCAAAATGGATCTTCCGAGCTCAGCGTGCCGCTTCTGCACGCTCGTCTGGCTGGGCAAGCGCTGCAATCCCCCGTTGGATTTTGGCCGGCACCTCGTGTTCGATCGCCTGTTTGGCGACGCGGATGGCATGGCGCACCGCCAACGAGTTGCTGCGCCCATGGGCCACCACCACAAGACTGGAGAGCCCCAACAGCACAGCCCCGCCGTAGTGGCTGTCGTCCATCCGCTCCCGCACGCGCCCCATGGCCCCGCGCGAGAGCAGGGCCCCCAGGAGGGCAACTGGACTCTTTTTGATCTCTTCTCGCATCACCTGACTCATCAACCTGGCTGTCGTCTCGGCGGTTTTGACAAAGATGTTGCCCGTGAACCCGTCGGTCACAACGACATCGGCCAGACCCGCCGGGATCTCTTTGCTTTCGATATTGCCCTCAAAACGAAGGCTGGGGGTCTTTTCGAGCAGCTTGAAGCTGTCGATCACCAGCTGGTTGCCCTTGCCCGCCTCTTCGCCGTTGCTCAGAATGCGGACCGTCGGCTGCTCGACGCCGAGCAGTTCGCGCGCATAGATGGTGCCCATCATCGCAAATTGCTGGAGATGTTCCGGCCGCACGTCGGCATTGGCGCCAATATCCAGGATCAGACAGACACCGTGCAGGGTGGGGAAGGGGCAGATCAACGCAGGCCGTGAGATCCCTTGGATCCGCCCCACATGCAAGATGCCGGCGGCCAGCGCCCCGCCTGTATTTCCGGCTGACACAAATGCCTGCGCCGCGTTGCTTTTCACCAGTTTACAGCCGACGACCATCGAGCTGTCTGATTTGGCACGCACCGCAGCAGCAGGTTTTTCATCCATTTCGATCACCTGTGTGGCAGGGACGATCGGGAGGTCGAGCCCACGCACGTTGTATTTTTTGAGCTCCGCTGCAACGACATCGGGTTTCCCCACCAGCGAGACGGTCACACCGTAGATACGTGCCGCCTCCACCGCGCCGGCAACGATGGCTTCCGGCGCATGATCGCCTCCCATAGCATCCAGTGCAATATTCATAATCGGTCTGGCGGCCGAAACCACCCTGGCGGGTGGAGGAAGCCGCTTTCCTCCTTTCGTGGCACAATTGTTCGCATTGCTTAAAATTTTCGCGCACCTGTGCTCTTTTAGGAGTCCTGAAACAGCTCACACAGGTCAAACTCCTGCCTGCCAGACACGTTGCACCGCAGGATGAAACAGGCGAACGCAGCCAGCCAGTTTGTCAGTGGCCAGCCCTGGAAGAGACACCCCTTTCGCCAGCACGATTTGCATCCCCTCTGCTGTGACGGGGTGCTCCACGCAACTGTTGCTGCAGCGGGGGCAAGAGAGGGAGCAGATCGCTGGCGACGACCCCTGCCTCGCCGAGGGTGGCAGCACACTGCAGGCCCGCCTGGCCATGCAACCAGGCGCCGACGCACGCTGCCGCAAACGGAGAACTGCCCTGCGCCAACAAGCCACCGATCAGCCCGGCCAGAATGTCACCGCTGCCAGCGGTTGCCAGCGCCGCAGTGGCAACCGGCAGCACAGCCAACTGGCCGTCGGCGGAGGCCACCACCGTGTACGGGCCTTTCAACAACACCGTGCACTGCCACTCCTGTGCTTTTTGTCTGGCCAGCGCCCAGCGGTGGGCAGTCACCTCAGCCACCGGCCGCCCACACAGACGGGCCATTTCGGCAGGGTGTGGGGTCAGCACACAATCGGCTGGCAGCCGCTCAGCCCAATTTTCGAGCGCGGCCAGCCCATTCAGCCCGTCCGCATCAAACACAGTGGCTGGCAGAGGCCGCTCCAGCAAATGGGCGAGCAGTGTGCAGGTCTCTGGGGTCTGGTTCAGGCCACAGCCCACCACCAGCGCCCGGCAACCCGACAGCTGCGGAGCGATCCACTCGGCTGCTTTGCCGGCAATCCCAGCCCCGTTTGTCCCTTCGGCGGCAGGCAGCAGCAGCCAGGTCGGTTCAGGAAGTCGGCCTGCAACCTGAGCCCAGACCGTTCGAATCGTTGCCACCGTGACCAATCCGGCGCCAACGCGGCCAGCTGCGCTGCTGGCCAGCAGCGCAGCACCCGGATAGGCTTCGCTTCCGACAACCAGCAGCACCCTGCCAAAGGTTCCTTTGTGGCTGTTCGGCGGACGGGGCGGCAGCCAGGCGCGCACCGCAGCCGCGTCGAGGACAAAGGTGGGCACCGCTGCGATCCATGCCGGGTCAATCCCAATGTCTACTACAGCAAGCTCGCCTACTGCAGCAGCTGCCGGAAACTGGTAGTGGCCCACCTTGGCACAGGCAAAGGTCACTGTCAGATCAGGAAAGAGTGTGTGTGGATCCAGATCGCCTGTGTCACAGTTCATCCCGCTGGCACAGTCGACGGCCACGAGAGGCGGGGCCGGCGAACGAGCAACCTGTGCCGTGCGGGCCGCAACCAGGATGGCCGCCAGTGACCCTGTCACCGGACGGTTGGCACCGGTCCCGAGCAGCGCGTCGACGAAGACGTCGGCTTGCTGCAGCCACGCCCGCAGTGTGGCCAGGCTGGGGTCGCTTTCTGCATCGGCGACAGCCACGCCTGCTTCCTCCACCCTGGCCAGCCAGAGACCGACAGCCGTGCCCTCCTGGGCTGGTCGTTTCCAGAGATAGACCTGCACGCTGGCCCCAGCCTGTCGCAGCCAATCAGCACAGACCAGCCCGTCGCCGCCATTGTGGCCCGGCCCGGCCAACACCAGATAGGAAACGGCACCATAACGCCCCCAGAGCGCGGAGGCAACGGCCCGGCCTGCCGCCTCCATCATCGCCCCATACGAATGGCCGGCCGCAGCGGCGCGCCGTTCAAGTGCCTGCATCTCAGCGACACTCACAATACGCTTCGGCGAGAGCACGGCTTCCAGCAAAAATCCCTCCAGTAAAACTGGACTCAGGTGCCTGACATTTGGGGCGGCTGCGGCGCCAGATCCATCTCTTGCAGCAGGCCAACCAGCGCGTAGTTGTGGCTGAGCACCAACAGCCCGGGCAGAATCAACAGGACCGGCACCACCAACACGATGCTGACCACGGCCAACAACAGTTGAAAGATCAGCATCAACACAGAATAGAGGGGGTGGCGAATCACCAACAAAAAACTGTTGCGCAACAGCAACGGCACTGTCGGTTCATTTTGTTGCCAGAAGAGCGGGTAAAAATACTGGGCAGCCAGCACCGAAAGCAGCAGCAGCCAGAGCGTGATAAACCCAGGCACCACCAGCCAGCCGCCGCCGCTCAAATAAAAATTGATACTGATCGTCATGGCGATCGGTGCAAACACCAGCAGCAGTGCCAACAATACCCCACGGCCAATATGCTGTCTGGCCCCTTCCCAGAAAAAGCCAAACTCAACCCGTTTGTAGTTGGCCATGCGGTTGGCCACATGGTGCATGCCAGCCCAGGTCATCGGTGCCGTAACGACCAGCAACGTCCCAATCCAGAAGAGAACACTGAGGCCGACCACCAAAAAAAATTCTTCGTAGGCGCCTTTGAAGGTACGCCCCATGATTGTGAACGCTTTCATGGGAAAAAATTATACCACAGCCGCCCCCTACAAACTCGTGTCGAAGCTGTCGAACACACAAACACCGCTGTCGGCCGCTGGAAGTGCAGGAAACAGCCCCCACAGAATCCCCCCAATATGGGAAGTGACCTTGCTGGCCCCCATCTCAATAGACGCTACGCTCAAAGGAGCGACCTGTGTCCGGCCGCCACACCGATTGTGGATGTAGCAGAATCTGGGTGTATGCTACAGATCTGGTGAAAGATTGCAGGCAGAGCAAGGAAACGCATGATGAAAAAATGGTTGAGACAACTCGAACACAACGGACCGCTGCTCTACGTGTGGATCGCCCTGCTGCTGGTTGCTGGGCTGGTCGCAGCCCCGCTTGTCGCCGTGCCCGCCGTCGCCCAGAGCAGCCTGGATATGGGGAAAACGGCGGTCGCTGGCCTGGACGGCGCTCTCCTGATGGACCAGCCAGATGGCAGTCCGCTGCAGAAGTTGGCCGCCGGTGAAGTCGTGACAGCCATCGGACGCACGCCGGACAGCCAGTTTCTCTGGGTCGTCACCGACCGCCAGGTCGAAGGCTGGATTCAGGCGAGCCAGCTCGTCATCTTTGGCGCAGCCAGCCTGCCGGTGATCGGAGGGGATGCCGCCACAGCAGCCGCGTCGCCGACAACACCCAGCACAAAAAATACGCCGCTCGTGACGGCGACACCGGCAGCGACCGCCACACCGACTGTCCCCCCGACACCGACCGTCACGCCGACGCCGACCATCCCCCCGACACCGACCGTCACGCCGACGCCGACCGTCCCCCCGACACCGACTGTCACGCCGACACCGACTGTCACGCCGACACCGACCGTCCCCCCGACGCCAATTCCAACCAGCGACGCGATCGGGGTCACACTTGGGGAGGGGGCCTTGCTGTACAAAACCCCGGAAGGCGAGCGCTCCCAGGAATTGCCCGGCGCTGAAGCAGTCAATGTATTGGGGCGTACCACCGACGCAACCTGGCTGCTGGTGGAAACGTTCGACGGCAAACAGGGCTGGCTGCCAGCAGAGCAACTGGTGACGTTTGGCATCGAGGAGCTGCCTGATTTGAGCGGCCAGCCGGCCACCGATCCGTCAGCTGCCGCAGCGGTTGCCCCAGCGACCCCAACGGTTGTGGCCGCCGAGGAGACATCGATGATCTCTGCTGCCAGCGGGGCTGCGGAGGAGCAGAGGGTTGTCGCCAGCGGGGCAGTGACGACGATCGACACCCGGCTCAACATTCGTTCTGGCCCTGCCAGCAGCTCCCCGATCGTCGGCAAAGCAGCCAGCGAAGAGCCGCTTGCCGTCGCAGCCCGCAGCAGCGACAACCTCTGGCTCTTGATCGTGCGGGCCGACCTCCCTGCTGGAGCCGGCTGGGTTGCGGCCGAACTGGTCACCCTGGAAGGCGCTGTCGGCGACCTGCCGGTGGCAACCGACACCTTTGAGGACACGGCTGCGCAAGAAGCCCCTGCGAACTGGCTCCCTACTGCGACCGCTGAAGCTGCGATGCCGGCCCCCCGACAGGCTTCGACGGGGCTCGACGGCACCCTTGTTTTTCAAGACGGACGCGGCGCACTCTATGTGTACGACTTGGCAAGGGGCTCTGTGCGTTACCTGACCAGCGGCTTTGACCCGGATATCAGCCGGGATGGCAGCAAGGTCACCTTCGTGCGCGACGGGGTGTACACCATCCAGATCGACGGGACAGGCGAACGCCTGCTCCACCGCAGCGAGCTGGTGACCTCCCCCAAGTGGAGCCCGGACGGCCAATATGTGCTCTTCAGCCGGCTGCTGGGGGAGTACAAATGCTGGGACACCGAATTCTTCGGGTGTGTCAGCGTCAAGGAACTCTCTGGTCGCTTTCCGGGTGCGCCGCCAGCCATTCTCCAATCCATCTTCTTGAGCGGCTACGACCGCATCTCGCTGCCCAATTTTGGCCTGTCTCGGGTCGACGCTGACGGCAAAGAATTTCGGGATGTGGCGGCGCTTGACTCTGCGATGGCCCCTGATTGGAGCGACGGCGGGATCGTCTACCAGTCCAAGGCAGGCCTCGAGGTGACCGACGACACCGCCGACGCCGACACCCGGTCGGTACAAAATGCGCACTGGGACTGGGACCCGGACTGGGCACCCGACGGCGGGCGCATCGTTTACCAGTCCAAGGAGGGACCCCACTGGGAAATTTTTAGCATCTCTCCGGATGGAAGCGGGGTCTTTGCCTTGACCCGACCGGTCACAACCCTGGTCGACGAACTGCCCAGCAATGTAGCCCCTGCTTTCAGCCCCACTGGCCAGCAGATCGTCTATTTGAGCAATCGCGATGAGGAGAACGACGCAGGTCCCTGGCGGCTTTGGGTGATGGCAGCAGATGGCAGCAACCAGCGTCCACTGCCGATCGAAATTGAAATTTCTTATGGATACGGTGGGGAGCAAGTTGTCAGCTGGGGACCGTAATCTCACTCTGGAAAAAATCAGGCTGGGGCAAATATCGCCCCAGCCTTTTTAATTGGCGTCTCCCACGATCTGACGCTGCAATTTCTGCAGAGGCGTCACCCCGTGGTTGATCGCCACAGGACGCAACTCGGGGTTCAGGACCACGGTGGCCGGCACCGTCATGATGCCGTACAGGTCAGCGAGCGCGCGCTGTTCGATGGCGTCGAGCTTGTGCACGGCGACATCTAACCGGGCTTGCAGCTGGGCCAGAATTGGGGTCTGCTGCAGCCGGCACTGCGCACACTCGTGGGTCGTGAAATAGAGGACAGCAGGTTTGCCGCCTTGCACAGCAGGTGGCACGGCTGGGGGGGCTTTTTGCAATTCTTGGAGCTGGCGCTGCTGCCAATGGCGCCAGAGCCCATAAAGAAGCGCTGCTGCCAGAGCGATTGCAGCAACGATCAGCACTCTTTCCAACATGGCACACCCCTTTTTAGGATTGCTTGGTTTTGACAGCAGCCGGCCAGGAGGGCAGCACGGGGGTCACGCCCAGCCTCCCCAGCTGGTAGAAAAGAAAACAGCCTGCGCAGAACCCCAGAAACAGGTTGACGGCAGCCAGAGCCACGACCAGCCAGGCCAGCGTCCAGCCAGCGACGGGCAGCGCACCCCAGAGCAGCCCTGCGCTGGCCAACAAAAAAAGTCCGCCAAGCCCCTGGGCAAAGAGATGGGGGCGAAGGTCATCTTTGCGTAGATCAGGGCGGAGCCAGCCCTGCGGCGCGATCAGCCGGGTATAGACAAGTTTGAACAGCCCAGCCTGCGGCCATATCGTGCCGACCAGCATCACTGCGGCCACGGCGGCGACCAGCCCGCGCGCATCCAGGAGAAAGGCCACCACCACCAGGCTGACAATCGCGGCCTGGTTAAAACGCAGCGCAGCATAATCGACGTTCATTTGGTCTCTCCTTTGCAAATGCCGAGCAGGGAGGAGCCCCCCTGCTCAGCCAAACAGCCCCAGACTGACATATTTGCTGCCGTCGTCGGGCAGCACGGTCACGATGCAACCTTTTTGCACCTGGTGGGCCAGCGCCACCGCCACTTGCACAGCTGCACCGGCGCTGATCCCGACAAAGAGCCCACCAGTTCGAGCCAGCTGCTGGGTCATTGTCCAGGCATCTTCGCTGGCCACCCCCCAGAAACGGTCCGGGAGGCCGGCATCGTAGATCCCCGGTACGATCGCACTTTCCAGATGCTTCAACCCCTCGATCACCGCAAGCTCGTCTTCAGGCTGTACAGCGACCAGCTCGATCGCTGGGTTGCATTCCTTCAGATAGCGTCCGGTCCCCATGAACGTTCCGGTCGTGCCCAGCCCGGCCACAAAATGGGTCACCCCTCCGGCGCTTTGCTGCCAAATTTCTGGGCCCGTCGTCGCATAATGCGCCTGCCAGTTGGCAGGGTTGTTGTACTGGTTGGTGTAGACATACCGTTCGGGGGCAGCGGCCACGATGGCGCGTACGGTTTCGATCGCGCCGTCTGAGCCTTCCAGCGGGTCTGATTCGATCAAGGTGGCCCCGTAGGCCTTGACCAGCGCCTTGCGTTCGGCGCTGACGTTGGCTGGCATGACCAGCTGTACCGCATAGCCCTTGACCGATCCGATCAGGGCCAGCGCGATGCCAGTGTTGCCCGAGCTGCTGTCGATCAAAATTTTGCCGGCTGTCAGCTGGCCAGAACGCTCGGCTTCTTCGACCATGCGCAACGCGGCGCGTGCTTTGATAGAGCCGCCGGGGTTGGTCCATTCCGCCTTGGCCAACACTCTGACCGAACTTGGCACCCCCTGCCGATGGGCAAATTCGCTCAAATCCAACAGGGGGGTGTTGCCGATCTGGGCCAGGATCGTGCTGGCGGCTGGGGTACTGGGTTCAAGCGTGCGAAGCATGGCCGGGTTCTCCTCTCAGACAGCAACCTGTTCGATGCTCTGTTCGCGTGCTGGGAAACCACAAAACTGTTCGTAGTCGATCAGCTGGGTCACGGTGGCGTGCTCCCCGCAGAGCGGGCAGTCCGGGCTGCGCTGCACCTTGAGCGTGCGGAAACTCATGTCGAGCGTGTCGACCATCAGCAGCTGGCCCACCAACGATTCACCCACACCCAGGATCAGCTTGATCGCTTCGATCGCCTGGATAGAGCCGACGATCCCGGGCAGCACGCCGAGCACTCCGGCTTCGGCGCAGCTGGGCACTTCGCCGGGCGCAGGTGGTTCCGGGTAGAGACAGCGGTAGCAGGGGCCGCCGCGGAGCCCGTGCTCCGGGGAATCAGGCAGATAGACAGTTGCCTGGCCCTCGAACATAAAGATGCTGCCGTCGACCAGCGGTTTGCCCAGCATATGGCAGGCATCATTGACCAGGTAGCGGGTGGGGAAGTTGTCTGAGCCATTGAGCACAATGTCGTACTGGCGGAGGATCTCCAAGGCATTGTCGCTGGTCAAAGGGGCGTTGTGTGGCACGACCTTGACATCTGGGTTGATGTCACGGATGCGGTCGGCGGCCGACTCCACCTTGGGACGGCCGACATCCTTGTTGCCGTGCAGCAGTTGCCGCTGCAGATTGGAGACATCGACGACATCGAAATCGACGATGCCGAGCGTGCCGACACCGGCAGCTGCCAGGTACATGGCAGCCGGGCTGCCCAGCCCGCCCGCCCCGATCAGCAACACTTTGGCTTCCAGCAGCTTGATCTGGCCAGCCTCGCCCACCTCTTTGAGCAGGGTGTGGCGTGAATAGCGCAGCCGTTGATCGTCGCTCAGGATGCGTGGCACCGTGAAGCGAAAACCGACGTTTTTCCAGCCGTTGAAACCGCCGATCATCGAGGTCACTCGGGTGTAGCCCATCTCTTTGAGGTTGCGGGCAGCCAGCAACGAACGCACACCGCCCGCGCAGTAGACCACGACGGGCGCATTCCGGTCGGGCTGGTGCTGTTCGATCTGCAACTCCAGGTAACCGCGTGGGATGAAGATCGCATCGGGCAGGTGTCCCTGCACAAACTCGTCGCGCTCGCGAATGTCGACGATCGTCACCGGCTGGCGGGCATCGATCTGTTGTTTGACCTGGTGTACGGTGAGCTCGGGCACCTCACGGCGGGCCCGGTCGAGCAGCTGGTCTCGGTTGAGCGCTGTCATCGGTCACCCCTCTCCGCCAGCCATTGCCGGCACAATCGAGACCTTGTCCCCTTCGCGCACGGGTGTATGCAGCCCCTGCAACCCCCGAATTTCATCGTCGTTGACAAAGACATTGATGAATCGTTTGACGTTGCCGTCGTCGTCGAGCAGCCGGTCGGCTACGCCCGGGTACTGGGCATCGACCGCCTGGATCAGCGTGCCGATGTCGGTGCCGGTCGCCTCCACCTTGGCCAGACCGCCGGTCAGCCGGCGCAGGGGGGTAGGTACATAGACTGTCGCCATAAATTGAGTCCTCTTTCTTTGCTCAAAAAAAAACGAGCCATCCGGGGATGTGCTCGGCAAAATTTGTTTTTGGGTGATGAACAGCGTGCAGAAACGTGTCTAGCAGAAAACTGTCACAATCGATTCTATTCAGATTTGCCTGGGCACATCTTCTCCTGTTGGCGGTCAGCGGGAAACGGCCAGCGCCTTGCTGGCTGTCCCCGCTATCGACACAAGCACGTCAGTTGTGATGCCTTCTGGCAAAGCTGTTTCTGCATTTTCAGTCAATTTCTGAACTTCAGCGATTTGAAAATAATTCAAATGGCAGCTTCCAGTATAGCCAGAGCGCTGCTGCTGTCAAGCTGAAGGATTGGCTGTACGGTATAATTCCTTCCACTTGACGGCAGCTTCCCCCCCCGACAATTGGCCAGGTTTCCCCAGATGGCGTACAATCGATCGCAGATTGTTTGTATCCGCTCTTCACCTGGCCAGGAAATGCTCCATGACACCTGCCTATTCGATTCAATCGTTGTTGGCCGCCCGCCAGTTTGTTGCACCGCAGCGGGTAGGAGATCGTCTTTATTTTATCAGCGACCTCTCTGGCCGCCTGAGCCTGTACACCATGCGGGTCGGCGGCAGCGTCCCCGAGCCCTTGGTCCCGCCCGATCGGGCGCTGCCCAACCCCCATCTGCTGGAGGGGGGAGTGGTTTTTTGTGTGCTGCCTGCGCTCGGCCAGATCTTGTTGATGCTCGACTGCGACGGCGACGAGAACTACCAGCCCGTCTTTGTCCCGATCGACGGGGGTCTGCCCGTGCCGATCTTTGGGGATCGCTTCAGCGGCCAGCAAGTTCTTTGTTCGGCCTGCGACCCCCAGCGGGGGCTGGCCTTGTTCAATGTAGACCCACGGCGCTCCCCGTGGTTGGAGTCCTTTCGTGCCGATCTGGCGACACGGGAGTTGACCAGCCTGGGAAGCAGCCTCTATGGCAACTTTCCTGTGGGCCACGACGCCCCAATGAACATGGTCCTGTTGGCGGACCAGTACACAGCCGGCGATGTCGTCTGGTACCTCTGGCGCAAGGGAGGGGACGAACGCCAGCTGCTGTATGGGACGCCGCTGGAAAAGCGGGTACCTGGAGAGCCGACCGTGCCCAACGGGCTCGGCAATGCCCAGGTTGTCGACGACAGAGGGGTACTGTTGATCTCGGCACTTTTTTCTGACACCTATGGGCTGGGCTACTTGTCTCTGCAAGACCCCACAGAGCTGCTGCCGGTCAGAGTCCAGGGCACACGCCACAGTGGAACAGGCGAACTGGTGGGCCTGCACGCAGCGCTTGACCAGCGCTACCGGCTGGTCTACAACATCGACGGCGCCTCCTGGGTTTACATTGGCCACTTTGACCGCGACCGTCTGCATTTCGAGGTCGACCAGCTGCTGGTCGGCGAAGAGGAGTTCAGCGACGGGGTCCTCGAATCGTTCAGCACAGACCCTCTCTCCCGTTCCCATGTGCTCTCTTTTTCGACGGCGACCTCGCCTTCGCAGCTTTACGTGGTGGAGCCCGCTGGCAGCGTGCAGCGTCAGACCCACGAACGGTTGTTGGGGATTCCCCGTCGGCTGTTGGCGGCGGGAGAAGAGGCCCCCTACCTTTCGCACGACGGGCTGCGCGTCTCCGCCCGCCTCTATCTGCCGTCGGCTGAGCTGGGCTTTGTGGGGCCGCGCCCGGTGATCTTTTACATCCACGGTGGCCCACAGAGCCAGGAACGCCCCGATTTCACCTGGTTTTCGATGCCGCTCATCCAATTTTTCACGCTCAACGGCTTTGCCGTGTGGGTGCCGAATGTGCGGGGCAGCGCCGGCTATGGGCTGGACTACATGAAGCGGGTGGACCGGGACTGGGGAGGGCAGGATCGGCTCGACCATGTCGCTGCCTTCGAGCGGCTGCGCCAGGACAGCCGGCTGGACATGGCGCGCGCCGGCGTGATGGGGCGCTCCTACGGGGGGTACATGACCCTGATGCTGGCTGGGCGTCACCCCGAGCTCTGGAAGGCGGCCTGCGACATGTTTGGGCCTTCCAACCTCCTGACCTTTCTGGAGCGCATCCCAGAAGCCTGGAAGACCTACTTTACCCTGGCGATCGGCCACCCGCACCACGACCACGGCCTGTTGGTCGAGCGATCCCCCAGCACCTATCTGCACCAGATCGCCTGTCCGCTGCTCGTTCTGCAGGGGGCCAACGACCCACGGGTGGTCGAACAGGAGTCGAACGACGTCGTTGAGCGGCTGCGCAGCCAGGGCAAACGGGTCGACTACGTGGTCTACCCCGACGAAGGGCACGATGTCCTCAAATATCCCAACAAAGTGGACTGCTACAGCCGGATCACCGAATTTTTCCGGCTGCATCTGCAGCCCTGAGCCTGCTGGCTGTCCGCAGAGGGCTTCCGCAGGCGCCAAGAGGATCGCCTGAGGCCTCCAGGCGAACAGCCAGTTTGGGCAAGGTCGCCGAACGCGACGGCTGCCGAGCAATGGTGCTCGGCAGCCTGTTTCCCCTGACTGTGCACGATTGTGCACGGTTCCCCTACACTACTGATTGGCGTCGGCCCATGTCTGGATCAACGTGTCGTAGGAGATGGTCTCCGGCGCGCCCTTTTCGTCTTCCAGTTTCGGATAGGGAGCACCGGGCTGGTCAAACCAGTACTGGGCATCCTGTTCCGGGTTCAATTTGGGCGAGCATTCCTTCAGGCCGGCGCGTTCGAGGCGGGCCAGCACGTCATCTTGCGCGGCGGCCAGGCTGTCCATGGCTTCCTGGGCTGTCTTCTCGCCGGTGATGGCCGGGGCGATGTTCTGCCACCAGAGCTGCGCCAGCTTGGGATAGTCAGGAACGTTGGTGCCGGTCGGCGTCCACTGCACGCGGGCTGGCGAGCGATAGAATTCGATCAGACCACCGTACTTGGCAGCGTTTTCGGTGAAGTAGTCGCTGCGGATGTCGCTGTCGCGGATGAAGGTCAAGCCGACGATGCTCTTCTTGAGCGACGTGGTCTTGGCAGTCACAAACTGGGCATAGAGCCAGGCGGCGGCCCGGCGGTCAGCCGGCGTGCTGTTGAGCAGCGTCCACGAACCGGCGTCCTGGTAGCCCAGTTTCATCCCTTCCTGCCAGTAGGCGCCGTGCGGGCTGGGGGCCATGCGCCACTTGGGGGTGCCATCCTCGTTCATGACGGCCAGCCCAGGCTGGGTCATGTCGGCAGTGAAGGCCGTATACCAGAAAATCTGCTGAGCGACATTGCCCTGGGCAGGCACCGGGCCTGCTTCCGAGAAGGTCATCCCAGCTGCTTCCGGGGGGGCGTAGGCCTTGAGCCAGTCGATGTATTTCTGCAGAGAATAGACCGCAGCCGGGCCGTTGACATCGCCGCCGCGTGTGACGGACGAGCCAGCCGGGGAGCAGCCTTCGACGCGGATCCCCCACTCGTCGACGGGGTTGCCGTTCGGGATGCCAGGGTCGCCGTTGCCGGCCATGGAGAGCCAGGCATCGGTGAAGCGCCAGCCCAGCGACGGGTCTTTCTTGCCGTAGTCCATGTGCCCATAGACCTTCTGCCCGTCGATCGTGCCATCGCCGTTCACCTTGTTGGTGAAAAAGTCAGCGATATCTTCGTAGGCACTCCAGTTGACCGGCACCCCCAGCTCATAGCCGTAGGCATCCCGGAACTGCTGTTGGATGTCTGGGTCGGTGAACCAGTCGTAGCGGAACCAGTAGAGGTTGGCGAACTGCTGGTCGGGCAGCTGGTACATCTTGCCATCGGGCGCCGTGGTGAAGCTCTTGCCGATGAAGTCGTCGACATCCAGCGTGGGCAGGGTGACATCCTTGCCTTCACCGGCCATGTAGTCGGAGAGCGGCACGACAAACCCATAGCGGAAGTGGGTGCCGATCAGGTCAGAGTCGTTGACATAGGCGTCGTAGATATTCTGGCCGGACTGGAACTGCGTCTGCAACTTCTCGATGACATCGCCTTCTTGGATCAGGTCGTGGGTGAGGTTGATCCCGGTGATCTCCGAGAAGGCCTTGGCCAGGACATTCGCCTCGTACTCGTGGGTTGCGATGGTTTCGGAGACGACGTTGATGCTCATCCCGCGATAAGGAGCCGACGCCTGGATGAACCATTTCATCTCTTCCATCTGCTCTTCTTGGCTGAGTGTGCTGGGCTGGAACTCTTCGCTCACCCATTTCTCAGCGGCAGCCAGCAGCGCTGCATCGTCGCTGGCTGGGGCAGCAGCGTCTCCCCCCTCGGCGGCGGGTGCAGCCGGCGCCGCCGCCGGGGCAGCTGCGCCGCCGCAGGCAGCCAGCACCAGGCTGACGAGCATCAGCAGACTGATCCACGTCAGCCTGGTGCTTCTTTGTCTTGGTTTTGTCATGTTGTTCTCCTTCGAACCGATGTGATGAAAAATAGACTTCCGTACAGCTTACCGCTGCCCGCCGGGAAGGTGTCGACGGGCAGGCGGATTCGTCAACGGGGAGTGGCAGCGTTGCTACCCCCAGCGTAGAACCAAAACCATCCACAAGGCGCAGAGCGCGACGGCCCCAAGCTGCGTCGCGTCGGTGGCCAGCAGCCAGGCCAGGTTGATGAGCGCGCAGACGATCAGCCCAATATAGAGTCGATCCCCGCGCGTCGTCTCGATCGGCAGGAACCCCTTGCGGGCATAGGAGGGGTTGCGTGCGCCGAGCAGCGCCATCGAGGCCACCATCAAAAATACCGCTCCAAAAAACAACGCTGTCGGCGTTGTCCACGCCATCCATTCCAGTGGGCCACCCATCTGAGACTCCTCCGGGTCAGCGGTCTCTGGGCTACACGCGCCCCAGAGCAAACCCTTTTGCAATATAGTTGCGGACAAAATAGATCACCAGCGCCCCCGGGAGAATGGTGAGCACCCCAGCAGCAGCCAACAGCCCCCAGTCGATCCCGCTGGCACTGACCGTGCGCGTCATCGTCGCTGCGATCGGTTTGGCGTTGACCGTGGTCAAGGTGCGGGCCAGCAGCAATTCCACCCAGCTGAACATGAAGGTAAAAAAGGCCGTCACGCCGATCCCACTCCGGATCAAGGGCAGAAACAGTCGAAAAAAGAAGCGGGGGAAGCTGTAGCCGTCGATCGCGGCGGTCTCGTCGATCTCTTTGGGCACCCCAGACATGAACCCTTCCAGGATCCAGACCGCCAGCGGCACATTGAACAGCATATGGGCCAGCGCAACGCCCAGGTGTGTGTCAAAGAGCCCGATGTTCTGATAGAGCTGAAAAAAGGGCAACAAAAACACTGCAGCTGGCGCCATGCGGTTGGTCAGCAGCCAAAAAAACAGATGGTTGTCGCCGAGAAAATTGTAGCGAGAAAAGGCATAGGCAGCCGGCAGCGCCACGGCCACCGACATCACCGTGTTCAACACGGTGTAGGCAATCGAGTTCAGATACCCCGAATACCAGGCCGGGTCAGTAAAAATCTGGAGATAATTGTCAAAGGTCGGGGCGTTCGGCAGCAGCGTCAAGCCTCCCAAGATCTCGTTATTGGTCTTGAGCGACATGTTGATCAGCCAGTAGATCGGCAGCATCAACAGCACAAAATAGACCAAAACAGCCGTCCCCCGCCATGAAATCTGAACCTTGCTCTTCACAGACACACGCTCCCTTCACCATGCGCCCCTCATCGTGCTGCCGCCAGCTGCGGCCCCCTTGGCTGCCGCTATTTGCGCCCGACACGCAGAATCGTCGTGTAAAAAACAAAACACAAGATCTGGATCAACAAGAAATAGATCAACGAAAAGGCCGAACCGTTCCCCAGATCGAACTGACCGATCGCGATATTGGAGAGATAGATGCTCAAAAAAGTGGTCGCCGTGCCAGGGCCACCGCCGGTCACCACGAACGGTTCCGTGTAGATCATAAAGCTGTCCATAAAACGAAGCAACACGGCGATCAGCAGCACCCCCCGCAGCTTGGGCAGCTGAATGTACCAGAAGATCGACCACAGCTTGGCGCCGTCGATGCGCGCCGCCTGGTAGAAGGGGTCGGGGATGGCACGCAGCCCTGCATAGCAGAGCAGGGCGACCAATGGCGTCCAATGCCAGACATCCATCACCAGCACTGTGATCCAGGCGTCGCGCGGCTCCAGCGTGTAGTTGTAAGAGATGCCCAGGATGTTGTTGACGAAATAGCCGCCCAGGCCGATGTCCGCTCGGCCAAAAATCTGCCAGATGGTGCCGACCACATTCCACGGAATCAACAGGGGCAGCGCAATCAGGACCAGACTCAGCGAAGCCTGCCAGCCTTTGGCTGGCAGAGCCAGCGCCACCGCAATCCCCAGCGGGATCTGAATGAGCAGCACTTGAAACGAAAAGAGCAGATTGCGCCAGAACGCAGCGTGCAGATCCGGGTTGCGCACGGTGTCGATAAACCACTCATTCCCCACCCAGACACGCTGTCCGGGCCCCAGAATGTCTTGCACGGAGTAGTTCACCACGGTCATCAAGGGCAGGATGGCACTGAACGCCACCGAGAGGACGACCGGCAACACAAGCAGCCAGGCACGATGGTTCACGGTCTTCTGCACGGCTTCTCCCCCCCTGCGTGGTTGTGACGACAGTCAAGATACACGGCGTTTGCCCCTTATACAGCCATCCCGTTGCGATAGATCCGCAGCCGTTCTGCGGGAAACTGCAGCCAGCCAGGCCCCAGGCTGGCTGCGGCCTCTTCAGCAAGTTTGGCTTTGACCCTCTGGGCTGTCCCCACAAGTTCGGCGGTGACAATCTGATAGTTGCCCAGATCTTCGACCCGTGTGACGTGCACAGGAAGGGCATCTGGGGCTGCGGCGGTGCTGTACCGCACGAACTCAGGCCGGATCCCGATCGACAGCTCATCCCCTGCTGCCAGGCGCAGCGCGCCGGCGTTGACCGGCAGCGGCTGGTCGCCGACACAGACGCGACCGTCGACCAGCCGGGCTGGCAACAGGTTCATGCCGGGCGATCCGATGAAATAGCCGACAAATGTGTGGGCAGGGCGCTCGAAGAGCTCCTGGGGTGTGCCTACTTGCACGACGCTGCCTTCATACATGACGACGACCTGGTCGGCAAAGGTCAACGCCTCGGTCTGGTCGTGGGTGACATAGATCAGCGTCAACTTGAACTGGCGGTGAATCTGCTTGAGTTTGCTGCGCAGCACCAGCTTGAGCTGCGGGTCAATGACCGTCAGCGGTTCGTCAAACAAGATGGCCGCCACATCGCTGCGCACCAACCCACGCCCCAGCGAGATCTTCTGTTTGATGTCAGCGCTCAGACCGCTGGCGCGACGTCTGAGATCCTCGGTGAGGTCGAGTTGTTCGGCAATTTCTTGAACTCGACGGGTGACTTCGGACGGCCGCACGCCGCGGTTGCGCAGCGGAAACGCCAGGTTGTCGAAGACGGTCATGGTGTCGTAGATCACAGGGAATTGAAAGACCTGCGCAATGTTGCGCCGCTCCGTCGGCAACTCGGTCACATCCTTGCCGTCGAAGAGCACCTGACCCTGGGTCGGTTGGATCAGGCCAGAGATGATGTTGAGCAGGGTGGTCTTTCCACAACCGGAAGGGCCCAGCAAGGCATAGGCACCGCCATCTTCCCAGGTCATCTCCAGCGGACGGACCGCATAGTCTTCAGGTTTGCCCGGTTGGGGATGGTAGCTGTGTGCCAGGCCACGCAATTTTACTTCTGCCATCAGGCTCGCTCCTTGCGTTGGTCAGCCGCGCGCGGCGGTGAAGCGGCCAGGGCCCCCGAGGCGGTAAAGGCAAAGAGGCGATGCGGGTCAAGATAGAGCCTGGCCTGCTGTTCGTAGCTGAAATTGTGGATGCCTGACAGTTGTGCGATCAGGTGAAATTCGCCGCCGCTGCCGTCGCGATGGTCGGCATGCACGATGGTTTCTGAGCCGCTCAACTCTGCCAGCTCGATCCAGGCCGGGATCTCGATTTCCCTGCCCAGGTGTGCCTCCATAGCGACATGATGGGCGCGCACCCCCAGCCAGTAGGTGCCGCCAGCCAGCCCAGCCATGTGGGGGGGCAGCGGAAAACGGACATCCCCAGAAAGAAGCGCAAGCCCCCCTTCAAAAACCGCCGGAAGAATATTCAACGGCGGGTCGCTGAAGACCTCCCCCACCCGCCGCTGTGCTGGCTGGTGATAGACAGCCAGCGTCGGGCCGATCTGCAAGAGATCCCCTTTGTCCAAGACGGCGGTCACCCCGCCCATCAACAACGCTTCCAGCGGTTCAGTGGTGGAGTAGACCACGATCGCGTTGCGCCGAGCAAAGATCTGACCAAGCTCGGCACGCAATTCCTCACGCAGTTTGTAGTCGAGGTTGACCAGGGGTTCGTCCAACAAGAGCAAGGGGGCCTGCTTGACCAACGCACGGGCGATCGCTGTACGCTGCTGTTGCCCGCCAGACAGCGCAGCAGGCAATCGGTCGAGCAGGTGGCCGATGCGCATCATCTCTGCCGTTTCCCGCACACGCCGCTGGATCTCATCGTTGCTGATTTTTTTTTGCAGGCGCAAGGGCGAGGCGATGTTCTCAAAAACAGTCAGCGAGGGATAGTTGATGAACTGCTGGTAGACAAAAGCGACGTTGCGCTGTTGGATCGGGCGCCCGGTAACATCCTGGCCGTCTACCAGCACCTGCCCTGTCGTCGGGCGGTCCAGGCCAGCCATCACACGCATCAACGACGTCTTCCCTGCCTGGGTGGGGCCGAGCAACACATTCAACCCCGGCTCCAGAGCCATGCTCATCGAATACAGATGCGACTCGCCGTTGACTTCCCGGGTGACCGCTTCCAGCACAAGCTTCATGGCGTCTCTGCCCTGGCCTTTTGCAGAGCACAAAGAGGGGCGTGGATCGATAGCATCGCTCAAAACCACCTTTCTTGTCTTTTGGCTTGACTTGTCCTCAACAATACCATGCGTCGACGCAGGTGTCAAAATGCTCTCCAAACCAAAAATCGGCTCCTTTGCAAGATCGCGTGCCCGGCTGCTAAAATAAAGTGGCTGTCTGCGGAACATCCCTGCAGCCTGCCATCCCAACCGACAAAGAGGCCCAGCAGATGTCCTTCCAAATCAACCAGCAAGTACAGACCTGTGATTTCGTCAACCTCCGCTCGGCCCCCGGCCATCTGGGCAATCCGCCTCCTGCGGTCCTGGCCGTGCTGCCCGAAGGCACCCTCTGCACCGTCACCGGTTCGGTCCAGCGGGCCGACGGGCTGGCCTGGTGGCCGCTGCAGGTCACCTTGGCCGATGGCCAGGTATGCTCTGGCTGGGCAGCCGAGCGAGTCGGCAAATTTCAGCTGCTGGCCAGCCGCCCAGCCCCTGTACCGCCGGTTCAGCCCCCGCCGGTTCAGCCCCCGCCGCTCCCCCCCCTCCCAGGGGCTGGGCATGTCGCGCGCGCCAACCGTCTGGGCTTTTACCTGCACGACACCAACAACGAGGCAGGCCTCTGGGATGCCATCAGCCAGGTACAGCCGCCGACGATCCTGATCCACCACGACGCCTTCAACGACATGCTGCTCGCCGAGATCCGCAGCAGACGCTCGCCCGACAGCTTCATCGTCGGGCGTTGGTATCTGGAAAACAACCAGCAGATCGCCCTGCTGGAAAGTGGGGATCCTGAAGGGGAGGGGCGCCGTCTGGCCGAACGGATTCTGACCTATGATTTTGAAAAGTTCAAGCGCCGTACCCAGAGCGGGCGCCTCTTCATCGACGCCTGGATGAGCCTCAACGAGTCTCTGCCCGGCCCTGCATCGGGGAGTTTTCGCGAGAATCCAGCCCGTTTTCGGGCGCTCTATGCCGCCTACGATCGCTTCCAGGTCGCCTTCCGTGACCGTCTGGTGGCAGAAGGCATCGAGGCAGTCGCCTTCAACTTTGCCGCCGGCAACTTCAGCGAAGCTGCCCACTATCTGGACTATTTTCCACGCACGTTGGCCACCTACACCTATCTGGGCTTCCACGAATATGGCTGGCCCTCACTCATTCCGGGCAGCGGCACCCACACCGGTGCAGGGCTCTACCGTGCCGTCCTTCACCATGCACGCCGGAGCGACGGCCACCGCCACCAGATCCTCATCACCGAGGCCGGTGTGACCCGCGCGTACGGCACCTCCTTCCACGACGAAGGCTGGCTCAACCAGACCCAGCCGCTGGACGAGAATAGCTACTGGGCATCGCTGGCCTGGTACAACACACTCCTCGACCAGGACGAGGTCCTGGGTGCCTGTCTCTATCAGGTGGGACATCGGGGCGACTGGGCCACCTTCCGCCATCTGGGCGTGGACAACGCTGGGCGCCC
Source organism: uncultured Chloroflexota bacterium (assembly GCA_903858085.1). Lineage (GTDB taxonomy): Bacteria > Chloroflexota > Anaerolineae > Caldilineales > Caldilineaceae > Caldilinea. Next base: position 74,279 of record CAIOHJ010000103.1, read on the forward strand.
GCTGCATCTGATGGAGCGAATCGCAGACCTGCGTGCCCAGAGCGCTGCCCGCGCGGTGGCGCCAGCTGCGGTCGCTGCACCAGCAGCCCTGCCCCATCCCGCCGGCCTGCTCCAGCTGGCGGGCCAGGTGACCCTGGAGGGCAACGCTGTCGCCGGGGTCGGGGTGCGCCTCGTCGGGGATCTGGCGACCCTCGGAGCCGTACGCGGCGCGGCGATCGTTGCACCCGACGCAGTGACCTGGTCTCGCCAAGTCACCGGGTTCAGCGGCACAGTGCGCACCGCCTGGGATCGTTTTGTGGCTGGCCATGTGGCTGGCCTGACCTGGGACGACTTTCGGCGGCTGGCACCGATCGTCAACCCGTCGCTGGCCGCGCAGAAGGGACGCTTTGCCGCAGAACAGCCCTATCTTCTGCCCGAGAACGCCGCAGCCGCGCCCACCTTTTTGTGGGACCGCAAGATGGCAGGGTACCGCGGCACACTCTACCAGTGCTGGCTCGATCTGGTGCAGGGCAAAGTGATCGGCTTCGGCTTCCTCTCTTTCCGGCAACAGTTCCTGGCCTACAACCCAATTCTGGCGCGCACCGACGGTCGGCTGACAGCCGACCAGGAGTATCTCCTGCCCAGGACGGTAGGGATCGACCTGCTCTCGCTGAGCACAACCACGACCGCCACAGGACGATTCCGCTTTGCCGGCCTTCTGGTCGGGAACTACCAGGTCGAGGTCGCAGCCCCCCACCCCTTTGCCCTCCCCTGCACGCTCGTCGCCGACAGCACGCTCGACCTGGCGCTGCCGCCCCGTTGACCCGGCCTCCTCTTCTGTTCGACTGGCACTCTGGCAACACGTTCTGTTATACTGCCAGAATAGGGACGCACAACCGGGTGCGTTTGTTTGACTCCAGGCTGACCCCAGACAAATTTTGTGGGAAGGCTGGCGAAAAGGATCCGACCATGCTTTTTTTTGTGTTGCGCTGTGCACTGGTTCTGTGGCTGCTGCTAAGCGGCTGTGCCGGCCCCAGTGGAGAAGACGCAAAAGAAGACGTGCTCCCCGCCGCACAGGAGCGACTCACCGAGCTTGCCAGCGACGGCGGCCACTTTCAGGTCAGCTTCACCAGCGAACTCGACCCGATCACGATCAACCAGCTACATCGCTGGACGCTGCAGGTCGCAGACAAAGATGGCACGCCTGTCGAAGGGGCCACGATCACGGTGAAGGGAGAGATGCCCGAACACGGCCATGGGATGCCGACCCAACCCCAGGTGACCGCCGATCTCGGGGGAGGCATCTATCAGGTCGAGGGGATGCGCTTCCAGATGGGCGGAGGGTGGAGCGTCACCTTCACGATCGAGGCAGACGGCGTCCAGGACAGTGTAACGTTCCAGCTGAAGCTTTAACCGCCATGCGGACTTGGTTCTTGGCAGCCATCCTGTGTGTGTGGTGGCTGGTCTCCTGCGGCTCAGCCGAAGACCCAGCGTGGACAGAGGAAGAAATGGCGCTGCTGCGTTCGCTGTCGCTGGCCATGCTCCCCCCCCTGCCCCCAGACCCCTCCAACAGCGTCGCCGATCGGCCAGAGGCTGCTGCGCTCGGCCGACAAATTTTTTTCGACACCCGTTTCAGCGTCAACGACGCTGTCTCCTGCGCCTCCTGCCACATGCCCGACCATTTTTTTACCGACGCTCGCCCTTTTGGCGTCGGGGTTGGGGTGATCCCGCTCAACACGATGAGTTTGGTGGGGGCTGCGTACAGCGAATGGCAGACCTGGGACGGCAAAAACGACAGCCAGTGGTCGCAGGCGCTGATTCCGTTGGAGAACCCGCTGGAGCATGGCGGTACCCGCATGCAGTATGCACAGGTGATCGCCGAGCACTATCGCGCCGAGTACGTTGCCCTCTTTGGCCCGCTGCCCGACCTGGCTGACCGCCAGCGGTTTCCGCTCCGGGGGGGGCCGGTCGTCGACCCGGCAGCGGCAGCGTCGTGGGCCGCTATGAGAGCGACAGACCAGGACGCCGTCAACCGAATCTTTGCCAACATCGGCAAGTCGCTGGCCGCCTACGAACGGACGCTGTTGCCCCAGCCAGCACGCTTTGACCGCTATGTGGCCTCGCTCGACGATCCGGATCCCTCTCAGGAGCCTCCCCTCCTCAACGACGAGGAGATCGCTGGTCTGCGCATTTTTATCGGCAAGGGAGCGTGCACCCAGTGTCACAACGGGCCGCGCTTGACCAATGACGCCTTCCACAACACGGCGGTGCCTGGCGCTCCGGGTGTCCCCCTCCAGCGCGGGCGAGTCGACGGGGCAGCCAAGGTGCAGGCAGATCCCTTCAACTGTCTGGGGCGCTACAGCGACGCTGCACCCGAACAGTGTACGGCGCTGCGCTTTCAGGTCACTGACCCGGCTGGGCTGGTGGGCAGCATGAAGACGCCGACGCTGCGCAACGTCGCCGAGACCGCCCCCTACATGCACACAGGCCAGTTTGCCACGCTGGCGGAGGTGGTCGAACATTACAACGGCGGCGGCTATTCGTTGCAGGGACACAACGAGCTGAAACCGCTCGGGCTCTCGCCCGAAGAAGCCAGCCAGCTTGCTGCGTTTCTGCGCACACTGACCGCCGAAGCCCGGTAGAACTCCTTCCTGGCTGGCAAGAGGCCCGCTCGCCCTGGCCGCGGACAAACATATTGAATTCGACGGCGGTCGCAGTTCCCGCCTTATCAAAACAGAGGAGTCGATCTGTGTCCAGCCCTGCCAACATTGTCCGTCGCGTGCCCCCCTCGCACCCCGCTCCCCCGCTCTTGACCCACACTGCGGTCGTTGTGGTGGCCCTTTATATCGGTGCCCAGATGCTGTCCGACCTGACCAGCCTCAAAATCGGCCTGATTGCCGGGCTGGCGGTCGATATGGGGACGTTCATCTACCCGATCACCTTCACCCTGCGCGATGTGGCGCACAAGACGATCGGCAAACGGCACACCCAGCTGCTGATCTGGCTGGCTGCAGCGGTCAATCTTTTTGCTGTGGCCTACTTCTGGTGGGTCGGCGGCGTGGCTGGCGACCCTGTGTGGGGGCTCCAGGCGGAATGGGAGGCCATCTTCAGCGTGAACTTGCTCGGCCGCATTGTGCTGGCCTCGATCGTCGCCGAAGTTGTCAGCGAGCTGGTCGACACCGAAGTCTACCACTGGTTCGTCACGCGCATCACCCGCCGCAGACAGTGGGCGCGTGTGCTGGCCAGCAACAGCGTCAGCGTGCCGATCGACAACCTGATCTTTGCCGTCGGCGCCTTCGGCTGGCTGTTGCCCTGGGCGGTGGTCTGGCAGATCTTTTTGGTCAACCTGGCCGTCAAATTCGGGGTGACCCTGGCCAGCATGCCGCTGATCTATCTGGCGCGCGACCAAGAATGGCGGGAAGAGTAGGTTTTTCCGATTGGCTGTGTCTGGAGTAGAATAGCTGGTATGTGGGTCGAAGAATCGCAGGCGTCGCCGGGAAATGCCCCGGCCTCCCCAGAAGAGCCGTCAGAGCGGTCTGCGACGAAGGGGTTGGCGCGCCGCCGGTGGCTGCGTGTGGGGCTGACGCTTCTGCTGGCTGCTACAGCCCTGTCGGCTCTCTTTTCCAATCTCTGGGCCAGCGGTGCCGGTCTGCTCTACCTGTATCAACAGGCGCAGACCTTTGTGACGATTTTTTTGGGAATCTTCGTCGAAGCGGTGCCTTTTCTGCTCGCAGGGTCGCTTGTCTCGGGGTTGATCGCCGTGTTTGTCGACCAATCTGCGATTGACCGCTATCTGCCCAAGAGGGCGCTGCCAGGGGCCCTGGTCGGGGCGGCGCTGGGGGTTGTTTTTCCGGTCTGCGAGTGTGGTGTTGTCCCGGTGGTGCGTCGCCTGTACGAAAAAGGGCTGCCACTTTCGATCGGTGTGGCTTTTTTGCTGGCCGCCCCGGTGGTCAACCCGATCGTGATCCTGAGCACCTACAGCGCGTTTGGCTGGGGGCCCCTCTTTGTCGGCCGCATTGTGTTCAGTTTTCTGATCGCTGTGGTGGTTGCCCTGCTCTTCAGCCGGGCCCGCCCCGACGAACTCTTGCGGCCTGCCGTCTGCCAGGCCCACCACGACGCCTGCTGCAACGCCCACAGCCATTCCCCGCCAGCCCATTCAGCCACAGCTCCTCTGTCCGGCGCAGCAGGACTGGAACAGCGGTTGACCCGCTCTCTCAACCTGGCTGGCGACGATTTTTTGGAAATGGCCCGTTTTCTGGTGGTCGGGTCGTTGTTGGCGGCAGCGATGCAGACCGTGGTGCCGCAGAGCGCGCTGTTGTCGGTCGGGCAGGGGCCGGTAGTTTCGGTCTTGGTGATGCAGGCGCTGGCGTTCATCCTGTCGGTCTGCTCGACGGTCGACGCATTTCTGGCCCTGGCCTTTGCTGGCACCTTTACCACAGGGTCGGTGCTGGCGTTTTTGGTCTTTGGTCCGATGGTCGACATCAAAAGCTCGTTGATGTTTTTAAGCATCTTCCCGCGCCGCGCCGTCGCCTATCTGATTCTGCTGCCGCTGATGCTGGCGCTGCTGATGGGCATCGGGTGGAATTTGAATCTGGGGTGGTGACGAAAGATGGCACTGTTTACCCGTCCACGGTTTCAACAGGCGGTCAAGGCGCTGACGCTGCTCGGGCTGGCCCTCTTTCTCTACACCCGGCTGGCCGACGGCACGCTGTTTTTTTATATCAATCAACGTTTTCTGGCCTACACCGTCTTTGCCGTTGTTGCGGCGGTGCTGATCGCTGTCAGCTACCGACCGGGCGTGGCTCAGCCAGCTGCCCAGAGCCATGCGAACCTGACGCTGGGAGGGCTGTTGTGGGTGCTGTTGCCGATCGGGCTCGGCCTGCTCTTTCCCCCCCAGCCGCTCGGTGCGGCGGCCCTGGGAAACCGGGAGCTGACCCTCATCCCCTCGCAGCGCTCTGTTCTGCCCGCTGCAGTGCGGGCGGCGGCCCAGAAGAGTGCTGCCGAGCGCACGGTGCTTGACTGGCTGCACGCGTTCACCGCCTCTTCTGACCCGGCACAGGAATTTGCTGGCCAGCCGGTCGACGTCGTCGGGTTTGTCTATCACGACCCTCGCCTGCCAGAGGGAAAGCTGCTCGTCAATCGGTTCACAGTCAGCTGCTGTGTGGCCGATGCCAGCCCGGTGTCGCTGGTCGTGCAGTGGCCCGACGCGGCGACCCTGGCCAATGACAGCTGGGTGCAAGTGCAAGGCGTGCTGCAGCCTGGTGAGTTCAATGGCAGGCCGCTGCCGGTCGTCGTGGCTCGACGCGTGGCCCAGGTCGAACAGCCGGCCCAGCCCTATCTCTATCCATGAGGCTGTCGTTGACGCTGCGATTCTGGCGCCGTCTGAGTTCGTTCGACCGTACAGTCCTTGCTGCACTGGCAGCCGTGCTGGCTGCGATCGGTGTGCTGCTCTGGCGGGGCGATCAGGTAGGGCTGCGTGTGGTCGCTGCGACCCCGGCTGGCACAGAGGTGTCGACCCTCACCACGCTGCAGATTGTCTTTGACCAGCCGATCGAAAGCACCCCAGAGGAGATACGTCTGACCTTGACGCCACCGGTCGCCGGCCAGCTGCGGGTTGTCGGCGACCGTATCACCTTTGCGTCTGCCGGGTTGCAGCCAGCAACCCGCTATACGGTGCAGTTGGATGCTGGCGTGCGCGGGGCCTATGGGCGGGCGCTGGGCAGCCCACTCCGCTGGCAGTTTACAACAGGCCCGGTGCAGGTCCTCTTCACCCGCACGGAGGGCGACCGTGAACAGCTCTTTGTGGCCTCATTGCCTCCTGCGGCAGCCACAGCGCCCTCCCCGGCCCGCCCCCTGACGGACGCGGCGGGGGGCGTCTGGGACTTTGCCCTCTCGCCCGCCGATGGGCGGATTGCCTTTGCAGCGTTGACGGAAGAAGGAGCCAGCGACCTCTGGCTGCTGGAGCCGGGCAAAGAAGCAAAGCGGCTGCTGGACTGCGGCGGCAACTTCTGCAGCAGCCCATCCTGGTCGCACGACGGCGAGCTCTTGCTGTTTTCCCAGCGCAACAGCCGCGACGCCGGCGCAGCAGCGGTCAACCCGCCCCGGCTGTCGATCCTGCATGTGGCCAGCGGAGAACAGGCGCCCGTCTTCAGCGACAGCCAAAAACTGGGCTTTGAGGCACGCTGGTCGTCGGACAACCAGTGGATCACCTATCTGTCGCCCGATTTTGTGGGCATCGGCGTCTACAACCTGGAAACCGGGGCAGAACAGTTTTATCCGACCCAGGCGGGGGAGCCTGCCCCCTGGCAGCCAGGCCAACTCCGATTTTTGATGAACGAGCAGCAGGCCATAGGCGAGCGCAGTGCGATTCACCTCTTTCTGGTCGACCCGGTGGCTGGCACCCGCACCAACCTCAGCGGCGAAGATGCCTTGGTGGAAGACGGGGCAGCCGTCTGGTCGCCAGATGGTCAGTGGATCGCCTTTCGCCGCAACATCACAGCCGGAGCCGGAGCCACTTTGAGCAAACAGCTCTGGGTGATGCGCAGCGACGGCAGCGCAGCCCGGAGACTGACCTCCGACCCGGAGGTCGACCATGGCCCGCCTGCCTGGTCGTCGGACGGGCGTTCGTTGGTCTATCATCGCTTCCCGCTCAAAGGGCCTGGGATCGTCATTTCGGTCTGGCAGATCGATCTCTTCAGCGGGGTGCAGCGTCTGATCGCAACGCCTGGCCAGCGGCCTCAGTGGCTGCAGTAGCAAACAGGCTGATCGGTTTCCTGTAGCGGTCCCTTGCGGACCAGAAAGAGTCCTCAGAATGAATGTTCACGGCCAACATTACCGCACGATCTGGTTGAAGGCCGGTGACCCGGCTGTTGTCCAGATCATCGACCAGCGAGCGCTTCCTTTTCATTTTGTAGTCGTCGACCTGAAGACAGTCGACGAGGTGGCCGTTGCCATCAAAGAGATGCTCGTGCGCGGGGCCGGGCTGATCGGCGCCACTGCTGGCTACGGGATGTACCTGGCAGCGCTGCATGCCTCGCGCAACTCGCTCTCTGCCTTCGCAGCCGAAGTCGCTGTCGCTGCTGCCCAGCTCAAGGCGACCCGACCGACTGCGGTGAACCTGGCCTGGGCGGTGGATCGCCAGCTGGCAGCGTTGGCCGCTGCGGGCAACGACCTGGAGGCGCGCACCGCTGCTGCGCTGGCGACTGCGCACGCCATTGCCGACGAAGATGCCAGCTTTTGCCGACAGATCGGCGAACATGGGCTCCGGTTGATCGAGGAAATTGCCGCCCGCAAAGGCGGTGCCCCGGTCAACGTGCTGACCCACTGCAACGCTGGCTGGCTGGCGTTTGTCGACTACGGGAGCGCGACTGCGCCGATCTATGCCGCCCACGATCGGGGGATTCCAGTCCATGTCTGGGTCGACGAGACGCGCCCGCGCAACCAAGGGGCGCGTCTGACCGCCTGGGAGCTGGGGCAACATGGTGTGCCCCACACGGTGATCGTCGACAACGCCGGCGGCCATCTGATGCAGCACGGCCGGGTCGACCTGATCATTGTCGGGTCGGACCGCACCACCTACACCGGGGATGTCGCCAACAAAATCGGCACCTATCTCAAAGCCCTGGCTGCACGCGACAACCAGGTTCCTTTTTATGTGGCGCTGCCGTCCAGCACGATCGACTGGGAGCTACACGATGGGCTGGCAGAGATCCCGATCGAAGAACGCGAAGCCTCCGAAGTGCGGAGGATGGATGGCCTGCACAGCGAAGGTATCCGTGAGATTCTGATCATGCCCGAAAACAGCCGCGCGGCCAACTACGCCTTCGATGTCACCCCCTCTCGCCTGGTGACCGGGCTGATTACCGAGCGTGGCATCTGCGCGGCGTCGGCAGAAGGGGTCTTCAGCCTCTACCCAGAAAAACGTCGTGGAGCCGCTAGGGACGGTTCAGCAGGGCAGCAGCTACCACCACCTGGCCATAGCTGACGCTCCCGTCGTTGGGGGGGGTGGTGCGGTGCAGCAGCACCTGGAAGCCCTTGGCCCGCAGCCGGCTGGCCAGCTGGGTAGTCAGCCGGCGGTTTTGGAAGCAGCCTCCGCTGAGCGCGACCTGTGCACACCCCGCTGCCTGGGCGACTGCCACCCCCATCTCCACCACTGTGTTGTGGAACCGGGCGGCAATCCGTGGCTGTTCTGCGCCGCGACGCAGGTCCGCGCAGATCGACGCGACCAGTGGAGCCCAGTCCAGTTGAGCAGGCCCTCCGGCGTCGAGCAGGGCAAGGTCGTAACAGCCGGTTTCTGTGGGGTCCGCACAGTGCTCAAGGGCCATCGCCGCCTCCCCCTCGAAGGTGGCGCGCTGCACCAACCCAAGCAGGGCGGCCACCCCGTCGAAAAGCCTGCCCATGCTCGTTGTCTGCGGGGTGTTGACCTGTCTGGCCAGCAGGGTGCCCAACAGGCGGCGTTCTGGAGGGGCAAATTCTCGCACCGGCGCCAGCCAATCCCAGCTCCATCCTGCTTCACCGTACAGCGCCCAGAGCAACGCCAGCGCCACCCGCCGTGGCTCGCGCACGGCAGCCTCTCCTCCTGGCAATCCAAAAGGGCGCAGATGGGCAAAGCGCGTAAAACTGGCTGCATCGCCGAGCAGGCACTCTCCTCCCCAGATTGTCCCGTCCGGCCCGTACCCAGTCCCATCCCAAATCAGCCCCAGGGCGGGTGTGACCACGCCGTTGTCAGCCAGACAGGCCGCCAGGTGTGCATGGTGGTGTTGCACTGCAATGCGCGGGGCCGCCAGCGGGGCAGCACGTGCCCACTGGGTCGACAGATAGTCGGGATGGAGGTCATGGGCCACGGCAGCAGGTTCCGCCGCATAGAGCCGCAAAAAATCTTCGATCACCCGCACGAACGCGTTGAAGGCGGCCGCAGTCTCCAAATCGCCGATGTGCTGGCTGAGCATGATCTGGTCGCCGATCCCCAACGCCACTGTATTTTTGAGCTGCGCACCGGTGGCGAGGATGGTGGGCTGGGCAGCGGGTGCGGGCAGCGGGAAGGGGGCATAGCCGCGCGCGCGCCGCAGGAATTGGGGCCCCCCCTCGAACAGACGGAGCACGCTGTCGTCGGCATGGCGGGCGATCGGGCGGTTGTGGAGCAAAAAACAGTCGGCGACAGCGCCCAGTCGTTCGAGTGCCTCCCACTCGTCGGTGCAGATCGGTTCGTCGGCCAGGTTGCCGCTGGTGGCGACCAGGGGGCAGCCTACCTGTTCCAACAGCAAATGGTGCAGCGGGGTCGACGGCAGCATCAGCCCCAGCTCAGGGGTGCCGGGGGCCACCTCCAGGGCCAGGAGGGCCTCCGGCCGGCGGGGCAGCAGCACGATCGGTGCCGCGTTGGAAGCCAGCAGAGTGGCGGCTGCAGGTTCGACAACACAGAGCGCCTCTGCCTGGGCCAGGTCACGCACCATCACGGCCAAAGGTTTGAACGGACGCTCTTTGCGCGCCCGCAGCCGCGCCACCGTGGCCGCGTTGCGCGCATCTGCCATCAGCTGAAAACCGCCCAGTCCCTTGACGGCAACCACAGCGCCTGCTCGCAGGGCGGCCACCGCAGCGTCGAAGGCCTGCTCTGCCTGTCCCTTCAGCTGCCAGGAGCCCACCTGGGCTGGCCAGGACGCTGAAGGGACAGGCTGCTGGACAGCGTCAGGCGGGCTGTAGAAGGCGAGCTGTGGGCCACAGGCAGGGCAGGCGTTGGGCTGGGCGTGAAAACGACGGTCGAGCGGGTTGTTGTACTCTCTGAGACAGGCTGGGCAGAGAGCAAAGCCCTGCATGGTGGTGTTGGGGCGGTCGTAGGGCAAGGCCTCCAGAATGGTAAAACGGGGTCCACAGTGGGTACAGTTGGTGAATGGGTACTGGAAGCGACGGTTGTTGGGGTCAAAAAGTTCAGCCTGGCAGGCAGGACAGGGGGCCAGATCGGGCAGGATCGACACAGAGGGCGCGCCGCTGCGCTCGGAGAGCCGGATCTCGAACTGGGTTGCCCCAGTTGCGGCAAGCCAGGTATGGCTCCAGTGCAGAATCCGTGCATTGGGCGGCGTCTCGTTCGGCAGCCGTTGCAGGAAGGTCGCCAAGAGGGGGGCAGGCCCTTCTACCTCGATCAACACCCCGTGGGTATCGTTGAGCACCCAGCCGGCCAGCGCCAGTTCGGTCGCCAGCCGATAGACGAACGGGCGAAAGCCCACACCCTGGACTGCGCCAGCGATCTCGACGTGCAGGCGCAGTCGATCGGGAGGGTGCACAGGCAGCGGCGAGGAGCACATCAGAGGGCTGCAGGAGAGGCTGCGCCAGCCGGTGGCAGACTCCCGGCTGGCGTTTCTCTCAGTTCGGGTCGTATTTGCAGCGCTGCCCCTTGAGGCTGTTGAAATAGATGCACAGCTCAATATAGGCAGGACGCCATTCGAGCCCATTGATCGGGCTCGGCTCCATCAAGGCCCACCAGTACTGCTCTTCGTCCTTCGGGTTGCCGTCGTTGGTCCAGTCGAGGTTGGGCATTGTCAAGGCGCTCATCAGCCCGATCCAGGGCCAGTTGGCTGCGGCGTATTGATAGGCGCGTTTGAGATAGTCGGCCTGCACAAACATATCGATGCCTGCATCGGCGCCATGCCACTTGTAGGCTGCGTTGACCGAGTCAAAGGTCCAGCCAAATTCCAGCAGCACGATCTTTTTGGCGCTGTCGCCGTATTTCTCCATAATCCGGCGGATGTCTTCGACATGGCGGAAGGCAAAAAAGCGATAGCCGCCGTACTTGGGGTTGCTGGCTGCCTCGGCCGGATCCAGCTCAGGAGGGGCTGCGTAGCCGGCGCCATGGACGCCGAGGGCGTCAAAATAGCCGTTGCTGCTGCCCATCGCCTGATACATCTGTTCGTAGAAAAGGTCGTCCGGCATTGCATTTTCGCTGTTGTCGCCGGTCGGGGCCATGCCTGCATTGATGACCAGCGCACTGGGGTTGGCAGCCTTGATGGCCCGGTAGGCCTTGCCCAGGAATTGCACGTACTCACCTGGATTGGGGCGTTTCCCCCCCCATTCCCGCGCCAGGTTGGGTTCATTCCAGATCTGGAAAGCCTGGATACAGCCGATTGCCCCAGGCTGGCAGCTGTAGCGGGCGGCCAAGGTGCCCGCATACTCGGCGAAAGCATCGCCGTTCTGGGGCGGGTCACCTGCCCAGAAGCCGCGCAGGTCAGGATCCAGGCTCAGACGCGCCAGAATTTTGAGGCCGCGTGCGTTGGCATGGGAGACCACCTGGTCGGCGATCGACCAGTCGTAGCTCCCGCGTCCAGCCCCTTCGATCGACTCCCACGAAAAAGACTGTTTGACCCAGTTGAATCCCCCATCTTTCATCAGGTCGAGGTCTCGATCGCGGATCTCCTCGCGCCACCAGACAAAGACCTGCGCGCCATAGTCAGGGCTGGACATGGTCGCAGGGGCAAAACCACCGGCCGGTGCAGCAGGCTGCGCGGCGGGCTGTGCGGCGGCGGGCTGTGCGGCGGCGGGCTGTGCGGCGGGCTGTACAACCCGTTCTTCGACTGCCATAAATTCGGCGGCGCCCCAGCCGATCGGAGCCCCGTTTTCACCCAGTTCCAGCCACTGGCCATCCTCGGATTGGCGGAGCAAGCTGAAGGTTTCGCCGGTATTGGCCAGCCGGACGATGGCATCTGTGGTGCTGGGCCCGCTGCGCACGTTGAGCTGGTCGACAGCGACGCGCGCCACTTTTTCGACCACAGGGGCCGGCTGGGCAGCAGGCGTAGGCTGGGGCGCTTCTGCCGGCGGATTGGCGGCCGCTGGGGCCGCTGTCGGGGTGGGAGCAATTGTCGGGGCGACGACAGGCAAAGGCGTCTTGGTCGGTGTCGGCGTTGGATCGCTGTCGCCGCCACAGGCAGCCAGAGAGCCGATGGCGGCCAACAGAAAGAAAAAAGAAACAAACCGTCGCATCTGCGTCACCTGATCCGCCCTTTCTAGCGGCCCATCATTGCCCGCAACGCATCAAAGGCAGGGCGTCCAACCACTGCGAAGGCCCCCATCTCTGTATCGCGCGGGTAATTGAGATTCCAGAGCATCGGTACTGCCACGTAGCCCTCCTCCGCCATGATCCGGAAAGAATCCACGATCCAGCGTGCCTGGGTGCCCTCGTCGATCCGGGCCTTGTACTCGTAGCCGGGGAACGGGTTGGGTGTGGAGCCCCAGCCAAATTCGGTCGGCCACAGCCGTTTGGCGGTATCGCCATACTCTGCCATGACTTTGCGCGATTCGCGCAGCGTACTGAGAAAGTAAAAGCTGCGGTGGTTGACATGAGACGGGGCGTTGTAGGTCCCTGCTACCCAATCTTCGAAGGTGGCGGAAGGAGGGTTGGCAAAGCCGCTCGGGTGAATTCCAATCCCATCGCTGTACTGTTTCAGCCCATTTTGATACATTCCGCGCAGGTAGTCGATGTCGTCGACAGCCACATCGCTGTTGCCAGCTGGTGTCGTGGCGCCGCTGACCACCAACATCGCCGGGCAGGTTGCCTTGATCGACTGGTAGGCACGTTTCAACAGATCCATGTAGAGGGCCGGGTCCAGCGGGAACCCCCCCCATTCACGGCGGAGATTTTGCTCGTTCCAGACCTCCACCGCCTGCAGCCGACCGCAGTAGCGGCCGGCGATCGCCCCCAGGAAATTGGCCAGCAGCTGAAAGTCTTCGGGAGGGCCACCTGTTCCTCCCAAGGACGGTCGCGTCCAGCCAGGGGCAGTGACCACGCTGAACATCAGGTTGATGCCGTTGGCACTCATCGTGTCCACCAGCGCATCCATTTCCTGCCACTGGATGGCACCAGGTTCGGGCTCGGCATACTCCCAGCGCACCTGCTGCTTCACCCACCCGAATCCCAGCTGTTTGATCTGGTCTGCCACCCCCTGTTTGTCGCCCTGCCACATGTTGACACTCATCCCGTAGCCAAAACCGGTCGAGGTGTTGGGGGCAGGGGCGGCTGCGGGGGCGGCTGCAGGGGCAGCTGCCGGGGGAGCCGTGGCGGTCTGGACCACTGCGGGCGCCGGGGGGGCCGGAATATTCTCCGCAACCGGCACGCTCTCCAGGCTGCCATTCAGTGTCGACAGGCGGGCAAAGATCCAGGCGGGCTCCTGGCGGCCTGGCACGCTGACCTGGTACCAGTCGCGCGCCGGGTTGATTCCGACCACCACGTAGACCGAGCCGGCGGGTGCGGAAGCGACTACTGGGTAGTTTGTGCCGGGGCCCCCGCGCACGTTCATGCGCGCCGGGGTGGTGACAGCCGTGGTGGCTCCCTGCGCCGGCTCTGCCACAGAAACCGGTGCGGCACCACTGCGCTCTGCCGCCAGCTCCTCTTTGTCGTCAATTTTCACATAGACCGCATAAAGCCAGCCGTTCAGCCCGTCTGCGGTCGTCACCTGGTACCACCGCCCATCCTCGCTGCGATCTAGGATCTGGACTGCCGTCCCCTGGGTCAGCCGGCCGGCGATCGGGGCCGAGAGCACAGGGGTGGTCCGCAGATTGAGGCGAGCCACCGCGACCTGACCACGTTCGGTGTTCTCAACCTGGGCAGCAGCAGGGATGTGGCTGGCAAGCAGCAGCCAAAGCAGCGCGCAGGCGAAAACGGTTCGACACATGGGAATAGGGGGGCAAGACAACCGTTGCATGCTTTGTCCTCCTGGTATCTGGGGTGACTGTGTCCACCCATCTTCCAAAACAATCTCACTTGGGCCTGTCGTCCAGCAGCGTGGGCGCGCCCTGCCGCCGGACAAACGCAAAGGCGACGCGTGCGTCGCCCTTGCGTTCGATTGCACGACGACCGCCGTACAGGTTACTTGGGCATCTGGGCCAGGGCCGTATAGGCGGGCAGAGGGTTCCAGCCGGGGTCGACAATTCCCCACTGGGCTTTTTCGGTGCCGTTGGCCACAACCCGGAAATTCAAGTTCCAGAGAAACGCAGGGCCCACCCATCCCCAGTTTTTCATCATCTGGTAGGCTTCAACGGTCCACTGTGCCTGTTCGGTGTAGTCGTTGTCGTCGGCGTACCGGTAGTTGGGGTTCATGGCCCCCCCTGCGGCCCAGCCGAACTCAGTTGGCCAGATCTGCTTGTTGCCGGCACCATACACGCTCATGATGTTGCGGTAGCCCTCCATGGTGCTGCGGAAGCTCCAGGAGTGGTGGGGGGAGTCGCAGGCGCCGTTGAAGCTGTTGCCCGTCTTCTGAATGGCTTCGCAGGCGCCCTCCCAGGTCACCGAAGGCGGCACATTGTAGCCGCTGGGATGAGAACCGACCACATCCATGTAGCTGTTGGCCCCTGCTTTGAACATCTCCTCCAAGTACGTAAAATCGTCCATCGCATAGGGCAGGTTGTTGCCGGCGGGTGTGAGCGCGCCGCCCACCACGATCATGGCTGGGCAGGCAGTTTTGATTGAATTGTAGGCTGCAGCCAGCAGCTGGACATATTCGCCAGGGTTGAGGGGTTTGTTGCCCCATTCGTAGTGCAGGTTCTGTTCGTTCCAGACTTCGATCGCCTTGAGGGCAGTTCCGCAGAAGCGGCCGGCGATTGCGCCCGCAAAATTGGCGTAGGTTTGTGGATCTTGGGGGGGGCCACCGACACTGCCGTCGAAGCCCGGCTCGCGCGCCCAGCCTGGGGCATTGACCACGCTGAACAGGACGTTCACCCCACGGCTGCCGGCTGCATTGACGATCTCATCCATGCCAGGCCAGTCGATGCTGCCGGGGGCGTCTGCTTCGAACCGTTTCCATTCAATCTGCTGTTTGAGCCAGTTGAAGCCCAGCCCGCCGATCGAGTCGAGGATCGGGAAGATCTGGCCGTTGTCGACGGCATGTATCTGAACACCGTAGCCAAAGCTTGCCCCCCCTGCCGGTGCGGCCACCGGCGCTGGCGCCGCAGCTGCCGCCACTGGGGCGGGGGCAGGGGCTGGTGCGGCCTCCGGGGCGGGGGCTGGAGCGGCAGCAGGGGCAGCCGCTGGGGCCGGAGCCGCCGCAACAGCAGGTAGATTTTCGACCACGGCCACTGCGTCGCTGGCGCCGCTGACTGTGGCCAGCTGTCCAAAGACCCAGCCATTTCCATTGTTGAATTCGATCTGCCACCAGTCGGAGGCAGAGCTTCTCCCGTTCACCCGATGGCTCTGGCCTGTGCTGATCTGTCCCAGCACATCGAAGGCAGTGCCCGGCCCTGACCGCACGTTGACAATCTGGTCGACCGACAACAGCGTGGGCTGGACGCTGGGCTGCTCGCCTGGGAGAGGGGCACTTTCGGCTGCCAGAGCGAGGAGGGCAGACTGGGGTGCCGTCAGCGCAGTTCCATTGGCGTTGACCAGCTGCGCGTCGACCCGCAGGGTTTTCCCGCTCCCTTCTGGCATCGGGAAGGCAACCTGTGGGCTTTCCAGCGGCCGGATCTGCTGGCCGACCACGCTGCCATCTTCCCCATAGAGGGTGTAGGCGACCGCCATCTGGGCCTGCGGCGCCGAGGAAGTCGTCTCTCCCATCTGAAACTGCTGCAACACCTGCAACGTAGCGGGGTCGATATCGCCGTTGGTTGGCATTTGAATCGTCACATTGGTGACGTTGAAGCGGCGCAGCAGGTCGAGTTTACGCCCCAGGCTGCCGGCCGTTTCGATATACACCGTCCGCTCCATGCCTTGGTCGTCCAGATAGGTGTACGAATAGATGCCCAGCGTCTCGTCCCACTGCACCTGACCTTGCAAACGGGGGTTCTCCAGATCGATCGAGACGCTGTTGTCGGCGCCTGCTTCTGCTGCAAGGGTGCCCAGCAGCGGAGCCAGCGCCTCCTGGTACCCTTTCAGCAGCAGATAGTTGCCGCTGCGTTCGACCGAATAGCCGGCCAGTTCAACTGCCAGCTTGTTTGGCCCTACCTCGTCGCTGGCATAGGCGAGCAATTGCTCCAGCTCGCCGCCCGCCGCGTAGGCGCGCGGGTCAATGGGTGCAGGAATCACCACCGTGGCTGCGGCCTGGCTCAACGCACGCCAGTCGTAGCCGCCAGTGTTCCACTCCTCGGCGGAGATGGGTGTAGCCGGCTCAACCCGCACTGCCAGACTCTTGCCGTGGGCGGCCAGCCGTTCGGCCACCCGGTCGATCAGGCGGGCGTAGTCCGCACGTGCGCTGGGCACGGCGTCGACCCCGCGGTAGTCGATCAACAG